>JAAZBG010000292.1 GCA_012513915.1 Fibrobacter sp.
CCCGGGGTTTCGATGCATTTACTGCTGCCCGTTTTGCAAACAGCGTTGCACTGTATAAAGGACTAAAGGGAGGCGGAATCGATTCATTACCTACCTCGGACGACCTTAAAGCATGACAAATGAAACCAGGAGATGGATCGTTGTTATTCCACCTGATGGTGCAGCCAGAACAGTTGCACATAATGCGTTTAATGCACTTGCAAAAGAAACCGGTTCCGGTAATGTAAAAAATTTTGATAGTCTCATCTACCTCAGTGCCTTTAAAAAACTCCTTAAAACACCTGATGAAAACATGGTCGTCGATCTGATGAACCAGTCACTTCTGACTACGGTACTTGACTTCGGAGCCAATTATGTTTTAACTGGTGCACTCTCGCCTGTTACCCTTTTTATTCTTAATATTTTAAAGAAACAGAATATCATAACAATACACTGGTTTTATGAAGACTATCGCAGGGCCGGATACTGGAATGATATTATCAGTGGATATTCGCATTTCTGTGCTATTCAAAGGGGCATATTACCGAAAGTTTGTTTACAAAATAACAGTACGTTTCATTTTTTAAATACAGCGCTTTCTTTTGAGCCCCGATTAAATTCATTCAATCCACGGAAATATGACATCACGTTCATTGGCATTCCATCAACATATCGTATCCGGATTCTTGAAAAAATCGTTACGGCTGGCTTTACCTGTGCAATCGCAGGAAGCGGCTGGGAATCGTATGACGGCCCGCTTAATAGTTGTCTTATCAACCGTATGTGGACAGACAGTACACAGGTAGAATCGATTTTATCGGCTGGATTAATCGGTATAAATCTGTCATTAGAAGAACCATTATGCCGCGATGATGTACATATAAGCCCTCGTGTATATGATATTCTCGCGTGCAAAGCCGTTCTTCTCACCGAGGATGTACCTCTTATCAGGGATGCACTCGCAGATTGTACATACATTACATTTACATCACCAGATGATTGTATTGTAAAGATCAGGTATATACTTGACAATGCACATCTTCTTCAGGAATCACTCACAGTAAATTTCAATACCGTTATCACCAGACACACCTACCGCAATCGTATACAACAGCTCATTGAGTTTGTAGCACACTGAGTTGCAATCAACCTTATATAAAAGGAACACCGGTGTTATCACAAAGTTCATTTGAGACCACCTATGATATATCGTCAAAACGCGACATTATAGCATTTCGTAAATTAGTGTATTCATACTACAGAAACAATTCCAGATCACATCTTCCCTGGCGTACTGATTACAATCCATATCACATTTTTATTTCCGAAGTGATGCTTCAGCAGACACAGGTTGACAGAGTGATCAGCAAGTTTATTGAATTCACTGCATTATTTCCTGATTTCAGAACGCTGGCAGATTCCAGCCTTGAAGATGTTCTTGCATCCTGGAAAGGGCTTGGGTATAATCGACGGGCAATGGCTCTCAGGAATGCAGCAAGAATGATTGTTGAAACATTTGGCTCTTCCCTGCCTGATTCACCGGAGCAATTACGAACGCTTCCCGGTATAGGAAATGCAACAGCAGCGTCGATTACCGCTTTCGCATTCAATAAACCGGTTGTATTTCTCGAAACTAATATTCGCACGGTGCTTATCTATCATTTCTTCAGGGATAAACAGGGTATCGATGATAGTACTTTAATGAATGCTGCAGAAAAAGTACTTGACATAAAGAACCCAAGGGAGTGGTATTCCGCCATGATGGATTACGGGACAATGGTAAAAAAGTCAATTGGTAACGAAACTAAAAAAAGCAGATCATATAAGAAACAGACTGCGTTCAGGGGCTCCAGACGCGAACTTCGTGGAAAAATTTTAAAAGTACTTCTGGCAAACAAATCCTGTACAACCAAAAACCTATCGTCATTGCTCAACAATGACACGGAATCATTGCTTCCGGTACTCTCGCAGCTTGTGCATGAAAACATTGTCAGATGCGAACGCGGGAAATATCTGATTGCAGAGTAGAACGGTCAATTAGTTGCAGTAGCTTTTGTCAAACTACACTCCCTCATTCACATCCTCCACCCGACCATCATACTCATTAAGTTTATTTCGCAGTGTTCTTATTGATATTCCCAATAGCTCTGCGGCTTTTGTCCGGTTGTTATTACAATGGTCAAGCGTCTTGTAAATTAATTGTTTTTCAGCTTCAGCAACCGTAGTTCCCGGTTGTAAACCAGTTGACTCATCATGATGCAGCCTGGTGTGGAATTTGAACATCTCCGGTTTTATCAAACCAGTTTTTGTCATTACAACTGCCCGCTCAACCGCATTCTCAAGCTCCCTTATATTTCCGGGCCAGTTATGTGATGTAATCACCGGAATACAACTGTCATCAAGCCCATCAACATGGAAACCGTTTTCAAGATTTAATTTCTGGATAAAATGAGAAATGATTTCCGGAATATCATCTTTACGGTCACGAAGAGGTGGCAGATGTACATGGATAACATTCAGCCGGTAAAAAAGATCCTCCCGGAAGTTGCCATCTTGCACCTGACTCTCAAGATCACGGTTGGTAGTAGCAATTACTCGTACGTCAACCTCAATCGGATCATCACCACCGACCTTGTGTATCTCTTTTTCCTGAAGAACGCGAAGTAGTTTTGCCTGAGCGATCATCGGCATTTCTCCGATTTCATCAAGGAGCAGACTTCCACCTGATGCACTCTCGAACATGCCTTTTTTTTGCTTTATCGCACCAGTAAATGCACCTTTTTCATGTCCGAACAATTCAGATTCAATCAACCCTTCAGGAAGCGCTGCACAATTCACCTTTACAAAAGGACCATTACTCCGTCTGCTCTGAAAATGTATAGCCCGTGCAATCAACTCTTTTCCTGTCCCCGACTCCCCGGTTATAAGCACTGTTGATTTACTCTCTGCAACAGAATTTATCATCGAACGAATCTCGTTCATGACATTATTATGGCCAATAAAATCATTCTGTTTCTTAATTACTGATTTAAGGTTCTTATTTTCAGTAAGCAACGATTGAAACTGAAGCGTTCGTTCAACGGTCAATTCAAGTTCGCGAATGAGATTGTCGGATTTCTGAAGAAAATCGTATGCACCTTTCTTCATTGCGTCAACCGCAGTTTCTATTGCTCCGTACGCAGTGATAATCAGAAACGGCATATCAGGATCAAGTTTCTTGATATTTTCAAGTAGCTGAATACCTGTCATTCCGGGCATTTTCATATCGGAAATAACAAGATTATATTTATTGGCCTGCACCATTTGCAATGCATTAGGACCATCTTTAGCTGCATCAACAGTATAATTCTGACGTCGTAAGGTTTCCACAATTGATTCCCTGAACAGTTCATTATCATCAACAACAAGGATTCGTTTGTTTACCATTTTCTTTCCTCTACTCCTTTAATAACGGCAGAAAAACTTTCACCTGAGTACCTTCACCGGATACACTTTTTATATCAATATAACCACTGTGAGACTCAACAAACTTCTTTACTATCGCAAGCCCCAGCCCGGTTCCATTTTCTTTTGTAGTAAAGAAAGGATCAAATATTTTATTGATCAGTTCTTTTTCAATTCCGATTCCGGTATCAGCAATGGTAAATACTGCATATCCATGCCCGGCATCTTCCTGTTTATCAATATGAACCGTAAGTGTGCCATTTTCAGGCATTGCCTGGATTGCATTCAAACATAAATTCAACACAACCTGCCCCATTTTCTCCGGATCAACAAGAACAAAAACAGGATGATCACAAAACTTTCGTTCAATAACAATATTCTGCCTGAGCCGTTCAATTTCTATCTGAACAAAGTCAATGATTTCAGCTACCACCTTGTCAATTTGCACTTTACGCAACTCTGTTTTAACCGGACGGGTATAGACAAGAAGATTAGATACTATTTTGTTAAGTTTTGATAACCCTTCTATAATTTTTCCAAGTGTTTTTCGCCGGGGATCATCAACACTTATATCTCTCTCCAGTAAACCGGCCCATACCCCCATTGCCCCGAGAGGATTGCGTATCTCATGTGCAACCGTTGCAGACATCTCACCGAGTGCGGCCATGGTTTTTGCCTGCTGCATCTCTTTTTCAAGTGCCTTGATTCTGGAAATATCACTGAAGATCTCGACAGCCCCGATTCGTGTGCCTTTGCTGTCGCGAAGAATTGCAGTCTGATACGATACAGGTACCGGATGTCCATCACTATGCCACATAACTTTTTCATCCCGAAGCTGCTCTTTTCCAGTGTTTAAAACATGAAGCAGCACCGGTTCTTCCTGAGTATCACTGCCAAAGAAATCAATAAATGGTTTATGCATGACAACCGCAACATCGTAGCCGGTTATTTCGGAAGCTGCCCGGTTAAAATGCGTGATATTTCCCTCAATATCAACACCAATAACACCATTTTCCATACTTTCGAGAATGCTGTTTAAATAGGTACGGATCTCCTCCTGACGAGTAAGGCTTTCCTCAAGTTCACTATTTTTTTTGTCAAGTTCAAGATTTATTTTTTTGAAATCGGCCTGCATCGCTTCATAAGCACTACTAAGCCGTTCTGCGTTTTCCTGAAATTCAGAAAACGCAACTCTGAGAGATTCAAAAATCTCAGGCGACATAGATGAAAGATCGATATTGCTGGTATTATTTGACAACTACGATCTCTCCGTTGTTATAAATGGAATAATTTCTTACAAATATATCGCTGAATGCGGAATGTAAACAAAACGGTTCACTGGGAAATCTGAGATGATTCTTTCTTGACAATACCTTCGATATATTTTTTAATTTTCTCTTCTTCATCAAGAAAACCCTTGATTGTATTTGTAGTCTTTTCGAGAATTGCATTCAACTCATCAGTATCATCACACACTGGAAACGCACTCTTTATCTTTTGCCAATATTGCACAGCATCTGCTGTACGGGTACGTTCAATTTCGAGGTTGTCAATTAATGTTTTTTTCTTTTCAAAACTATACATCATCTCGTGCATATCACCACGGGAAAGGATCAGCCTGCTTAGAATTTTCTGATCCATCACCCGAAGCTGATCATACCAGTCACATTGTTTCCTGTATGATTCAATTAAATCACGAATTATTAGTATATCATTGTCATTCATATAATTCAACTACTTATCGTTTGCTGAGTGATTTATCTAAGAACATTCTGATATTCACTTTCCCAAATCGTATCTTCCATTTTGGCTTTCGCCTGTCTGGCCCAATAATCATCGGGAAACCGGTTGATCAAATCCTTAAAAGTATCTATCGCTTTCTGGAATTCTTTTAGATTTTTGTAAATAGTACCGATCTGAAATAACCCCCAGGGTGTTTCCTGAAACGCAGTATATTTGCGGGTTACTTTTGTATAGTATTCAAGTGCGTTTTTATAGTGCTTTTGTTTATACATTTCGTCAGCAATCCGGTAATAGGCATCAGGGACTCTTGTAAACACAGATCGTTTCTCCCCGATAGCAATTGCCTGCTTGAATGCATCAATTGCCCTGGATGGATTATCAAGTTTTACATACACATTTCCGGTCTTGAAATAAATTCTTACATGATCTGCCGGATTACTGACTTTTGCGACAGCCTGTACATAAGCATCAATTGTTTTCTTATCCTGTCCCATTTCCAGATATGCATCCCCTAGACGCTCATAAGCATATCCAGCCCAGCGGTGATTCTTATTTTCCTGTAGAAATTTTCTGAGCAGTTTCTCAGCAACTCCGTTATCTTTTCTTTCAAGATAGGTGCAGGCTTTTAAGAAAAGTGATTGTGATGCAGCCCAATGATCCGGAAACTTTTCAATCACCTGCTGGAATTGATTCTCAGCATCCTTGAACAGATGCAGTTTATAATAACATACTCCCGTATTATAAACACTGTTCAATGCGACAGTACCGGCAGGATTGGATGCCAGGATACGCCTGAACTCCTTTATTGCCTGATCATAATTGGCGTTTTGAAACGCACGGATTCCACCAAGTAATTTCTGCCCTGCGTCTGTCAATGTATCAACAGTCATCATTGATAATAATGAATCGATCTGAATTTCAATCGGGGTAATATATTGCTCCTGAGGAATAGCACGACCGGCAACAGGATCATTACTATCAGCTATTTCACCGGTACCTTGTATTTTTAATGAAGTTTCTGATATATTTTTATCAACTGTTTCACCACCCATTTTTTTACGATATAATGCAATCAGGTCCTGCCCGTTTTTTTTATCAGCTTCTGATCGTGCTTTGTCAACAAATAGCGACAAGTACTTTATCGCTTCGTTATAGTTTTGCTCTCCTGCAAGAATTTTACCTAAATGTAAATATGAATTATAGCCCTCTGATGGATAGTCGACACCTTTGAGAAAGTTAATTTTGGCCATTTTGTTCTGACCGGTTTCCCTGCGGATCAATCCGGCATAATAGTAGATTCCGGGAAATGATGGTACAACACTTCGTATCTGTTTCAATTTATCAAGCGCTTCCGGATATTTTTTCGATTCATACAGTTGTACCGCTTCTTTAAACAACTGATCTGCCCCCTCATTTCCGGTACTGGCCAGCACAGCAGGAGATTGTTTCCGTACCGCATCCTTTGCCGGTACACTCTTTTGGGCCTGAGTTTTTTGTTCCGTTTTTGTTACCTGTTTTGACTGATCATTTTTACCTGTCTGCAATGATTGCAGCTGAGATCCTTTTACAATTAGACGGTCTATTACCTTTTGAATACTATCACGTTCAGCAGGATCGCATAACTGCATATAAATCTGCAACTCGGTGATCGCATTCTGTACCTGTCCGTCAAGTTCATATTCCCGGGCAAGCTTTTTATGAGCTTTGTTCCAGCCGGGATTATACTGAAGTGCCTTCTTTAAATTGTAAGCAGCAAGGTTATGCTCACCCTGTAATGAGCGGATTTCTGCTACATGCATGTATGCATTATAATTATCCGGATATGATGCCAGCGTTTTTCTGAACTCCTCAATTGCATCATCATACCGTTTTTCCTCTTTATATTTTATACCCAGACGATAATGAATATTATTGCCGGTTTCATCATCACCAGGCGCAGCAGCAGACAATGTTGACCAAATAGATATTATACAAAAGATTACTATTGAACGCAAATATACCTGCAACATTCTAATTACCTTGTGCTCCAGCATACAACTTGACATGTTTTAATATTTCCTGTACCTGACGATCCCCATTACCGAATTTGATAAATGTGTTTGGATAGATACATTCAGCAATTATTCCGCAACTGGAACCGATTGTTTTTTCTTTCTCATTAATACAGTCAACTCTCTGTCTGATTTTATCATGAGTTTTAATAGATTCCAATGTTTTGTTTTTTATAACTTCAAGTTTACTGACATCCTCATCACTAAGCAGACCATTATCATTCATGTTATCACGGACAAGAGTAAATTGCTCATTTTTCAATTGTTGAATAAAGGAACGTAACTCTATTGCCTTTTTATTCAGTTCACGCCGTTCTTCAACAAGCTGATGCATTCTCCCTATATCAAGAACAGTGCGCGTTTCTGCGGTACTGCCAACCGATTCACATTCTATTCCAAACGCATTAACAGAACCGCCTATAATGGATTTTGCCCTGATTTTTCCCTCTGATACGATACTGCTGTGAAGTGAATCCTCATGAATAATGACATCATTACCGGAACGTATGGAGAAATTCTCAAGATGACGTACTTTCACATGACTGGTACACTCAATCAACCCGGTGCCTGCACCAACTGCACCGCCATCAATCTCTATCCATCCGCCAGACTTTATCCGTGTATCCTCAACATTTCCGCAGACTTTTAAATTTCCTTGAACATCAACAGTAAAACCGGCCCTAACAGTACCGTTTATAATCAGATCACCGGCAAAACTGATATTCCCTGTTGAGTAGTCGATATCGTTATCAATAACCCGCTGACGCTTGACATCAATATTTCCATTTCTATCAATTGACACAGCACCTTCAATTGATGACAATAACAGATTAGGATCATCAGAGGAAATACTGGTTCCAACACCGGCCATCAGAACAACATCGTCCGGGATTGGGGGTGGAATGGATTTACCAAAAACGCTTTTTCCTTCAACACCTGCAGCAGGAGGTATGCGGCGTGCAAGTGGAATATTACACTTGACATTTATAACAGAACCGATCTCATGATGATCCACACGGCCATCTTCAAGTGTTTTAGGTTTTCCAATAGAATTGATATCAATAAGAATCTCAATATGGCCATTAACACCCGGTAATGGTGCAATGCCTCTGGCAACTTCAATTAATCCTGAATTTTTTTTACCGCATGCAACTGCACTGATTGCCTGCTTATCCAGACCAAAAACAATCCCCTTGTTATGAAGCTCACCAACAATTTCTTTCTCTGATGGAAAGACCAGCGTTTTTGGCTGTATCTGTAAATACGCTTTCAGGCCATCGGGAGTAGTAATTATCGAACAACCTGTAAGCATACCTGTCTCCTGTTATGTTATTCACCCAAGTATCTGTTATGCTTCAGATAATTATTTATATAGTCATCGATCGCATCATCCATCGACATACATGTGTGTGTACATCCATGAACAGCCAGTTTATCCATGTTAGCTTTTGTAAAGTACTGATATTTATCCCTGATCTGTTCAGGCATATCAATATACCTGATATTAAATGGTTTCCCGCACGCTTTAAACATCGCCTTTGCGAGATCGTTCCACGAATGTTCTCTTCCTGTACCAATGTTAAATACTCCATTGACAGAATCATTTTCATAGAAATACATGACCATTTCAACAGCGTCCTTGACATAAACAAAATCTCTGACCTGTTCACCATCCTTATACTCATTGATATATGATTTAAAAAGCGATATTTCTCCTGTGTCCCTGATTTTCGTATATGACTTACATACAAGACTCATCATGTCACCCTTATGATATTCATTGGGCCCAAACACATTGAAAAACTTCAATCCCACCATTTTGTCAAGCCAACCCATACGCAAGGCGTATAAATCAAAAAGATGTTTTGAATAACCATACATATTCAGAGGCTTTATCGAATAGAATTTCATGTGCGTATCATCATAACCAAATTTTCCATTACCGTACGTTGCAGCACTTGATGCATAAATAAACCTGCACCGGTTTGATACTGCCCATTTTGCAAGACGCAGTGTATAATGAAAGTTGTTTTCAATCAGATAATCAGCATCTTTTTCGGTCGTTGCAGAACATGCTCCCATATGAAAAATTGCTTCAATTGACGAATTAAACTCACATGCTTCAAGTTTTTTAATAAAGACATCTCTGTCAAGGTAATCGTTATATCTCAGATTGACCAGATTCTTCCACTTTTCACTCGTCCCCAAATGATCGGTAATAATGATATCATTCATGCCCATCTGGTTCAATTTCCAGACGATTGCACTTCCTATAAAACCAGCACCACCTGTTACAATTATCATATATCCTCCTGTGTGAATTCAATCTAAAAAACTGATTTAAAAAACTTTATCCATTTATACTTCTATTTAAAATAAATCATAGAGTACCAAAATGCTAATGCGGGTATTATTTTCAGAATCTATAGATGTTGTTATTTAAAACCTGCTTGTTTTATTCTATAATGAATAGAAGAAAAATCAACAAAAACGAGGAAACCATGATATGCAGTAAATGCGGAAACAGCCTTGATTCATTCTCAACCTTAAACTGTTCCTCATGTGGAAATTTCTACTCTGATAACAATACATTATCGTTGCCACCATCTTCCCCGGAATCAATACAACCTCTTTGGGAGTCACCTGCGGCAAAAAATTATCCTCTTACAGTTTTTTTTCTTACTGTAAAAGAGCTTTTTTCAGCCCCGGAGCGTTTCTTCAATACTCTTCAGGTTAAAAAGAATATGTCAAGCGCATGGTTGTTTGCCCTTGTCGCAGGAAGTATCGGTTATACCGCTGCGTTTCTCTGGTCGCTGGTTCTGCCCGATTCAATCAATTCTCTTTTTGCATCTAAAAACAACGGATTACTTGGAGGTAATGAACCATCACCGGCATTTACCCTGATGTTTACACCGGTTTATATCTCGATTGAATTTTTCATAATTGCTTTGTATACTCATTTCATGCTGCTGATAACACGAAAAAGTAAAAACGCATTCTATCAGACAATCAAAATTACAGCATATTCTCAAAGTGCCATGCTCCTGAATGTAGTACCATTTTTTGGACAATTTCTGGCATCAGTACTATTTATCTGGCAGTTGATCACCGGTATCTCAGTGGTTCATCACACAACGCGTATTAAAGCATTTACAGCCCTGATTTTTCCACTTATTGTTCTTGCTCTTCTTTTTGTAACAGTACTACTCCTGCTCGCATTTCTTGGTGTAGCACTCAGCGGTGTCTTTACTGATATTCTTCCATTTTTACAATAGTAATGTGCGACCGGCCTTAATAAGTTTTATCTACACTAATGACAGCAAACAGTGTGTATCGAACTTTTTCCTTGCCGATCTTCTTATTGGATTGTACTATAATAAGGACAACTACCATTGGAGATATGCATGGCAAACAGTATCAATATGCTTCTTGATGTCAATGTTGGCATCTCTGTGCAACTAGGACAGACAAGAATGACAATACGGGAACTGCTTAATTTACATCAGGGAAGCATTGTCCGCCTCAACAGAATGGCCGGTGAACCGATAGATGTATTTCTACGTGGCAAGATTGTCGCAAAAGGAGAGATCACCGTTGTTGATGACAAATTATCAATTCGTATTGGTCAGCTATATGGAGCGAAGGAAAAGTTCAAACATCTGTAAATTATTAATCAGTCACCGACAAAACTTACTGTAATAATTCTGTTTCTGGGACCATCAAATTCACAGAAATAAACCGACTGCCAGGTCCCAAGTTTCAGTTCCCCGTTAACTACCGGCACCTGTACACTGAAACCAACCAGAGATGCCTTGATATGACTATCACTATTGCCTTCACGATGTGCAAATGATACATCCTGCGGAAAAACGCTGTTTAATTTCCAGAAAAAATCCCGTTGAACATCCGGATCAGCATTTTCGTTAATTGTCAGCCCGGCAGTAGTATGCTGACTTGACACAAGACAAATACCATTGAGCGCATTGCTCTTTTTAAGTACAAACTCAACCTGTGATGTAACATCAAGCCAGTGTGTCCGATTGACTGTTCTAAGCGGGACTTCAGTGTGGAATACCATAATTAATCAACTATTTCATCTTCAGGAAGAATGTAGGTACTTGGATTTACACATTTACCATCAACGCGAACTTCGTAATGAACATGGCTGCCCGTCGATCGTCCGGTGCTGCCCATGTAACCAATTACTTCACCTCTTTTAACAAATTGCCCCTTCTTTACAGCTATTTTGTTCATATGACCATAAACAGTTTCTGTCCGATTATCCATATGCTTTAGAAAAACAACGTTTCCATAAAAATTCCTGCTTCCCGATGATGTCACAACACCATCAGCTGTCGCATAGATATTTGTATTGATCTGATTGGCAATATCCAGACCTTCATGAAAGATATTTTCACCAACGATCGGATGACGTCTGTAACCAAAGTCTGATGTAATTCTACCAGTGGCAGGCCAGATTGATGGTCGTGATGCCCATACTTTATGAATTTCTGATACTTCATTCGACATTTTGGTAAGTGTCGAATCCTGAAGTTCTGCGCGACGAATAAGTGTTTCAATATTATCCTGAATAATAGCTGCATCAAGAAGTACGGGATCAAGAATTGCTGCAAAAATTATATCCTGAGATGTAGGCAGCCCACCAATACCAGCCATTCTTATATCACTACTAATTCTTGTAAGACCATATTGAAGGCGTGTACGATCTTCAAAATTTACAAGTTCATTTATCCGGGCCATCTCCTTGTCGGCATACTTGTAAAGAAACTTGACTTTCATCAACAGGCTTTCATTGTCCTTTTTTGCATCGTATACACCAAATTTAGCGAAAACATACGAAGATGAGAACCAGATCATTCGTGATAAACCAAGCACTGAAGCCACAAAAAGGAACAAAAAGAACGCTACCCCCCGTGCAGATATCGTCACCTGACGCACACGGGATACCGTTTTTGGCGTAATAAATACAAGCTTCCAACCTAGTTTTTTCATGAACTCTTCTTTGTTTCCAAGCATTTCTATTACTAATTGTACAAATCGGTTCATGTTTTTTCAATCTTTACGCGTTTACAAGTAACGGTTTTAAAAATTATCCCTGCTGAAACGATACTTTTGGAGGTTTTTTTAATGTAAAAATAGTAGCAATAATATCTTTTTTCTTTACAACGCCATCAATCAGACCTTCAGTATTTCTTAAAAATATCAAATTTCCGGGATACATCAATATCATTTTTAAGGCAGCACCAATCGATGAAGCTATATCAATAACAACTAAAGGTCGAAGAAATAATGCAAGCGGAAGTTGTCCATTTTTTCCAACAACGTCATTTAATGAAACAACACCAACCGGTTCGCTCCCATCCCCCTCATAAATAATTACCTCACTATCACGAAAATGATGTTTTTTTAAAGCATTGATTTCATCGTTTTTAAAAAAAGCACCTTTTTGTACATCTTTAAGTGCAAGTCTTAACTCATTCATTGATAATTTTTTAAGTTTAAGTACATTTTCAATGATTGAATTTGATGACTCAAAAATTGAACCGGTTCTTGCTCCTTCAGCGGCAACCATTACCATCTCTTCCCTGAGCTTTTGTTTAAACGATTCGTCACCCTCACCTCTTTTTCGAAATCCTCCGGTAATAAACGAAATAATCCAGCTGAATGGTAATACTAAGAAATGAGATACTATAAGAAATGGGATGAATTTCAACGTCAATTCAAAAGAATACAACCGGAATAACGATTTTGGAAGCATTTCACAAAATAGAACAATAATTGGTGTCAGAAACCAGGACTCAGGGGATGGAACTTGTGATAATAACGGCAATGTATCAGAAAGTTTTATAAAGAGTGAATTAAAAAAAAGCGATGCACCAACGATGCAGATGTTGCTTCCAATTAATATCGATGATAGAAATAGCATTTTATTTTTGAAAAGAAACATGCACCAGCAGCCCCTTTTCAATCCCCGGTCAGCAAGATGGCTCGCTTTAAGCCGGTTAAGCGAAACAAAACCCGTTTCACTTCCTGCATATAGAAAAGCTCCTGCAAGGCATACTATCAGGAGAAAAAACTGTAGTTCAAACGTCATAGCGTTAAAATATTTAATGAATTAGGGTGATGCAAGAATCATAAACCCAAATACCTGAATTGGTGTGGACTATTCAACCTAAATGGCGCAGTTGGCGTGAATGCAGAACCGTAAGATATTGAGATGATAAGCTTTGAAAACCTCGCAGGCTTTATCGAAGGGTGATAAGGTCAAGAGGTTTGAAACGCTTAGCGCTCA
>JAAZBG010000293.1 GCA_012513915.1 Fibrobacter sp.
AAGATGATAAAACAGCGATTGTTGATGCGAAAAGCGGTGCCGATTGCGTTAAACCATCAAATATCACCACCCGTCGTCAACTGCTTGAATATTTCACCTGCTATGATGTTGACCGTGTCTATGTTTACAACAGCATCGAGGACAGACTTGTCAGTGTTGAATTTGCAGACGGGAATAAAGCATCCGATTCTGTCACTACCCGTAAATTTTCAATTGCCTATGCAGTGGTATTGTTTTTAGTTGCACAGTTAGTGATTATTATTGCAATCTGCATGTTGACAAAATGATGTCCCGGCTTCGCTCGACAACCTTGTCCCGACTTTGCTCGACAACCTTGTGATGGCTACTGTTTGATAACTTTATTCATCGGGGGATTTCTGAGTATAACGTTTTTTTTGTTATGTTGCATATGCTATAAAGTATCATGCAATGATGATAGTATTCCCACAAGCTCGTCAATGTAGAAGTCAAGGTATGGTTTACAAATTGCTGATGAATGCGGCATGATAAATACATTATTCATTTGCCAGAGTCTTGAGTTTGCGGGAAGCGGCTCTTTTTCGAATACGTCAAGACCCGCACCGGCTATATACTCGTTGTCAAGCGCATGCACCAGTGTTTCCTCTTTGTAACAGTTGCCACGTCCAATATTATAGAAGAATGCGCTGCGTTTCATGCGATAAAAATGATCTGGTGTGATAATTGCATCAGTTGATGAATCATTTGGTAGTATGGTTATTATGTGATCTGCGGTACCGATTATTTCAGGCAGTGTATCGAATGTGTAGAGCGCAGCCGGAGTGTCTTTTTTACTGCTTAACGATCTTTTGACACCGCTTATTGTGCATCCAAGTGACGACAATACAGTACCGGCATAGGTGCCGATTGTACCATACCCGATAATCAAAACATGTTGTCCATATAGCGATGGCGCAGCGCTTTGCACATTGCGATCGAAAATATATTTGTTCTTATTGTCAATAAGCTGACTGAATCTCCGGTTGAAAAACAGCATCATGCCCAACAGCGATTCTGTCATTAAAACACAGTGAAAGGTTCCATTGACAATAACAGCCTGATGATACGGGGTGTGAGCGATCCAGTCTTTGCCTGCTGCAGGTGTAAAGATCCGTCTGAGCTGCGGAGCAAGCGCATACCAGCGATCCTTAAACTTCCAGGTTATGACTATATCACATTCCGGAAGTTGCGCTTCAAATTGGTGATCGGTGGTAACCTGACAAAAGCATATTTCCGGCAGAGCATCCCTGAGCCGCTGGTATTGTTCCTGTGTAATCGCGAATGCATCAACGGAATTTTCAAGGTAAACAAGTGCTCTCAGGGAGTTCATACACTTCGTTCGGCAATATCGTTAAGCAGGCGCACCGTTTCGTCCCAGCCAATACATGGATCAGTAATTGACTTTCCATAGGTAGACTCGCCGGCTTTCTGGTTGCCCTCTTCAAGGAAACTTTCGATCATAAGGCCCCTGACCATTTTGTGCAGTACGGGGGAATATTTACGGCTTTGTAATATCTCCATGCTGATTCGATATTGCTCTTTGTAGTGTTTACCGCTGTTATCATGGTTGGTATCAACAAAAATTGCAGGATTTGACAGTTTGCGGTCTTCATAATCCTGTGAGACGCTGATCAGATCTTCATAATGGTAATTTGGAATTACCTGACTGAGATGGTCAATAGCTCCTCTGAGAATAAGATGCGCATAGGGGTTCCCTGATGTTTCCACTTCATAATCATTGTATGAAAAAACATGTGACAGTTGTGCTGCGAGGACTGAATTGAGTGCAACTTTCAGATCACCACTTGTTGGATTTTTCATACCGACCGGAATGTCAAGACCGCTTGCAGTAAGACGGTGAGCCTGATTTTCAACTGACCGGGCACCGACAGCAACATAACTCAACATGTCGTCAAGATACGGATGGTTATTCGGATAAAGCATCTCATCTGCGGATGTCAACTCTGAAACGGAGAATGCCCTCAGATGCATCCTGCGGATTGCGAGAATGCCTTCAGACATATTCGGTTCCTTTGATGGATCCGGTTGATGTGCCATACCTTTGTAGCCCTGACCGGTTGTTCGGGGTTTATTGGTGTAAATACGGGGAATGATCAAAACCCGTTCTTTGATCAGTTCCTGGATTTTCGCAAGACGTTCCACATATTCACAAACCGCGTTTTCATCATGTGCACTGCACGGACCGACGACAACAATAAAACGGTCATCTTTTTTCTCAAGAATACTGCGGATAATGGCATCCCGCGAGTTTTTTGCTGCAGTCATCGTTGCAGTAACCGGTACAAGCGCTTTTATTTCATCAGGAGTCGGAAGTTTACGTATTGCTTTAAATCCCATTTAAATCAAATCCTTAACTGCAGGTTCAAATAGTGATGCACAGTTTGCAGGATTGGAATGCATCACCCGGTAACAATTCAATTGCCGGTAATAAAATAAGTTATTTTATGTATTGATAGTTTAATTAAATGCAATGATAAGCATGAGATGCTATGCATAAAGTCATCTAACCGGTGACAGATAGATCACGATAGTGTGTTGCGTACATACGACGGTGGGAATTATCCTAAATGGCGCAGTTGGCGTGAATGCAGAACCGTAAGATATTGAGATGATAAGCTTTGAAAACCTCGCAGGCTTTATCGAAGGGTGATAAGGTCAAGAGGTTTGAAACGCTTAGCGCTCA
>JAAZBG010000294.1 GCA_012513915.1 Fibrobacter sp.
TAGGCACTCTGACATTATTTTATGGTTTTTGACAGACAATATTCCGGGTTTACAACTTTGGAAAATTATCATATAAACACCAACCATCGAGGTTCTTATGATACGATCGCTTTTGGCGGTAATTTTGTCGTGCGTTGTGATCTTCATCGGAGGATGTGGATCAAAAGATATCGGCTTTGAGGCTGCTCCAGGAATTTTTGTCAAGATCAGCGGGTTGACCTTTTCAAAATCACAGGGAAAAGTATTCGGATATGTTCAGTTTGTCAACAAATCAGATAACTTTTATAAAGTATCAAATACAGAACTATGTCTGATTTCAAATGCTGATACTATTCGCGCTTTCATGAAAATGCCTGGTGACTGGGAGATTGATAGGGGGCTTGTCAATGTTCAACAAGGAAAAACACTTGGATATCAGGCGTATTGGCCTGTTAAAGAGTGTGATATAAACGCTATAAAAATTGTTTACTTTGAGACGTTATCACGCGAGATCGAATGAATTGCTGGTGGGAAAGAAATGGTACTGTCAAGATGCGTATGCAATACGTTTCCTGACAGTTTCGTGTCACTTTTTTCTAAAAAGTGACTTCAAGCCTATTGCCAGTGCTGTTACAGCAATTACAGCTATTACAATCAAAAGACCAGCGGATTTTTCGCGTTTTTCCGTCTGACCATCGTAGTCTGAACATTCGCAATCGCAATTTGTATCATGATCGTTTTCTGTATCTGTTTTTTTTACCACATTATCCTCCTGTTCCGTATGTTGAAATGTGTGGTTAATAATCTTATCTGTTAATAACTCATCGACGTTTTCGAAAACTGATTCACCTTTCTGATCTGTCATCAGCTCATTCCTCCATCAATTTTACGTGCCGTCAATCGTTTTCTCGCATCATCCTTGATCTTGTTATCCCGTTTACCTTTAACCTGTTCCCAGACCGTATCTTCATCAAGGTTAAACAGCTCATGAACAAGCTTAATATAACATGCTGCACCCTTTGAATACAAACGGTGCAGAAACAGAATTTTATTATCGGTGACAAGTTCATCAAAGACAGAATCAAACGGAATGGATGTTTCTGTTACCCGTCCCGGAAAAAGCTTTGATAACGCTGCGATAAACGAATTTTGACGTTTAACATTTTTGTAAAAATTGGGCACGATCTTTGTGATTCGGGCGCCATCAGGATAGCGTTCACGGAGTGTCAGCTCCATTTCCGCAATGCCATCAACGGCAAATTGTTTTAGTTCTGTTGGTACAAAAATCTCGTCTGAAGCAATAATTGCAGATGCCTGTAGATGATCGATACCGGGTGCGTTATCAATCAGCAGGTAATCATAGAAGCGTCCGAGGCTACATGTCTGAAGCGCGTTTTTGAGATGTGTATTGTGAGGTACATCCGAATCACTGAGATCTCTGCATGATGTAATAATGTGAAGCCCGGGAATATCAGTTTTTCGCACTGATTTCAGGAGCTGTGATGGCGCAGTGGAATTGTCCGCAATGTAAACGTCACGGATATTCGGGTGTTTTACACCGACGCCAAGCATTGACGAAAGGTTGTGCTGGCTGTCATTGTCAATTACTAATACACGAAAACCAATAAGTGCAAGGGCTTGTGCGGTCGATCCGCAGAACGTGGTTTTGCCGACGCCACCTTTATGATTCAGTACTGCAATTGTTCTCATTGTTTCAACCTGCCTTGTTAAGAGTCGTCACCGGACATTCGTCAACGTTATCATCATAATATTGAAAATGCGAGTACTGTGCGGTTGAACATTATATTGTCTGCGGTAAGGAGGCAATATAGTTCACCCGGTCATTATTGTCTTTTGTCAAACTCCATACATACTTTGTCAAGACCGTAACGTTTTCCAAGTTCCGAAAGCATTACCAGATCATCTGCTGTTTTAAGCACACCAAACATAGTTTGATCCATTGCAAGAATAACCGGATTTTTTGCTGCTGGTACAATATCGGTTGCTGCATACCCTATTTTTGATGCCCGTTCGATGTGGGGCAGAATCTCTTTTGGGGGGGTAGCAAAATGAGGAAGATCGTCGTTTGCAAGCAGGTCATTGTCAAATGCATAAAACCCGGTATTGTATGGTAAATAATATTTTCCAGATGTGTCAACGATTGTTCTTGTCATTGCATCACGTACATCCTGTTCAAGGATTACAGTTTTCTGTGATGTCCCATAGTCAAGGGTGACAAATGTTCCAAACGGATCCTTTTCAGGAAATGATGTTCTCAGTATGCCGACTGCAAGACAATCGTGTCCCTTAAGCCCGGATGCCATCATGGGCAGCAGGCGCTGCTCGTAGAGTGCTGTTGCCTGAACAACGATGGAACGGGTACATCCTATTTTGTTAAGCCAGTCAAGTACCGATTCTCCTGAGTCACCCTTGTCCTTGAGCTTCATGAGCGGCCCGCCGGTTTCGTCGGGATTTGTTACAGGGATTATTGACTCGTTAGCGGCCTGCCACACAATTCTGTTATCATTGGTGAGATGCAGCCGCTCATCCTGTTCTATCACCCTGATATTTTTTAAACCGAAATTTGAATACTGTTTTAAGATTTCCGGAATCACCCGTGCTGTGATTGAATCTTTAGGTCCGGTCGTAACAATAACCGGTATAGTAATGTTGTATTTACTGCATAATGATGAAACCATGGCCAGGTTGATATGGAGTGTACCGAATTTCTTATAGAAGTCCGGAAGGTAGAATGTTGCTTTTGTAAAATCTTCAAGATCCTCTGCAGGAATTCCCTGTTTAAGTAAACTGAGCCGAAGCCGTTCGCCCTCACCGCCCGCAGTAAAAATAATCGCATGGTCCTTTAGAGACTCAGGAGATGCGTTTACAGATCCATAGTGAACCACTGACGGGAATAGCTGTTGTGCACCATTAAGCGCTTTTCGCATCGTGTTCATAGCATGAAGCGCCTTTTCCCTGTACTCTCTGTGGCGGGCATAGATTGCCGGGGGAAAATGGTTGTTCATAAACTGAATAAATTTTTCCTGTTGCGTCGCTGTTAATGATTCAAAATCAAACGTCTGGCGACCTAAAGAGGTCGCATTCCATAAATCCATAGCAATTCTCCTGTAAATCGTTATCCATAAAATAGTAGCTGCGTATCCTGTACGCACAGGTTTTGAATTTGGGTGGAATGAATATTCATATGTGGCAATGTAATAACGTAATAACGTAGGTAGGGACAGGTCGCGACCTGTCCCTACGTTATTACGTTATTACGTTATTACATTACATTACCACATTACAAATTGACAAAATAAATTGTGGTTTTAAAAAAAAAGGGGATTTATAAAAATACACGAAACGGGTGTCTACGTCATGCAGACACCCATCGAAAGAAACCCGCTTGGCAAAAACTCAATTATCTCAGAAGGGAGAGCACGTTCTGGCTTGATGAATTTGCTTGTGCAAGCATTGCAGTGCCTGATTGAATAAGAATCTGATTTTTCGAGAAATTTGCAGATTCATTAGCAAAATCCACATCCCTTATAAGAGATTCAGCTGCGCTCTGATTTGTCTCACTGACAAGCAGGTTGTTGATCGCATGTTCGAGTCTGTTGACGTATGCACCGATGTTTGCGCGTGTACTGTTTACGCTGTTAATAGCCGCATCAATGGAGCTAATTGCATTTGCAGCGTCGGTTTGAGAATCAAGTGTTGCACTTGACAAGTCGTTATTCAGTGATGAAACCGTAAGTGTATCAATTGAAATAGTAAGACTGTCAGTTCCGACTGTCGCCCCGGCGTCAATCCAGAATACGTTGTTTGTATTCGCTCCGGCTGTGCCAAAGCGGCCAGCTGGATTGCCGGAGATAAGTTCTTTACCGTTATAGTTTGTCACTTTTGCTATTCGATCAATTTCATCACGTAAGGCGGTAAATTCCTGATCTGTATAAGCACGTTCTGTACTTGTAAGTGTGTCATTGGCAGATTGGATTGCCAATTCACGCATTCTCTGAAGCACATCAGATATTTCATTTGCAGCACCTTCAGCGATTTGCAGTAGTGATGTTCCATCCATTGCATTACGCTGTGCCTGGGCAGCACCACGGACCATGGAGCGTAGATTTTCTGATATCGCAAGTCCGGCTGCATCGTCACTTGAGCGGTTAATCCGAAGGCCGGTAGAAAGTTTTTCGAGTGATTTACCCATGTCTCTATTTGATTTGTATAGAGCATTGGTCGCGGTCATGGAAGAGATGTTATGATTGATACGCATAGAAACCTCCCTGTGTTTTTTTTTATTCTGTTCGATTAACCTTCCATGTTAATCTTTACTTATCAAGAAACAGTTGCTTTTCGCGCCTTTTAAGTCCTCCTTTCGGCGCATTGTCAGGGAGTCGTAAGGATTTGCCGTTCCACTCGTCCCTGAAGTTCCACGTTCTCCTACACTTTCTATCGACAGGTTTCTATAAAACTTTAGTACTTTTTTCAACTTTTTTCTTTTTTCCGTTTTTCCTCAAAAAAAGTAGTGAGGAGGTTGGCGCATTCATGTGCACTGATCTCCGGGGTAACAGATGGGTAATATCCATAGGTGCGTTCTATCTCCTGCGCATAATAATGTGAATCAACTGCTCCGGCACGCGGATCGGATGCTCCATATATAATGGAAGATATGCGAGCCTGCATAAGGGCTCCCATGCACATGAGGCAAGGTTCAAGAGTGACATATATTGTACACTCGTCAAGGCGCCAGGATTCAAGCCGGGATGATGCCGCGCTGATAGCGATAATTTCAGCATGTGCAGTTGCATCCGGTAAATGTTCCATACGATTATAGCCGCGTCCGATGATAATTCCCTCTTTGACAATAACCGCACCAACCGGCACTTCGCCTTCATCATAGGCTTTTAATGCTTCCTGAATAGCGGCACGCATAAAGTATTCGTGATTCATTGTTATTCCTTTGAATGGTTATACTGAAGGAAAATACATCGTAGACAGTAGGTTGTAGGAAGATGGATGAAGGCTGAGTGAAATGAAATGCAGTGAAAATTGATATTGAGCATCGGACAGAAATTCGGGCTTTTGATCTGCAATGGTACAGGATTGCGCTTCCAATCATATCATTAGTATGTATAAGTAGTAGTTTCAACATGGTGTAATCACTGTACATTGTGGTTGGAATTAATATAATCACCTAAATCTTGATTGCAGAGCAACTTTTCCTTGTTTTGGGATGTACCAAAACGTATCTTTAATAAATTTCTGAGACAGATAGCTGTTTTCAGGGTGTTTTTTATTTGTAGAAGTAAAGTATGTTTGACGAATTATCGAATAGATTTGAAGCCATTTTCCAGAAACTCCGCGGACGCGGCAAGTTAACGGAAGCCAATATTTCCGAGGCTGTGCGCGATGTGAAGCGTGCACTTCTTGAAGCAGATGTCAATTATCGTGTAGTAAAGAAACTCACTGCATCTGTTGAGGAAAAGGCGCTTGGTAGCGATGTGCTTCAGAGTATCACTCCCGGACAGCAGTTTGTAAAAGTAGTATATGATGAACTTGCGACACTTATGGGTGGTGCGGCCCGGCAGATAAAACTCCACACAAATCGTCGTAATGTGATTGTGATGGCTGGATTGCAGGGTAGCGGAAAAACCACAGCAGCAGCTAAGCTGGCACTTTATTTTAGAAAACAGGGGCACAGGCCTCTACTTGTTGCCTGCGATATTTATCGTCCTGCAGCTATCGATCAGCTTGAAACACTTGGAAAATCACTCGGAATTCCTGTTTATTCAGAGCGTGGTGCCAAACCGCTTGAAATTGCAAAAAAGGCGCTTGAACACGCAGATTTTGAGAATAATTCGCTTGTCATTATAGATACTGCCGGTCGGCTTCATATCGATACCGAGATGATGACCGAGCTGAAAGATGTCTGTAATCTTTCGAAACCCGACGAGATCTTTTTTATTGCCGATGCGATGACCGGTCAGGATGCAGTTAATGTCGCTGAGCAGTTTCATAAAGAGATCAATTTTACCGGGGTGATTCTGACCAAACTTGATGGTGATGCGCGTGGTGGTGCAGCTCTCTCCATTCTTGATGTCACCGGTGTACCGGTTCAGTTTGTGGGTGTTGGTGAAAAACCTGATGCACTCGAGGTATTTCATCCTGAACGTATGGCATCGCGAATCCTTGGCATGGGTGATATTATTTCTCTGGTTGAACGTGCTCAGGAAACTGTTGATGTCGAAGCGAGTAAAAAGCTTGAGAAGAAGATCCGGAAGAATATTTTTACCTTGCAGGATTTTCTTGATCAGTTGAGGCAGATAAAGAAAATGGGTTCATTAGGTGACCTTCTCTCCATGATTCCCGGTGTCGGGAAACAACTTCAGGGGGCGGATGTCGATAATGGTGCATTGAATAAAATAGAGGCAATTATCTGTTCCATGACAAATATGGAACGTGAAAAACCACAACTTATTGATGGAAGCCGTAAACGTCGTATTGCCGCCGGTAGCGGAACTACTGTGCAGGATATCAACAAGCTGTTAAAGCAGTTTGATGCAATGAAAGATATGATGAAACGGATGAATAAAATTGCAGGAAAGAGGGGGCAGGCTGCTGCACTAAGAAGTCTGTCACCATTTTAAAAGAAAATACGTAACTAATAACAATTAACTTTTCATTTTTAGTGCAAGGAGCTAAGCTTGCCAGTTAAAATTCGTTTAACCCGCGTGGGTAGAAACAAAATTGCAAAGTATCGTGTAGTTGCTGCTGATAGTCGTGCAGCGAGAGATGGTCGTTTTATTGAACTGCTTGGTAGCTACGATCCAACTGCTAATCCGAAAAAATTTGAGTTCAAAGCAGACCGTGTTGCCTACTGGATTGGTGTTGGGGCTCAGCCAACTCTGACTGTTAAGAACCTTCTTGATCAGGATCGTTTCTTTGAAAAACAGGAAAAGCTTGAAAAGAATGAATCTATTGAGGGTATTACGCGCAAACCGGAACGTAACCGTAAGCCCAAAGCCAAAAAAGCTAAGAGCTAATCGTTACGATACGTGCAGATGCAGCGTAACTCTGAACTAAATGATCTTGTCGCAGTAGGTTTTATCACACGTACTGTCGGCCTTGAAGGTCTGGTTGGTATTGAGCCTTCAGGATTTGTACTCGGGACGCTGGAGCTCCCATATACGTTGTATATTGGGGTTAACGAAAAAGAGTGCGAAGAGATTGTACTCGAAGATCTTGATGAGAGGCCAAATACATTTGTTGGTCTTTTCGAGGGGGTCGATTCAATCGAAAGTGCAGAGTTGCTCAAAGGGAAGCATATTTACATTGCAAAGGCAGATTTGCCTGAACTTGAAGAGAATGAGTATTATCACTTTGAGTTGGTAGGTATGAAAGTTTTAACAGATAATGGTATTGAACTTGGTACTGTTATACATGTTCACAATTTCCCGTCTGCTGATACAATAGAAATATCCCGGAAACGGGGTGATGCACTACTGGTACCATTAACTAAGGAATCAGTAGTAAGTATCGATAAGGATTCCCGGCAGATTACGTTAAAGTATGATTTTGTCGAAGAATTGTTGTAGGTACGGCCTGACTGAAAATAGAATTGTATGATCTTTGATATTTTAACACTGTTTCCATCAATGTTTCAGGGAGCATTCTCTGACAGTATTATCAAACGTGCTGTTGATAACGGGATAATCTCAATCGATTTTCACAATATCAGAGACCACAGCGATGATACAAAGCATAAAACCGTGGATGATTATCCGTATGGTGGTGATGCCGGGATGCTTATGAAAGTTACGCCTTTAGTTAAGTGTATAGGTGATGCAAAGGAGAGGCTTGCGAAACATAATCCTGTGGTGGTCTATATGTCGCCGCAGGGAGAGCTGCTCAATCATAAGGTGGTTGAGAGTTTTATTAATGTAAAGTCGCTGATCATTCTTTGCGGACGGTATAAAGGTATTGACCAGAGAGTTGTTGATATGTACGTTGACAGGGAAATTTCAATCGGGGATTATGTCCTTAGCGGTGGTGAAATTCCTGCAATGGTTCTTGTTGATTCGATTACGCGGCTCTTGCCTGGTGCATTAGGAAATCGTGATAGTGCTGAAGCAGATTCCTTTTACAACGGACTGCTAAGCCATCCTGAATATACGCGTCCTGAGGATATTAACGGAATGAAAGTTCCGGAAATACTTCTTAGCGGACATCATGCGAATATAAAGAAATGGCAGCACGAGCAGGCTGTAAAGATTACAAAAGAAAGACGGCCTGATTTGTGGGATAAATATTGCATTGCACATCCGGAAACAGTACAAAAAAAAAGAAAAAAATAAAACAACAAATAGTAACCAGTATGTTCTACGAGGAGGTAACCTGTGCAGGACATTATTAAAGCAGTTGAGAAAAAACAGATGGTAAAGCAGGATGTGGAATTTGGTCCTGGCGATACAATCAATGTTTCCTTCAAAATTAAAGAAGGTGACAAAGAAAGAATTCAGCAGTTTCAGGGTGTTATAATCCAGACTCGTGGTGCAGGTATCAGCAAGACCGTTACCGTTAGGAAGTCATCCGGCAACGTATATGTTGAAAGAATTTTTCCTGTTCATTCACCACTCGTTGCAGAAATTAAAGTATTGAAAAAAGGCCGTGTACGCCGCTCAAAGCTTTATTATCTGCGTGACCGTACCGGTAAATCAACACGTATTAAAGAAAAAAAGTAATACCAATTACTTTTCTGTATTTTCAGAGGGTTGTTTTCAGTGTATGTGCTTGTCATTGACGGTCATGCATTTGGAAACGGCCCTCGCTTACTATGTTTTGTACTACCACAGATTATAGTTTCTTGAACTATTAACCAATATCTATTCTGATTTGGCAAGCCAGGTCAAATATACTCTAAAATTACCTGATTATATCCTCGCATCTGTGCGATTCTCATTGATTTCTGTTAATTTTCAGACCAATCCATTTTTTTGAACAGAGATAACCGCTGTAAACAAGCAATGCAATGATCACCCCAAGAAGTGCTCCACCAAGGACATCACCGGGATAATGGACTCCAACATATATTCTTGAAAAGCCAATCAATACGGCAAAGGAGAAGAACCAGATCCACTGTGATGGATAAAACATTGTTATGATAAACGCAAGCGCAAATATGTTGGTACTGTGCGATGATGGAAATGAAAGTGATGATTTTAAACCAAAAAGCAAATGTGCACCATTAATAAAGTAATCGGGATGACACGGTCGCGGGCGATGCAGGAGCGGTTTGAAAATCTGTGAAGAAACCGGGTCTGATATGGCTACCGTAATTCCAGCAAGAAGGAGTACGATTAATGCTTTGTTATGTTCCTTCCTTATAAAAAGTATCGAAGCTACAATTGCCGGAAAAATCCAGAAACGGGCATCAGTAATTGCTACGAAAAAATAATTAAGCAGTGTAGTAGAAATAATCGAATTAAGAAAAACAAATAATTGTGTGTCAATGTTGTTTAGTGTCTCAATAATGTGCATTAATGACTATCCCTGTACTAACGTAGCCGCTTGATTGTTACGCCATATTAATTTCGCGGTTATTCTTCCGAACTTGATTTTTGATTTGATCAGAACCGGTGTTGGAACTGAATCGTCGGTTAACCATACCTCAAGTTTATCCCGTCTGTTAAAAGCGCGGCCTTCACCAACAAGGCGGGGTTGAAGTTTCAGTGTATTTATTTTTCCATTATCTGTTTCGATAACTTCTTTTTCTGGACAGGTAAACAGCATCGGGTGAATTTCCTTGTTAATAAAGAGATGCTGTGTAAGGGTATCACCAGGCTGTAACTTTAAATGACGAATGAAATGAAGTACAGAAAGATAGTCCTGTGTGAATTGTGGAGTGTCGAAATTTTTATATTTTCTGTTGTGAACGTGTGCTTGTTTATTTTGAAGATCATAGAGCACCCAGGAATCACTTTTATATCGTTTGCCCTCCCGGAGATGCTGCTCAAAAAACAACGGGTACAAGCCGTTTGCATCAATTGTCGAGATTACATAATCACGCATTTTGTAAAAAGCGCCAACAAAATTACTCGAAACTGCTTTACCGCCGATTCGAATGGTATTGCTGACAGAATCATAATTTGTTGTGATAATAAGATTGCCAGCGAAAATAGCCCCCCAAGATACCCGATAGACAAGAGTCTCGTTTGCATAAACAGGTGTATTGGGTACAAGCGTTCTCAGGTCTCTTTCATTGGAGATATTGAATTTATTTTTTAGTGAATCTATGAAGCGTGGAGAATAGGGGAGTGTGTCAAGTTCACGGATTGCATCCTGCCATGAGAAATCATCCCTGTCAGCAAATGTTGAAGTAGCTGCGAAGGTTAATAGTAGAATAAGTGATATGAAGAACATACGTGCGGTTATCATTAGAAATCGAAACTGATTTTTTTGTATCATTTAAAATTCCTCTAAAAAGTTGCAGGCAATTGTGTCTCATACTTACATGGAAATCGGCATTTTTTTTTGCCGGAACCCCATTGGATTTAAATCATAGACGCAACGGTTTTAAAATTACGCTCAGCAATACCTAAAAGTAAGTAATATGTTATTGCAAATATTTAGAGTATATCAAAAATATAAAGATATAAAAACAGAAAATTTGTGAAATGCACAATGCATTTCACAAATAATTGCTATTAATCAACAATTCCGACATTTCCCGAGCTTAA
>JAAZBG010000295.1 GCA_012513915.1 Fibrobacter sp.
TACCGGTATTCTGGAAAGAGCGTGTGATGTTACTGCTACAACACTTTTCTGCACAGATACGGGAAGCCGGCTTTACAATAGAACAGATTGCTGATACATTTTGCAAATCCGTGGTAATTGTCAAAGCGGGTTTTGTTGATGCATTGTGTCAATTTTTAAACGAAACCTGTAACCTGTTTCTTGTCATTACTGACGAACAGGCTGGATATATCCCCGCATATCTGTGGCCACGTATTCAGGTGGTGCGGGATGATACAACAATTGTCAAAACATTCAGAGCGGATTTTGCCCATACATCTGAATCGCTGCCTTCGCTGGTTATGAAAAAGGAAGTATACGGTGAGCTTGATGCATTTAGCCATAGTCAGGGAAAGTTTACAATGTGGAGTGAGGGATTGTTGAATGCAGTACCTGTCGGCAGTAGTAATCAGTCTGTCTGCTTTGCATGTTATCCGGCGTTGCACTATGACAATGATTCCATCAGTGTGGATCTGTATACTGATTTTAAAATGGCAGACAGAGCTCATTGTCATGCTTTACAAAAGATGATTGAGAACCGATCAGCGGAGCTGCTGCAATGGGAAGTTGAAACGTTACATATGGAAGATGAGGTAAAAGAAAAAATACGTGTTATATACACGAATCTTGACATCGATGAATTTGTTAAAAGACTTGTAATTACACAGTTTCTGGAATTGCCATCAGTATATCCGGCAGATCAGGATACATTCAATAGAATTGTTGACGGGAAAAAACATACACTTGGTAAAATCGTTCTGAATACAATCAACAAACTTGTTTTTTTAACCGATGCAGTAAACAAAACGCTAACGATGCTGCATAAGAAAAAAACAAAGCATGCGAAAACTTATTTGTGCGATTTCCATAACATACTCAAAAAAGATCTTGAATTGTACAAAAAGGAATTAATTGAGGAATCCGGATATACTCATTACCGGATGCGTATACCTGATATTGCCGGTACATTCCCATCCAGAATTGAGTTTGCATATAATGATCCGCAGCAGTACCAGAAAGTAATGAAAGAACATGCATTCTATCGTAACTATCTTTTAAGAATAACCGAACAGAATGTTGTGTTGACACACAATGAAATTCTGGCTATTGACAAATGTAGAGTAACACTGGAAAACTATCTGATTTGTCAGTTTGAACAGGCGTCAAATGCTTCTCAAAGAAAAAAAAGCGAAATCATTTCCCGTCACGATATTCAGGAGTTGTTTGACACTATTTATAATGAAATAACAGGAGGCTGGCGTTGAACCCTGAAATGACTGTTGAGTGACAAATATGTGCTACAAATATGAAATAATACATAAATGTTTTAATTTCTACTCCTAATCAATACCCCGATTATTTGCAGTTGTATCAGTTAAATAAAAGTAAAAAAATATGATCCGGATATATAACCGGTTTGTCCCGGCAAAATGTGGCAGACAGTGAATTCTGCATTGAATTCACTGTCTGTTAACTAGTGGTGCCTTATTAAAATCGTTTAAAATAAAAAGCTTAAGTATAAAATTGTCTGATTGATTCATCGGTGCGTGTTACAGATATTGTTAGGCGGGAATCTGCATCAATCAATCGACAGGTGTGTGTTTTTGAACCCGGTTGAAACGCTGCAAATCTGAAATAATCTGCATCATGAAACTGTTTGGTAATCAATCTGGAACAATCGTTGCTAGATGGATTGAAACAATTGTGTCATAAAAAAATGTAATCATTACAATACTGTTCCGAAGGAGAAGATAATGGTCGATGAAATTGAGGGGATGAGATTCAGTGCGGATGCTTTATTTCTGATGATTGGTGCGGTGATGATTTTTTCGATGCATGCAGGTTTTGCATTTCTTGAAGCAGGCACTGTACGGGTAAAAAACCAGATTAATGCATTTGTAAAGATACTGACAGATTGGTCGGTTTCGACGATTATTTATTTTTGTATAGGATTCCCGATAGCATATGGAATTAATTTTTTCGCCGGAGCGGATACTATTGTCAATATGATCAATGGCAATCCTGTTGATGGTGCCCGGGGATTTGATCTTCTTCACTGCTTCTTTTTGACAACGTTTGCAGCATGTATACCAGCAATTATCTCAGGAGGTATTGCAGAGCGTGCAAAGTTCTGGCCACAGGTTCTGGCGGGAGCAGTGTTTGTTGCATTTGTTTATCCGCTTTTTGAATCTATTATCTGGGGACGTATTCCTTTTTTTCAGGATTGGTTAAAAGAATCATTTGGTGCGAATTTTCATGATTATGCTGGTTCGGTGGTTGTTCATTCTATGGGTGGATGGATTGCACTTCCAGCAGTTATACTTATGGGGCAGAGAATTGGCAGATGGGTTAAAGGAAGAAGTGTTGGTATTCCGGTTTCAAATATTCCCTTTTTGTCACTGGGAAGCTGGATTCTTGCAATCGGATGGTTTGGATTTAATGTAATGAGTGCGCAAAAATTTGAGGGAATTAGCGGACTTGTAGCGGTAAATTCACTCTTTGCAATGGTTGGTGGAACTCTTTTTGCTGTGATTTTTTCAAAAAACGACCCGGGCTTTGTTCATAACGGGGCACTTGCAGGATTAATAGCAATATGTTCAGGAAGTGACATCGTTCATCCATTTGGTGCATTCTTTATTGGCGGAGCGGGTGCCATAATTTTTATATTTGGATTCAAATGGGAAACGGAAAAAATGCGAATTGATGATGTACTTGGAGTGTGGCCGCTTCATGGGATAACCGGATCATGGGGTGGAATCGCTGCAGGTATCTTCGGGCAGGAGATTTTTGGTGGAGTTGGTGGAGTTTCCTTTTTTTCACAATTAATCGGTACGTTTGCAGCGATTGTGGCAGCACTGGTGTGTTCAACACTTGTCTATGCAGCACTCAAGAATACAATAGGTATACGACTAAGTAACAATGCAGAAATCAAGGGTTCGGATTTATCAATACATTCTATCGGTGCATATCCTGAACGTGATATCAGGGATACCGGATTGTTTACAAATAATTCCACTGAGGAGGAATAGAAAATGAAATATCTCATTGCGATCATTCAGCCATCACGACTCGAAGCTGTGAAAGATGCGCTCAGTACCATTGAAGTATTCAGATTGACAGTTTCGGATGTTCAGGGGATCGGGAGGCAGAAAGGGCACACTGAAGTATACAGGGGACATGAATATCAGGTCAATTTCGTGCGAAAAGTAAAGCTTGAGATTGCGCTTGATGACAAATACCTTGATGCAACGATTGAGGCTATCAGTAATGCAGCACGTACAGGAAAAGATGGTAAAATAGGTGATGGTAAAATATTTGTTCTTCCTCTTGAAGATGTAATAAGAATACGCACGAACGAGCGTGGTTCTGATGCCCTCTGATAGGTGACTATCATTAAACAGGTGATATGCACCGGGACTTCTGGGGACAATGCAACACGTTCTTGATTATATGGGACTATGTATGGCTGAACTATCGAACAGACAACAACTTGAAAAAGTCAGAAATGGGTGTTTTTCATCACCTGAAATCTGTCACGATTCTGTTGCGGCTATTTTAAAATACGGAAGCTATATCGATAGTGTACTGATTACACAATATAAGCGGTATTTTCAGAATGATCGTAGTGATGTGGCGCTGGTTGCAACCGGCGGATATGGTAGAAATGAGTTGTGTCCCTATTCAGATATTGATTTGTTGATTCTTCATGAGGGTGACCATACAAAAGAGGATATCGAACGTATTGTAAGAGCAATGTGGGATCTGAATCTACCTCTGGGATGCGTGGTCAGAAGTGTATCCGAATGTGTACAAATACTGGGGGAGGATATTGCCACCGACTCATCACTGCTTGACACAAGGCTTATTGCCGGCAGTAATGAACTCTATAAAAAACTGATTAAAAAAGCCATTGAACCATCATTCAGAAAGCGAAAACACTGGTTTCTAAAGGAAATTGAAGAATCATTGAAAGATGGTGTACTTTCCGCTGATACATCACTGTACACTGTTGAACCGCATTTAAAGAACGGTGTGTGTACACTTCGTGATTGTCAGAGAATTATATGGGGCTACCGGGTTTCAGAGCAGCTATATACCCAGTATTCCCGAAACCATATTTCCCTATTTGAAAAGAATGGAATGGAGTCGCTTCATGCAGCGTATGTAACACTGTTAAAAATACGGTGTGCTTTACATATGACTTCATGTACAAGGCTTGACATACTGGAGTTTTCACAGCAGATGCTTGTTGCAGAGTATATCGGGCTTGGGGAAAACAACCCCGGTGAGCTTATGGAGATTTTTTTCAGAACAGTAATGTCGATTAAACAACATGTGCTGAGATATCTTGAGCAACATGGGAACATGAATAAATTAGCACATATTGTCCGCTGGTATTTTAGTTCTGTAAAGGTTGGTAATGACATCGTTCTTCTTGATGGATATCTGTCATACCTGAACACAGCAAAGTGTTCCCATTCAATAGAATGGATAATGGATGTTTATTCACTGTCAATTCATTATCAGGCATTTCCTTCAAGCCGGCTCGAGAATAAAATTCGTGAGATTGTGTCAGCCCTTCAGTTTACTAACGTTGACTATTCGGCTATCAGCAATAAATTTATTGAATTAGTATCGTTAAAGGAACCGATAAGTAAAGTGTTTCGTTCAATGTATGAAACCGGATTTCTTGAATTACTTTTTCCGGAATTGTTGTCAATCAAGTGTAAGGTTGAATATGATTCATACCATGAATTTACTGTAGATCAGCATACGATTCATGCGCTATCGGTTATTGATAGTATCGCAAATGAAAAAGATCCACTCATTTCAGCTGTGCATAAAGCAATTGATGATCTTTTCGTCCTGAGGATGGCTGTGTTATTTCATGATATTGGAAAGCCGCTTGGATCAAACCATGCAGAGACCGGTGCTGTTATTGCAAAAAATGCATGTGATCGGCTTGGTGTTGATGAAAAAAAACGGGACACTATCACTTTTCTTATCGAACACCACCTTGAATTGTCAATGCTTGCTTTCAGACGGGAACCGGAAGATCATACTATTGAAGAATTCGCAGATACACTACAGAACCAGCATACGCTGGATCTGCTCTTTATGCTGACAATTGTGGATATCAGGAGTGTTGGAAGAAAAACATGGACCGTATGGAAAGGGATACAGCTCTTTGATGTTTACAACAGAATAAAACATTGCATTAGCGGTAATCCTCATTTTCGTACAAACGAGGAACGTATACAGGATAATTTGACAAAGGATATGAAAAAATATGCCTCCATGTTTGAACGATTGAACAAAACAACCGGTGTGTGCATTGAAGTCGAGAAATATACCGGTTTTGAACGTTTGATTGTTTGCGGGTACGACAGGTTGTTTTTCTTTGCTGATCTGGCTGGTTGTTTATCATCTGAAGGGTACAATATTCTCTCTGCGCAGATTTCTACATTACAGGACAAGGTGTTTGATATATTCTTTGTCGAACCAGATACGGTAATTCGAATCAATCCGGAGCAGCACATACAAAACATCTATCGAAAATGGGAATGTGTCGTAAAACGTCAATTAACAACAAGGCAAATTCTTGATGAACGTTACAGAGCATATCCGCCAAGGCCGATACGTAAATGCTTAAATGGTACAACAACCGTTCATATCGATAATAAAATATCCAGAGAATTTACAGTTATAGAAATCCGTACCGACGATAGATTCGGACTGCTTTACACTGTAGCACAGGCACTTTCTCAAATGAATGTAAATATCGTTTCCGCAAAACTCTCTACAAGGGTTTCTCAGGCTGTTGATGTTTTTTATGTGTACTCCGACCGGAAACAGAAAATCGAGAATATTGAGATGATTCATGAAATCAGGAATACGCTAATGACGGCATGTACATCATCATAGTCCAATATTCTTCATATGTTTTTGTTCATATAAAAAATGCCGGCTTGAAGTGCAGTTCAGCCGGCCCAGCAATAATGACCGCTTAAGGGTCACTGCTTTATATTGGGTGTGAAAACGTTCAATAGTTGAGTGAAGGCGAAGGCGTCAGCAAAGTCTTATGTCCCTTTAATACCACGTCTTATCCTTTCTATTAAAATATACGACAAACATTGTACCACCAATGCGGTATGATAGTTATATTAGCATAATGCATGCCAATTTTTTAGTGCGTTTTTGAACTTCATTTTTTTAAACTACGTAACATATTATAAATCAAATTATTAAATAATATTTGCAAAAGAAATTGTTGTTTAATATGAATTTTCAGTAGATATAATGTAACTCATTGATATATTTTCTAGTACAGAATAAGTAATTGAACCACCTGCAAATAGGAGTGTATCAGTAAAAAGTTAATGGAGTAGTTTATATGTGTTGCAGAAGTGCGACGAATATGTAATTGGTCGCAAAAGTGAGACTTGTATCTACTCCTCTAATACATTTGTACAGAAAGAATATATTTCAGAAACGACGCTATTTACATCAGAACGAAATTAAGGTATAATATCAGTGATTGTCTGTGTCGCTCACTATGAATCATATTTTAAATTACCGGGCATTCAGGATTGCATGAATTGTTTTAATTATTCAACGTCGTTCTGGTATTTGTATACACACACAGTTACTCTTATGCATACACCTTGACTTTGGAGGCCCCTGTTATGACACATGATGTACTAACAATCACAACGTCCAAAAAGATACTGATAATGGATGATGAAGATTTTATCAGAGAAACTTTTGGCGAACTGCTTAAGAAGATGGGTTGTACGGTAGACTTTGCGACTGACGGGTCGGAGCTATTGGAATCTATCAGGAAAAGTGCTCTGGAAGGGCATCCTTTCGATGCTGTAATCATGGATCTTACTATTCCTGGCGGAATGGGTGGTAAGGAAACAATCGCTGAACTCAGAAAAATAAACCCGGGCATTGTAGCTTTTGTGTCAAGTGGCTACAACGATGATCCGATAATGGCACATCCGGAAAGCTATGGCTTTACCGATAAAATATCAAAACCATTCCGGAGAAGTGATCTTCAAAAGTTGATGGAGCGTTGGCTTCTCGTGCAATAAGTTTTTTTCATAAGGCAATGAGCAATCGAGGGATGCAATTTTTGTTGTGTCCCTTTTTTACTATCAGGTAATGTTCACAAGTTTTTCAATGCTTAATGTCCATTAAACCCGGAAAACAATTCAGTAATGCGCAGAGTATTTTTTTTCATCTGTAGAAAAAGTGGTAACAATGACCTTGTTATTGCTTCTATCTGTAATAATATCATTGAGATATAGATTTAAAGTGTATTGTTAAATGTAAACGATTACAAATGATCCATTCAAATGTTCCAAGCGCGGTGTTCGCTGAACACTTAAGAAGAGGATAAGGCCCTGGAAAAAAATGAATCCGGTGGTAGTAATTGACGAATCATTTTCTCTTTGAATGTACTTTTTTAATAAAAATTTGATATATTATGCTAAATAGGCACACCGTTTTTGCATGTTTTTACACATCAGAAGAGGACATTTACATAAGTTATGCAAAACAGAGATAAATACAACACCCGGATATGGCTTGCATGCATTGCACTATTAATGTTTAATTTTTCTGTACACAGCGCTTTGACTATACATGTAATGCATCCCTGGGCATCAGATTCGTCCAGGTTAAATGCAGGGTTATGGATTCTGTCCGCAGTTACGAATTATTATCCTGGTGCTGCGATGTCAAGAGAGACCAGTGGCTGGTTTACCTATACCTTTTCTGATGTTGATAGCAGTTCAAACGAGCGATTTGAGCTGGTAAGTTATATACCAACAACTTTTAATGCTTACGATTCTTCATTACGATATTCCGGAATTTCTTCCGGGATTGGTGCGAGAGGGTTGAGTTTCGGGGATATCATCAAACTTGATCCATCAAAGAAGGAAATCTGGATGTACATTGATGACATCACAGGGGATCCCCGGATTGAGTATGAACCACCTAAATGTAAAGTAGTCAATTTTTTCAACCCATGGGATCTTGGTGCTCCAGGAGTATCACTTCAAAACGCCGGCGGATTAATTCAAATAAGCAGCTTAAAAAATTTCTGCGGATGGTTCAGTTATTATCACTATGATACCCTGACTGCGCCTTCTCTTCGGTTTGTCAATTCACTTGATACAACATTTTACGGGTTAACCGGGCTTGGGGATACAAATTATATCGATTTGAGCGGTGCATTTACGTCATCTGATACCATTTGGCTGCTTGCGACACCATATCCTGATGGACCGGTTTCAATAGATACGAAATTTCCGGGTATAACAGGTGATTGCACACCTATAACGCTTGCAAGCAGAATGCTTGATATTGGAACTCACAAAGATTTCGGTGTTGATGTAACGGGACTCAGGCGTGGCATGGTTCAAAATACATTAGGAAGTACCGGAATTCCTGTAACCAATCCTGATTCAACGACTGCAACGATTGAGGAGTGGTTTACGCCTCAAATATTCGATAATGGTTATACGAATGAGTATTGCTATGATCTTGAACTGCAAAAGAATTCTGAAGGGTTGTATGAGTTTGATACCAATGCGTTTTTTCCCCTGGATGATTTCAGCTTTCTTGACGCGGCACAGACGGTTCCGAATCCCAACCGGGATGCATCACAACAGCATAATTATCATTTTACGATGGAGCTTGGTTGTGAATTCGAATATGTCAAGGGTCAGACATTTTATTTCCGTGGTGATGATGATGTCTGGGTATTTATTAATAACAAACTGGTAGTTGATATTGGTGGTATACATAATCCGATTTCCGGATATGTAAAGCTTGATACTCTTGGATTAACTGAAGGTGAAACATATCCATTTAAGCTGTTTTTTGCAGAACGCCGTTGCTGTGGTTCCAATTTCAGAATGGTGACATCAATTAATCTGCGTACCAGCAGCAATTTATTTGCAGTTTCACAAAAGCAGAATGATGGCTCCACGAAGTATGATATGTTTGAAAAGGTTTCTCAGGGAGGTCTTTCCTGCGGCGGTTCTGATATGGTTATAGATACCATAAGAGCTACTGTCGGTTTTTTTCTCACCGGTCCTTCAATTACAGGGTCTGAACAGCTTTTTTCGGGAGAGAAATATGGAGGGATTACAATCTCGGATGACTTTTCACAGGTAATTATAAACGAGGACAAAATGAGTGGATTGTTACCGGGTGAATATACTATCCGTTATGTTTCAACAAGAAACTCATCGCAATCAAGTCAGATTAACTTTACCGTTACAAAACCGCCAAAACCGGTTCGAAATGAAAATCCTGTTGTCAATGCAGCAGTCTTTGACGATTCCGGTCTTGGACGGGCTGAACGTCTCGAAATATTTTTTCAGGATACTATCGACAAAAAACCCGATTCGATCCTTGTTTCCTGGCCGGTATTATTTCCACGTAAAACCTTTTCAGGTGCATCAATAGTACTGGACGGCTCAAATAATCGTCACCTGACAGTTCTGCTTGACACATCATTTCCTGAACAGGCAACAACATTTACCGGTAGTAATAATCTCGGGCTCTGTTATTCAACAGATACGGCATATGAAAACGCTACCCTGCTCACATCATTTAAGATCAATGACAGTATTGGACCGTTACTGCAGAGTGCACTGCTGCTGGAAAAAATACAGGGTAATTTTGATACTCTTCTTATCACTCTATCAGAAAACATTGCAGATAACAGTCTTATCGGAAAGTCTCTGGTGCTGATTGGAAACGGGAATGAGTACACGTTAAATGTTGTCAATTCCGTATTTATGGGTGATCTTTATAAAGTGATAGTGGATAATAGTGCCGGAATCGCAATTAATGCTGGCGATAGCCTTAAACTCAATGCTGATGGTCCTGTGAGAGATCTTTACGGAAACAGGCCTCATGAGCTTAATAAACCTGTAGTTTTAACAATCAGGGAGAAAGCTCCGATTGTAAATGGGGCATGGTATTATGATAGAAACGCTGATGGTACTATTGACGAAATCGAGATCGTATTTAACAAAAAAGTTGATAGCAAACTATTGACTGCAGACTTTACTTTTTCAAATAAAAAATCGTCATTGCTGAGGGCTGATAAGTTTAAGTATGCTTCGGGTGACTCGTTACGGTTGCTGATTGATATACGCAGTGCTGTTAACGGTTTATCCATAAGCAACCGGGTAACATCCGGCGTGCTTGATTTGATTCTTTATCACTCATTGTTTCCGGATATTCCGATAACAACACCCGTTACAGACAAAGCAGCACCGGTATTGATCGACGCTAAATTTATAGAAGGTCACTGGGATGGTTTGTCAGGTAAAAACAGGGATACACTTATAGTAACGTTTTCTGAAAACAGTCTCGATCCTGCTTACAATGAACCGTTTCAGTTTGTTCCTGTTGATGGGAACGATGCATACCGGTTATTGGTTCAACAGACAGGGAAAAACGCAAACACATTTACGTTTGTTGTAACCTCTGTCGAAGGCGACGGGTATCCACAGACGGGAGACTCCGTGTATATCAGTGCTGATGGAACAATTGAAGATATCCATCAGAATCAGCAGGACAATCCGCTCAATCGGCGTGTTGCGCTGACAGTTGTTTCTCCACCTGTTAATATCACCATTAAAGCAGGTCCATCACCGTTCAATCCGGAAACAGAGGACCTCAAAATTATTGTTAATTCAGGAGCAAAAACTAAAATTGAAGTCAGGTTGACAATTTCTATTACTATCGTTGATGGCTTTGGAAGTTGTGTTTTCAGAGATGAAAAAACGGTTACAGATGAATTAAAATGTGTTTGGAACGGGCGTAATTTAAAAGGAAGAATAGTAGGGGCGGGTACATACGTTGTACTTGTTTCTGTGCGAAATGAATCCAACGGGAAAATTGTTGCTGAGAGAAAGAAAATCGCTGTAAAAAGATTGTAATTATCCTAAATGGCGCAGTTGGCGTGAATGCAGAACCGTAAGATATTGAGATGATAAGCTTTGAAAACCTCGCAGGCTTTATCGAAGGGTGATAAGGTCAAGAGGTTTGAAACGCTTAGCGCTCA
>JAAZBG010000296.1 GCA_012513915.1 Fibrobacter sp.
AGTAACAAGTAACAAGTAACAAGTAACAAGTAACAAGTAACAAGTAACAAGTTCTCTAAATGTCAATCGTAAAAATGCGCTGAAAGCGTAATATATACCAGCCCGGGCTGACAGGCCCGGGGTGAATCATCCCAATGAATTTTAAAGCCCTGAAGGGGCGGCATACTCTTGTGAATATTCTCAAACAAATACCTGCACCTCTGGAACGCTGGCTCATAAACATAAATAAAACGAATCAATGGTCATTGTCATCTTTATTTACCACATTCTCTTTTGCTGCGAGTATAATTTTCTCAAATTCCTTATCGGTATAGTTACCATATAATAATTTTTTCAGTTTATCTTTTTCAATTTTGCTGTTTGATTCATGTATCGCAGAAAGTAAACGGGAGAGCATTGCGAAATCGATTTTTTGTAAATAGTCGTTTGTTTTAGTAATTTCTATTGTTTTTTCATCATCAATGATCTGGCTGACTTTTGCGAGTTTTGATTTGTGAAGGATATTAAGAAATTTTCTGATGATACTTGATGAGGTCCCTTCAATATTTTTTGTCACCAGTTTATCAACGATTTGCTGTCGGGGAAGTACTGGGATTCCGTCACATGCTTTATACAATTTGTTGACAATTGTTTTTGGAAGAAAGTCCCAATTTTTTCTTTTAAGTAATGTTTTATAACTGGTAGCAGCATCAGATGGACGTCTGTAACTCACCATATCTTTTTCGTGTTTTAGAAAGTCAAGAGAATCAATAAAACTTGTAAAATTTTTAAACCCCATCTGTTTTTCATTGAATGCATTGTCGATTTGAAGAATCTGATTTTTTAAATTCGCTATATTGATTGACCCTTCATGCTTGTCTATGATTTTTTCGAGAAGATCTTCAATCTCGTCAAGTTCAAAGGCGAGAATCTCATTTTCTTCCGTGTTATCATTATGGGTATAGATATATCGTGAGCATGATGTTTTGACACATTCGCTTAGGGGTGATTTGGGACCAATACCGATTACCTCTTTGCCAATCTCCCGCAACTTTCTGAAAAGAGGCGAAAAATCGCTGTCACCGGTTGCAAGCACAAACCAGCTGACATCGGTCAGTTTGAGTGCATACTCCATTGCGTCAATGGTCATCTGAATATCGCTTGAATTCTTCCCGCTGACAGGATGAAAATTGTGTAGCAGTTCAAACCCATTATGATTCAGATTTTCCTGAAGCTGGCTCAGATTCTGATTTGTCCATTTCCCATACGCCCGACGCACAATAACCTGTCCCTGCGTACTCAACTCCTCAAGCAGTTTCTCCGGACCTTCGTTTTTGATCCAGTTAATGAGATTCTCTGCGTCGATGAATATTGCGAATTTTTTTTTTTGTCATGATTTACTACCATCATTAGAAGGAAGTTAGATGTTCTTGAAAGTAAATTATCGTTAAACACTACCCGCATGATTAAATCAAATATATTCGTATGATTAATCCCATTACTCTTTCTACAATCATTTTAATTGCAACTGAATTGTTTTACTAAAATATCAAGTGTCATATTTTCGGTAATGCAGTCATGTGGTATAAGAAGATATTTCCAGGGTTTCCCGCCGTAGGTTCCTGTATGATTAGTTGCATTTCTGCACCATTTTACCGCAGCATCTTTTTTCAAAGTAACCTCTGGTGAATCCATTCCTTTTTTTACTTTTGGCTCAAGCATGTAAATAGAACTATCTGTTTCTGCCACAAAATCTGGTTGATATTCGGAATGCTCCGTTAGCCTCTTTATCTATCGTTGTATGCGGTGATGCAATTTCAGTGATACGATCAAGTATTTCAAGTGAATGCCGCTGTGGTGCGCGCAAGCTGAGTCTGCCTGCTATCGATTGTACATGTTTATTCATTTCATGGATCTCTTTTCTTTTTTTGCAACGCTGCCTGATTTTTTGCTGGGTGCAGGAGTACGTTGTACCGATTTGACTGGTGATAATTCAGATGAGAGTAACTCCATTTCATGACGCAGTTCCCGTTCGAGTTCTTCAACGGTTGGAAGTTCGTACTGGTATCTGCTTGCAAAAATCCGTTTTTTCTTTTCATCAAGTACATACTCTGCAACAGCATCATTTTTGTCAGTACAAAGGATAAGCCCGATTGTCGGATTTTCCTCTTTTGTTTTTATTTCTTTGTCATAATAGTTGACATACATCAGCATCTGGCCGAGATCGCCGTGATTAAGTTTCTGTGTTTTGAGATCGATAATACAGTAACATTTAAGTCGAATATGGTAAAACACAAGATCCGGATAAAAGTGATCGCCTTCAAGGGTAAGACGTTTCTGCCGTC
>JAAZBG010000297.1 GCA_012513915.1 Fibrobacter sp.
TACCGTTCGCTTCAGGGACTTGCAGGTGCATTGATCGTTCCTGTGTCAATGCCGCTTGTAATTGAGATTTTTCCCGTTTCGAAACGGGGAATGGTTATAGGGGTATGGGGTGCTATTGCAGGACTTGCGTCAGCGAGCGGGCCGGCCCTTGGTGGCATTATCGGCGAGTATCTGAACTGGCAGTGGATTTTTTATATCAATATTCCCATTGGTGTAATTGCGCTGATAATCATCCCCTTTGTGGTAAAAGAATCGTTTGATCCGACTGCCGACAGGCGAATTGACTGGGCAGGAATGATCACCATGAGCATTGCGATGTTCAGCCTTGTTCTCGGCCTTATTCAGGCAAACGATTACGGGTGGGGATCACCATATATCCTTACTCTGTTTGTCGTTTCAATGTTGTTTTTCACGATGTTCTTCTTTATCGAGAAGAAATCAAAAGCACCGATGCTTCCTGTGGCGCTATTTAAAAATGTTTACTTTTGTACAACAAATATATCTCTTGTCATACTGGGAATAGGTTCAATGTGTGGCGTATTCTTTACCGCATTTTATTTAACACAGGTAAAGGAGTTTAGTCAGGTAAAGGCAGGACTTGTGATAACTGCATATCCGGCGCTGCTAATTGTAACAAGCGCTATTACCGGGTTACTGTCAGACAAAATCGGAAACAGAATATTCGCATTCAGTGGTGCGATTCTTAATTGTATATCAATATATCTTATGTTTGGATTGAATGCGGATTCCACACTAACCGATATTATATGGCGTCTGGCATTTTGCGGTGGAGCGATCGGTTTCGCGTTTCCATCAATTGTAAATGCAATGGTAAAAGCGACTCCTGATGACAAGATCGGAATGTCATCTGCAGTCGGCAATGTTTCCAGAACACTCGGTGCAACGCTTGGCGTTGCGCTGCTGGTCACAACGGTTACCCATTTTGTAGAAAAAGAGGTGGATCAGGCGCGTGTACAGGCATCCGAAATTATTGTGTCCGATACTGTGCTTACAAAAGATGTAAAGGATACGGTTATTGCAAAATTGACATCAGCAAAATTCTCCAAGGACTCAAAGCTTCCATCAGAAGAAGATATTTTAAAAATATTTGAAGCACGAAGAGATGAGGCTGTACAAAAAGCTCCTGCTATTATGAAACCTGCAATGAAAAAGGTGTATGAAAAACAAATCGATGCGATGTCATTGATTTACAAGTCAATAAAAAAGATATTTTTTGATCATGTGGCAAATGCATTCTCAATAACGTACAAATGGTCCGGAATTGTGCTGTTAATCGGTCTAATATTCGCTTTTTACTGTGAGCCGTTTAAACGCAGGTCGTGATACTGACAGCTATTGTGTCAGTAAGAGAAAACGGTTTTCCGGATGGATATTTTTTAAGAACTTTTCAACCGGTATACAATGAATATTATCAATTTGTAACGAATCGGTACCTCTGTAAAGGAGCACCTGTTTCGATTCCGGGTAGTCTTCTCTGAATGTGCGGAGGCCTTTGAGATCTTCTGGTCTGATCCGATTTGAGTTTTTTACTTCAATGGCAGCAAAACAATGTTCACCATAGACAATGAAGTCAACCTCAGTGCCGGTACGGGTTCTCCAGAATGAAATTTCTGTATCTGATTTAGTAAAGCTAACCCAGGCTCTCAAATGCTGAAAAACAAGGCTCTCAAGTGCAACACCATCAATTTCAGCTGGACTGTCAAGAGGGCCTTTAGGTCTCAGGCTTCTATACACACCACAATCAAACAGATAGAATTTCGAGTGTGTGGTTATTGCACGAGCCGCTCTTTTAGTAAATGGCCTGATAGTAGTACTGATCAGCAGGTCTTCAAGAATCTGTATCCATGCATCAACAGTTTTTCTGTCAATTCCGCATTCTCTTCCGATAGATGCTGAATTTATCTGGTTGCCCTGTGAAAACGAAATCGTTTGAAGAAACCGGTTGAATACAGCAAGATTTCTAACAAGTGCTTCCTGCTGAACTTCTTCTCTTAAGTAAATAGAGATGTATGCTTTTAATGTTTCTGTTGGATCGGGGGACATGATCACTGATGGCACAAGACCATACAATAATGCATTGTTCAGATCAAACGATGAACCAAGTTCTGATGCTGTAAATGGATGCATTGATACCATAAGTGCGCGGCCAGCCAGGAGGTCCGCACTTGATTTAACCAGTTTTCGTGCACTAGAACCGGTAAGGATAAATCTCCATCCGCGTTTATCCTCAATCAGTGCATGAACGATTGAAAGCAGGGATGGTAGTTTTTGAACCTCATCAATTACAATGGTTGCACCGTTTTCAAGACCTCTTACCAAGTGATATAATCTATCAGGACTTGTCATGTAGTCAAGAAGTGTCGATGGGTTTAGTAGATCAATAAGGCATGCGTTATTAAAGGTCTCTTGTATCCAGGTGGATTTACCAGTCCCTCTTGGACCAAAAAGAAAGAAGCTTTGTTCTGGTGCTGATAGATATCTTTTTAGCATAAAAGGAATATAATTCCCGTTTTTTAACAAAAAAAGGGAATTGTATTCCTTTTTTTACAGTAATACCTATTCTAATCAATCGGTAAGTCTGTAACACAGGTGAAAAAATGTATAACCTATTGATATAATTTGTAGTCAGATTTACTTATGAACCTGATCTTCAATCATTAGTAAATGATTCCATTTCCATATTTTCATCAAGCGGTTTTTTCCGTATCACCCCAAGGTTTTCCTCAATGTTGTCTTCGAGATACTTTTTCTTAAGAACCGGGATGTTCTGTGAACTGATCCGGTTCTGGAAAAAAAGGTAAAGAAGTACCGCTGCAGCAATAAATGCAAGCAGGATAAAAGGATTACGCATAACCAGTGCAACAATCAAAGTCCCAATGGCAGCTCCAATGTAACTATTTACAAAATGTAATCTGATTTTTGTTTCTTTGTTAACAAGTTCATCAAACCTGATCCTGATTTCATCATTGAGTTCTCCTGAATCTGTCATATCAATAGTCTGCTTGATTTCGAGGATACGAACAATCAGAAACAGTATCAACCCGCTTAACAGTGTAAACGCAATAACTCCAATAAACTGGTATATCGTAAAAAGAAGCAACGATAACGGTGACAGAAGGGTCAGGCCGGTGAAAATAAGAATAACCGGTTTTTTCAATCGTGTATAGGCGTTCACCATGAATGCATTCCTTAATGTTATTACAACAGTTTCGCATCTGTGCCAAAGGACTGTTGCGTGGTAATGAGCGATATGATCAATGTTACACTATATGTGAATATACAGAAAATCACTTGTAAGTGTAATAAAAAGGATAACGTCCGGAAAATAAAAACAGCAGATACAATGCTGCATCTGCTGTTTTGTAAATGTACGGTATTACAGTACTATTCAAAGTACTCTTCGTCAGAGATTGTTTCGGTGCGTTCCTCTTTCCAGGCCATAAGCTGGCGAGTGCGGCTTGGATGCTTGAGTTTGCTGAGTGCTTTTGTTTCAATCTGGCGAACCCGTTCACGGGAGATATTAAATATTTCACCGATTTCCTTGAGCGTTTTGATTCTCCCATCGTCAAGACCAAACCGCATAAGGACGATTTCCTTCTCTTTTGGAGCAAGTGAATCAAGTACTGACTTGATCTGTTCACGGAGATGCATAAGGGAGATGCGCTCTGAGGGATCCTCGGCTTTGGTGTCTTCAATATATTCACCAACAGTCGTGCCGCCATCATTACCGATCTCCATGTCAAGCGATATCGGTTCCATCGAATATTCAAGCGCCATCTGAACTTTACTAACTGTAGTCCCGAGTGCATCGGCAAGTTCCTCGTGACTGGGTTCGTACCCATGTTCCATCACCCATTTTTTGCATAAACGCACCGTCTTATTGACAAGGTCGAGAGTGTTTGCAGGGATACGGATAGCTTTGGATTTATCGTTGATTGCACGGGAGATTGCCTGACGAATCCACCAGGTGGCATAGGTGCTGAACTTGTAGCCCTTGCGGTAATCAAAATTTTCAACCGCTTTAATAAGGCCGCGGTTACCCTCCTGAATGAGATCGATAATTTCCATCCCGCGAAGGATATATTTTTTAGCAATACTGACAACAAGGCGAACGTTTGCTTCAATAATGGCACACTTTGCCTGGTTACGCATCTCTTCCCAGTGTGTAAACTCATCAAACTGTGCGTGATCACCCATTTCCTTAAGTGATGTCTTATATTTCTCGAGGATAAGTTCGATCTGTTTTGAATTGAGCCGTAATTGACGACACAGTGTGATAATATCATCGTACTGTTTTGTCTTTTCGCTGCTCTTTGATTCATCAAGGTGGCTTATCTGTGTAACTTTACGTTTGATTAACGAGACAATTCTCAGGAATTCCTTGCGGAGATTTTCGTGATCCTCCTGCTTGTCAGTCTGATCCTCTTCAATCTGAAGCACATCGATACAATCGAGCTCATCATGCTTGAGTTCGTCTGCGATGCGGTACAGACTGTCAAGGGCGATTGACGACCTGAACGCCATATCGAAAAGTTTTCCCTGTGCATACTCCATCTGCATGGCGTATTCGGTTTCCTGTCCCCGTGATAACAAAGGAACGCGGCCAACGCTGTTGAGATACACCCATGTTGGATCAGTATACTTGGGATGTCTGCGGGCAGCGATAAGCTTTCTGGTTCTTCTTTCGTAAAGTGGTTCCTTCTCCTTTACGAAACTATTGATCGTGATATGCTCACGTGCCAGAATCTGCTGTACCCGTTCACGTTCCTGAGCGCTTGACGCAACCTCTTCAATTTGCGCTTCAGTAACAAATCCCTGCAGTGCAGCCAGTTTCTTAAGCCGCTGCGTGGTACGATCTGTAGCCGGTGTTTCTTCTGACTGGGGTTCTTTCACAGAATCTTTCTTTTTAATCATTCGTTTGCATCCAGGTCTTTTAATTGAGTAGAAAAATCCTTGAGTTTTTTTAGAAGCTCTGTTCTATTATCTGGTTCATTTTTCATCTGCAATCTTATATCACGAATACTTGCCCGAAGGAATTTTGCCCGCAAATGGATTATCTTCTGCACCAGCTCATCATGAATATGTTCCATGAGTGCAGGGTTTACAAGAAGTAATGTAAGTATTTTTCTGATAACAGGTTCATTAACTCTGTCTGTTATTCCGTCGAGGCTGCCTTTTTCTCTGTATGTTTCAATTATTAATGAATATATATCACTGGATATCTGATCCGTTAGAGTTTCAGGGCTGACATAATTTTTTGCTTCGATTATCAGCTCGGGACTCGTTAAAAGAATCCGCAGGAATCTCCCTTCCAGTGACTGAAGATATGCTGTGTTTATGGAAGAATCTTTCGTTTCTACCGTCTCCGCAGTCCTGCCTTGTAAACGATTATACATCAGTTGTTCTTTGATTTCAAGATGTTCTGCAATTTCTTTTCGAAAATTTGCAAGAATAATAGGATCCCTGATTGAATCGGTCAGTGGTTTAAGGTATTCCACTGCTGCAGACTTGCCCCGCGGTGTTGATGAATCATTCTCCTGCATTGCTTTTTTGATACTGTATTGCATCCAGCTTTCTGCCTTTTTGGCTGCTTCAAGAAACTTTTCGGGGCCGAATTTTTTTATAAACTCATCAGGATCCTTTGCATCCGGCACGGTCATTATGCTGATATCAAAATTTAGCGGCGCAAGAATAAAAATGCCCCTGACTGCCGCAGCCTGTCCGGCGTTGTCGGAATCAAAAACGAAAATAACATTCTGAGAGAATCGCTGAATGATATGTGCATGCTCCGGTGTAAGTGCAGTTCCTGATGTCGCTGCGACATTCTGGATGCCTGCCTGGTACAGTGACAGGTAATCCATGTATCCCTCAACAATGAAAAGAACCTTATGCTCTTTGATTGCCTGACGCGCTTTGTATAGTCCGTAAAGAAAGTTCTTTTTTTTGTAAATTAAAGTTTCAGGAGAGTTAAGATACTTTGGCATGGTTGTGTCATCCATGCCACGCCCTGCAAATCCGATCGGTTTACCGCTAAGATCTGTCAAGGTAAACATCACACGGTTGCGAAAACGATCGTAGGCGCCACCACTGTCCTTTGCAATTGCGAGTCCGCACTCAATTAATTCTTCCTGAGAAATCCTGAACTGCTGACAATAGGTAATGAATGCTCCCCACTGTGACGGTGCAAAACCAAGCCGGAAATCACGAACCGTTTCAGCTTTTAATCCCCGTGATTTGAAATACTCAATAGCTTCGGGGGAGTTTTTAATCTGTGCGTAGTAGAACTTTGATGCAATCCCGTTGATCTCAAGCATTCGTGTTTTGGAAAGCGAACCGCCGCTGTTTTCGCTATCACCCTGACCACCGGATGTATCCCGCAGTACAACCCCGGTCTCCTCGGCAAGCATCTTAAGTGCATCATAAAACTGAACACCCTCAATCTCCTGAAGAAACGTAAAGACATCACCGCCCTTACCGCAGCCGAAACAATGAAAGAACCCCTTATTGGCGTTAACGTGAAATGATGGTGTTTTTTCTTTGTGGAACGGACAGAGACCCTTTAATGCACCACCGCTACCCTTGAGCGAGACATATCGCCCGATTACTGCAGCGATATCAGCCTTGCTGCGGATCTCTTCCTTAATCTGGTCATCATTCTGGTCTATCATTATGTGTAATATAGTTTTGGGTTGAGCGGGATGGAAGACCTCTGACCTCTCCCTGACCTCTCCCCCTAACCCCCTCTCCCGAAGAGCGAGGGGGGACAGGAATTCGTTCTTACTCCCCCTCGCTCTTCGGGAGAGGGGGCTGGGGGAGAGGTCATTTTTTCACAACAAACGATACCATCTGCCTGCTCTGCTCATTACGTATCATATAAACGCCGCTGCTGACCGAAGCAAAGTTCCAGTAACAGGATTGGTTTCCGTTAACCGCTGCTTTATAAACCACTTTTCCACTGAGATCTGACACTGAAACCGTTGCATGCTGTGTATTTCCAGGTAGAGAAATTTTAACGGTTGTACCTTGAATAATGGTAAAATCAGGCTTGTAGCAGTCCTTCTTATTGTAAACGTTTACAACAGGCGTTGAAACTGCGGTGTCCCATCCGATATTGGTCATTATTGATTTGACAATCTCTTTTGAATCGAGTTGATGGTCGGCCGTTGACGGGTGCCAGTGGCATCCGGTAAGCGTTTGTGATTCCGGGAACTGGAAATAGTAGGTATTGGGATGGTTGTAGGTTGTTTTTTGTGCGTTGACAATTGATTGAACAAGGTTATTCATAGGGCCATTTGATGTCCCCGCCAGAATAACCGGAACATTACCATAATTAGTATGGACTCTTGACAATAATGCATTGTACCCGTTGATATACATCGTATCATCGGGGTAGGGTTGTGTTGAGAAATCGTTAGTTCCAAGGCAGATGAAAACAAGATCTGGTTTCCATTTTGTAAAATCCCATGTTCCGCTGACAGCCCCCAGTGTTTTATCGTAATAAACAGGATAGGGTGATACAGATTTTTTTGTACTTTCACCATAATTCCTTACGATACCGGCACCTGACCATGCAAGCGCCATACACTCCGCATGAAATGCATCAGCAGTGAGTTTACTGAATGACTTATTTGCGTTTGTATATTGGCGAAGCTGTGCATCATTGCAATCACGGCTGGGACTCTCGTTACCATACCCTGCGGTCCACGAATCACCGATAAATTCTATCTTGCGTGATTGACTCTTTGGCAATGTCACAAGCCCGTTGCCGTCAGCGACATAAAATCCCTTGAAAACATTGACATTCCAGTGATTTTCACTGCGCTGCATGATCCGGATGACATGTGTGGTGTTTGTCAATGATGTGCTTATCGGGTATTTGGTTGAACTGCTGGTGCGCAGAACCGAATGCAGCTTGCCGTCAATCTCGATATCATAGTCAGTGTTGCCATCAACAAGTTCGATACCGATTGATGTCCCGGTGAACGATGCCTCAATGATTGATCCGGACCAGTTAAAACGGGCCTGATCTGCTACACTGAAATCAAATCGTCCGTAATAATTGATATTCGTATCTGATGCCGGAATAAATAATTCGGCAAATGATGCGGTAACAAGTAAGACAATCGTGAAAAAGACGGCAGGAAGTGCAGTGTAACCGGTACATGGTCGTTTCATAAGAACTCCGTAATTTATAAGTACATGATAACAGGCTGTATACCTATTAGTAGCAAAAGTAACTCATATGGATGTAATATAATAGTACTATTGCGGCGTGGTGGAAAAAAAGAGACGTGGGATTTGGGGCGAGCGGGTTTGCAATGATACAGGGAGGGTGGGCAGAACGGATTTCAGATCAGAATACGTATGACCAATGTATGTGTTGACAAATAAATTGGTGATGGCAACATTGCTAATGTGTCAAGTATTCCAATCACCGGGATAAAATTAAGCAGTACCCTACCTTCTACTATTGGAGTATTGATAACCAAAAAATTATCTTATGTATGAATTAAACACAGGACAATCAACGAAAACAGCAATTTTAAAACCGGATGGATGAGTTTACCACTGTAAATCCGGTTACAGATTCAATCTGTTTTCATATACAGAATAATTTTATGGAAGTAGTACAAAATGATAACAATCGGCTCGTTCTCCATTTCTGAGCAAGTGCTAAAATTAGTTTTTCTGTTTCTCGCAGCTGCTGTAATTCATCAAATCGCGTTCAGAATTATCGTACCTTTATTTAAAAGAATGGCAAAAAAAACAATAAATGTCTGGGATGACATAATAATTGAAAGAAAGGTGCTGAAAAGGGCATTACACATTCTTCCGGCGACAGTACTGAGTTTTGGTTTGCCTCTGGTTATGGACACATCAGGAGAACTCTATACGATCCTGACAAAGGCAATAATCCTCTACTATATCATTGTGGGATACCTGGTTTTTGAGGCACTTCTCAACGTGGTTCTGGATCTTTACGAACTAAATGAAAAATCAAAAAAAGTGAGTATTCGTGGATTTGTTCAGGCGATCAAAATAATAGGATTCCTTTTCGCGCTGATACTGGTTATCAGTCAGTTAGCCGGAAAAAGTCCGGTTGTGTTTCTTTCCGGGCTTGGTGCCTTTACAGCAATTATTCTTCTTTTTTTCAAAGACTCAATTCTTGGACTGGTTGCCGGAATTCAATTGTCAACTAATGATCTTGTTCGAAAAGGGGACTGGATCGAGATACCCAAACATGGTGCTGATGGTGATGTGATTGATATCTCACTTACCACCGTACGAGTTCAGAACTGGGACAAGACAATCACCGCAGTTCCTGCCTATGATCTGGTTTCCTCTTCGTTTAAAAACTGGAGGGGAATGAGTGAATCTGGTGGAAGACGGATAAAACGCTCAATTAATATCGATCTGAATACGATACGGTTTCTGCAGCCGGATGAAATTGAAAAATTGATGAAGATTAAATTGCTTCGTCCCTATCTTGAAGAAAGAATCAATGAAATCAAAAAAGCGAATTCAGAAAACTATGGCAGTGAAGATTTAATGGTGGTTACCAACGGCAGGCGTTTGACAAATATTGGAACGTTCAGGGCGTATTGTATTGCCTACCTGAGAAATCATCCCGGGATTCACCAGAAGCTTACATTTCTTATACGGCAGCTTGATCTGACACCAAACGGGTTACCTTTGGAAATCTATGTTTTTTGCAACGATACTGCCTGGGTTGCTTATGAAGGAATTCAGGCAGATATTTTTGATCATTTACTTGCTGTTCTTCCGGAATTTAACCTGAGGGCATTTCAAATGTTGTCCGGTGAAGATATCAAAAGAGCATTACAGGGTAGTGCTGTCCCGGTGTGTGAGAAAGAGTGACTTTAACGCGGGGCGGTAATAATCATTCAGTTTTCCGCGCACGGGTGTGCCCTTAATGGCATTTACCTTTAAACAGGATGTGGAAAGAACATTGTGTGCCCCGCACTTCAGTGCGGGTTTCGTTTCTTCTGCAACACAGGCTATCAATTATTAATAATCAGCAATGACAAGATCATAAGTCATTGGCGAAATGTTTTTTCCTGTTTACTACTCGGTAATAAAAACCACAAACCTCATTTTTATCAGGTTTTTTTGACTGGTGATGTCATCAGCCCTGTGCAGCAGAACAGTACAAAAATGCCTGACTGTTCGATTGTCCGCGAGGGAAATTGTCTGAACCTTGATTTTAATGATTTACATGATGACCATGATTTAGAATGCTTCCCGTTCGGTTCCAGTTTACAAGATCAAAACCAGTTGTATCGTACCTACCTCAACCACTAACAAAAAAGTCATGGTAACTCTCCAGGCAGTAAAGTGTTTTTATAAGATATTTTACGATCTTTGAAAATGTGCAGCAAACGGCATATCATCATGTTGTTGGAATAGACATCTTGACAATGCAGTTGACGATGCAGCAACAGCACAGAACCAGTATTTTATAAAGAACCATCTCGGCTCAACGGTGACTCTGGTAGACAAAGATGGTAAATGTGTTGCACCGGTATACGATTATTTCGCCTATGGTAAACAGATCGCGGAGAGTACCTCCCCGCAGCAGGTTACCCAGACATTTACAGGAAAAGAACTGGATCTGTTTGAAAAGAATGCTGCTACTGGTGAAGATGGTGAGGGGTTGTATTATTTTGGTGCGAGGTATTATGATGCTGAAATAGGAGTCTGGACAAGCATCGATCCAAAAGAACAATTTTTTAATTTGTACATGTATACAAACAATCCAGTAAATAGCGTCGATCCCGATGAGCAGTGGGTTGAGGCACTTTGGTCTGGACTACAATCGTATATGAACGGAATTATGTCTAATGATGGAGAGACGAATCCTTTTAAATGGGACTGGTCAAACCCTGGAAATTGGTTTAATGCTTTAGGGGCTGTAGTTAGTATAGGAAAGGGTATTGGAAACTCGATCTATAATAAACCCATTGATGTTTACCAACTTACTCCTAACGAACATCAAATAGCAATGGATAAATTGATTAATGAAGTTGAACAGCTTGATGCTGGGAATCCAGGTAAAGATGTGCAACTTCTAGTAAGTCTTGAGAATGATGAGCTAAATAACGTTAAAGGAAAATTGTTAGAGGCTTGGAAGAAAATTAGTGCCAAAGCTAAAAGTAACGGACTAAATCCAGTTGAGCCAAATTTAAACGCAACTACGAAGGATATATTAATTTCATGGCACAGTAACAAGAATCGCATTGTATTTTGGCATACTCACGGTGGCGGGGGGTCAATGGGTATGACGGATGGAACTATTTATCCATCAGATTTTAAGAAGCTGTCGCGTGGTGTAAGCTTGAAATATGTGGTACAACTTTCATGTTATCAAGGAGAGCATCAGCATCTCTGGTCAAAACTAGGTATACCAATGGTTTTATTCTATGGTAGCCTTGGTAATACTCATGTGGATGCTTGGTTGAACGGCAAGCCTCCACATTTTATAAGAAGTATGCCAGTATTGGAAGGTCAAATTCGTGTTAGTGTAGACGTTGGTTTAAGGGAGGTTCTAAATGCAAGTAAGTAAAATAAGACAACGAATGCTTCTGTTACTACACGTATTTCCAGTGCTGGGAGTAATCCTGGCTTGCTCACCTGAGCGTAAGCCTTGCAGTGTTGTTGTATCTTTCCTGGCAGTTGATACATCTATGCACAGCTCTAGAATACCAGAAATTGTTTGGCAAACAATTTCTTATGATTCGACTTTTCTTCATGAATTAAATGATTGTGTAAATTGGAAAAAGGCACCAGACTTTTTTTGTAATGCAGGTACCTTGGTAGAAATTGTGTATTCTGATTCTTCCAAAATAAACTTTGAGGCGAGCTTGGAATGTAACACGCCATTTGCACGTCCCCTTGGGCGAAAACGATTGACGCGATTAATCCCCAAGGGTATTGCTATGAACAAATTTCGGGAATGGCATGATAGTATTAAACTTAAGGATGGATGGGTGTTTTTCTAGTGGAATGGTGTTATGTGTACAACTAATAAGTAATATATATATATGCTATTGTCAATTGTCTTACATTTGTTCATCGAAATCATTTTTACTTAAATCATATAGCTATAATTCGACAATAGGTTAAAATGACCAGGCATCTGCTGTTGGTCTTGGGTCCAACTATAAGGCAGGAAGTATTTCCCGTAAAGTAGTTTTTATACCGGATGATAATGTAGGAACAAACCGAAGTTATTTTGAGCAAATTATAGAGGATTGCGACATTAGTGTTGGCGCACGGGTGCCCTTAATAGCATTTACCTTTAAACAGGATATGGAAAGAACATTGTGTGCCCCGTACTTCAGTGCGGGTTTCGTTTCTTCAACAGCACTGGCTATCAATTATTAATAATCAGCAATGACAAAATCATAAGTTATTGACGAATTGCCTTTTTTTTGTTTACTACCCGGTAATAAAAACCACAAACCTCATTTTAATCCGGCATTTTTTACTGGTGAAGTCCGCAACCCTGTGCGGCAGAACAGTACAAAAATGCCTGCCTGTGATTGTCCGTGCGGATAACTGTCTGAACCTTGATTTTTATGATTTACATGATGACCATGATTTAGGATACTATCCGTCCAGTTCCAGTTTACAAGATCAAAATAAGTTATGTCGTACCTCCGCTGCTCAGTAACAAAAAGTCATAGTAACTCTCCAGACGTTAAAGTATCTTTGTGAGATGTTTTACGATCTTTGAAAATTTGCAGCAAGCGGCATATCATCATGTTACCAGAGTAGATATCTTGACGAGGAGGTATAGGATCTAATTGGCAAGAGGTATTATGATGCAGAGATTGGGCGCTGGACTGCGGTTGATCCAATGGGACAGTATTGGGACTTGTATAATTATTGTGGTAATAATCCAATTGATGCTATTGATCAGAACGGTGGACAAGCAAGTAAAATATTTACTCAAACAATAAAGCTAATTGGAAATGGCGCAGATGCAGTAAGTGATATTTACAAAATGGATGGTGCTGTAAAAGTATTACAAAAAGGTGAGGATGTTGTGTTTAATAATAACGCTGATGCGGAAATAGCTGCTGTAGAGAATCCGGTATTCACCAACGCGGACACGATAGCCGTCTTTTGTGCCGGACAATTTTTTGACACCGTGCGGTCTTGGTTCTTTCTCCAGTCCGGCGATGTCCTTTTTAATCGAATTATCATAGGGTAGAGAGCAGCCTGAGGAAATCTTTCCATTTTTGAAGCCGGGAGCTTCTTTACGCGATTTTTCAAGTTCCAACGCATCTTTAAGGTCTTCTGCATTGATCTCTTTATTCTAAATTTATTCAATAGGTAACGTCATACCGATTTTTAAAAGACTCTCGTCAATTTTAGAACGCCAACCTTTATGTAAATCATTATAGATTTCATGCAATCGCTTAATGTGCTGATCTTTTCCATTGAAATATGTTAACATCGCTATTGCAGTTTCTGTATCTTTCACTGCTTTGTCTGGATTTCTACGTAATCCGCAAACAATCAGTTTATGCAATGTAAACGCTTCAGGCTCAGGTACAAATAGTGATATATCATCATAGTTGATAAGCAACTTATATGATAATGGAATAGACATGTAACGAAGTTCCTGTGCAGTAATCCCAAGCTGTTTGAATGCATATATTCCTTCATCAGGTTTTGAGCCTGGATCAGTGAGGAATTCAACTGATAAATTGATGTGAGTAAATTTATAAAGTCCCGACATATATTCAATTTCAGTTATAAAATCATTTTTCTCCATAATGTCAACTATATGAACTTTTTTGCTTTTAGGTAATTGTTTAGGAATCAGTATGTCTGCATCCATTGTTCTGGTTGCCGGTATTTCAATTGGATTGTTATAAATATGGCGATAAAATTCAAGGCACCAGCTTCCAACAAGTACAAAATGCTTAAGAATATCTTCTTTTTGTAAATCCCGTAAGATCGTAAGAAGGAGATTAAATTTTTCCACGCAAAACTTTCCTTACATCATGAAGTGTGGCAGATGCCTCTTTTAGCAGCTTCTCAAAACGTTTTCTTTTTTCGATTTGAGCAAGAATGGTTTTTGCTTTTTCCGATTCTATTGGACCAATATATTCAAATAGTACCTTTTTTCCTTCTCTGCGTTCCAGGTAAAGATATGACCCATTACGAATTCGTTTCACACAGGGAGAGCCTTTTGGCATAGTTGAAATGGCTTTGGAATAAGAATTTTGCGCATCAATCAGTCGATTATATTCTTCTTCCATTACATGAAATATTGTGCTCACAATTACCTCCGGTTACCATACATTTTTATAATATACCTCAAAATGTATGGTAACCGCAATTAATTTTATAATTTTAACGTAAATAAGGGATTGACATTCTCATTAATCATCTGTTACCATACATTGTGTTGAAAAGATGTAAATGTATGGTAACAAGTGTGTTCTTGTAATTAATGCATAACTAATTGATATGTAACACTAATTTACCTGTGGTAGCTTTGCAAAAAACTATCCTGAAATTGCCGCATCGGAAAAAAGCAGACGTAATTGAGGTTGATAATCCTGGAGATATTCAACGAACTTCGTTGTTATTTGAAGATATGGTTGATGATCTTGGTTTTGCCGCGGTGAGAACAGAATATCCCAGCCAACGAATAGGCCGTCAAATTAGATTGACATTACAGTACTTTGCATGCTCTGCAGGCATGATGAAGCAATTAAGCTTATAGTCAAAGCAGTAAAAGAGTTCAATTTTATTGTGTTCGATACGCAGTCAGGAACGATTTACAGATAATATCTGACAAGTTCATTATTGTTCCAGTTCAGTGTTACCAAGCAATAAACCGGAAACCTGTTTCTGGTAGGATCTACTAACGATATGATTTCCTTAGTGAAATAAAATCAAACACAATTAACGAATTTGCTTGACTTGTGTTCAATAATTTGCTATGTTCATTAATAGTGAACACGATGATATATTGAACAAAGCAGGCAGAATGAACAATAAATCAGCTATTCTAACCAGCATAGAATCAGTAGTTAAACTTTACAAAGGTCTTAATTTTGAATTCAACGAAGTATCTGATTCTTATGCAGATGCGGTTATGACTATAAAATGTGACAATGCTGTCTGGAATTTTGATGCCGGGATAAAATCCACAATTAATCCATCTGTAATTGGTCAATTTCTTCAAAAGCTGCCTCTCTATAAAAATCCGCCTGTACTGATAACATCGTATGTTAATTCCAAAATGGCTGAGGAATTACGATCAAGAAATATTAATTTTATCGATACCGCCGGGAATGCATTTGTTTATTCTCCACCATTAGTTATTGATATTCAAGGGAATAAGCCAATTCAGAAAGAACAGCAGGTGAATAGAATGTACCGTTCAAGCGGCCTGAAAATCATCTTTACACTCTTATGTAATCCTGGATTGGAAAATGTGGATTATAGAACTTTGTCAAAAATGTCTAATGTTGCACTTGGTAGTGTAGGCTGGGTTATGCGTGATTTAAAACAAAATGGATATCTCAAAGAGTCTGGTAAAAAAGGTTACAGACTTGTAAATAAAGAAGATCTGCTGCAACAATGGGTTTCAAATTATCACAATCAGCTTCGACCTAAAATTACTCTTGGACGTTATTCATCAATAAAAGAAAATTGGATAAATAGCCTGGAGATTAATGAAACCATGCTTTGGGGTTCAGAATATGCAGCGAAAATAATCACAAACTATCTGAGGCCGGAACAGTATACGATGTATATACATGAATTAAAAACAGAATTTCTGATTAAAAACCGACTTCATAAATCGCCCGATGGAAATATCGAAATTCTAAATAAATTCTGGACATTTGATAATGAATGGACCAATCAACACGTTGTTCCTCCTTTGTTAATTTATGCAGATTTAATTATTAGTAAACTGGATAGAAATATCGAAACAGCGAAGATGATCTATGATAAAGAACTTATTGGAGTTATTAAACAGGATTAATCCTGATTTAGTTGAAATTTTATCTAAAATCAGTAGCATTGCAGAGCAGTACAACATCTCTTTTTTTGTTGTAGGTGCAACAGCACGGGACATTTACTTTACATCAAGCAGAGCCACAATGGATCTCGATGTCGGTATTCAAATTGCAACCTGGCAATCCTATACTGATCTTATCGATGCTCTTATTAAAACCTGCTTGTTTACAAAATCAGATATACCGCATCGTCTTATCTATGTGAAGTATAATTATCCGCTTGATATTGTTCCATTTGGCTCAATATCAAACGCTGATGGTACTATTAAATGGCCAGGTGATAGAGAAATGAGTGTTCTTGGCTTTGAAGAGGCTTATGAACACTGCTACCTTTTACCTTCGGAGGACAGTAGTAATTTAAATATTCGTTTTGCGAGTCCATCCGGATTAACTGCAATGAAAATAATTTCCTGGTCTGATTCAATAGACCGCTCACAAAAGGATGCACAGGATTTATCGTTAATGTTTTCAGAATACCATTCTATTTTGAACAATGCTGACCGGCTTTTTGAAACACATCCGGAAATTCTTGAGGCAACTGGATTTGACATTGAGAGATCGGGCACAATTCTTCTCGGTAAAGATACTGCAGCGATATTGAATCGCGAAACATTAACGAAAGTAAGAGCCATAATTGATTTTGAAGCTGCAAGTGATAATAATTGCAAATTAGCAAATGATATGAGGATCAGAAATTCGCTAGGTGATAATCTGGAGAAGTATTTAGAAATGATAAATGATTTCAGAATGGGATTGTGTTCAGGAAACCGAAATTGTTGACAATGAATTATTGTTAAAACAGCTATTGAATCAAGTTTCATAGCTTTGTTTTTCTGGTGTTCCTTAATATTAAGCCTGAATTTAGCCTTCTTCGCAGTCTGATACTTAGCAAGAATGACAAACGATCACTACTTATGCTCGTTGTTCACAACTTAGTTGTGTTCATTTTTAGTGAACGCACGGGTGCCCTTAATAGCATTTATCTTTAAGCAGGATGTGGAAAGAACAATGTGTGCCCCGCACTTCAGTGCGGGTTTCGTTTCTTCAGCAACACTGGCTATCAATTATTAATAATCAGCAATGACAAGAATATAAGTCATTGGCGAAACAAATTATGCTGGTAGACAAATAGTGTCTGGCTTCAATAGTGTGAAAAAGTAGGCGTATTAAAAAAGTAAAACTTGTAATCATTCTAACAATTACCTTGATAGGAATTGGTATTGGATATTCTGTGTTATTCAAGCGAGTGTTGATTCATACTGTAAGTAAAGTTGTTGATGGTGTTAAAATTGAATGCAAAGCATATGGTTTCAGTGGTGGATGCGGCGGTATTGGAAAAACATCTATTCAGGGATATGTCTGAAATACATAATTTAACTACCTTATTGTCTATCTCCTGAAGGTCCAAAACCCATGCGTTGTTTTTTCTTCAGAGGAACAGGTGGTGTAAGTATTGACTGAATGGCATTAATGGCAATCTGGATATCACGTTCGTTTTTTCCAACCCGTCGTTCGAGACCTTCAACTGCATATCGTAATGCATCATTTTCTACAAGCATCCTGCGCAATCTCACGAACGCTCTTATGATCTGTATGTTGATCAATGCAGCACGTTCCGAATTGATAACGCTTGAAAGCATGGCAACACCGTTTTCGGTAAATGCGTATGGCAATACAGATGAATGTTTAAGTTTTGTCAACCGGTCACATTTTGTGACCAGTTCATTGCGTTCGATCTGAGTAAGCTGGAACATAAAATCTTCAGGAAATCGAGCGGTGTTACGTTTAACAGATTGGTTGAGCGCCTTTGTGGGAATTGCATATAGAACAGCCAGATCTGCATCAATCATGACTTTCTGATTTCGAATTTCAAAAATCTTATCTGAAATGTTGTCAAGCGTAACAATTTCGTTCATTGTAACTCCTCGTTGTCATTAATCACTGTGCTTTTTCCAGCGTTTTAATAATAACAGACAATGTTTATTCATGATGAACCTGAATGTTGTTAGTTTTTGATAGAGTGTCAGCAATTCTAAGTATAATTTATTCCTTGGTTTTCAAAGGAATGTTTTTTGTATTAGCTATACAAATGTATACGAATGCAGTTTTTCAGCAAATTGTTGTTCTGATGAAATTGCAGGAAACGGTGTAACCGGAATTTCAGCAAACTCACACCAGTTGTATGGTAAAAGTTTTTCATGCGAATCAAGCCATACATCACCAATTGCAACATCAATCTGAAATGCAATAAACAACCGTCCTGCAAGTGATGCAGATACCGGAAACCGATGGCCTCCATATGGTGCATTCTCCAGATCCATGATTGGATCGCCAATATGAAATTCAAAAAAATCTTTGATATCAGTATCCATAGCTTCTAATAATACTGAACGAATTGATTTCAGGTCCGTATCTACTCCCATCTTTTTCTGTACACAAAGGTCAATGTCTTTTGTTGTTCTTGCCATGTTCATTCTCAACTCCAGAGCATATCCCCTCTTCAGAACAAATGTATTTCCTTAGGTATCAGACTATCGCAGGAAAATTGTACACGCTATGACACAAATATGGCTGTTCTAAAATAAAGTATCTTTTTTCCTGATAACAGATGTAATTTCGATGTTGAAAATTTGAGTAACGTACCTGCTCTTTTACAAAATAATAGTCTTATCAGGTTACATAATAATGATAAATCTGATTTCTCACTAAATAAGGTGTTCTAAAAACTTCTTTGGATACGTAGTGAAGAAACGTCAAATGAAACAATAAAGTATTTAAAATCAGGTAGCGTTTGAAATTTGCGGAGTGTTCTTTCGCTGCTTAATACTTAACAAGGCTGCCAGCTTCTCTCTCAATCGGATATCTATTATCATATGGAAAGCTGTTGATCACCGTTATGCTGGTTACAACAAAAAAAATTGTTAATCGGTTTTTATGTGACAATCTCTTGCTATAATAATAGTACCAGAATTAACAAAGTGCATAAAATTACATTTACATAGGGCAACAGGACAAAAAATTATTCTTGACATGCAATTTAGTTTACAAGTATTTTATTGACAATTTATAAAAGTAAGTCAGGCTTTTTTGTTCGCTTTGTAATTTCCGCGGGATCTGATGTTGTACCCCGCAGTCAGAATAGATAACGATAAGTGTGCCTGCACGATTAACATGATAGTATGTGCTCGCAGCAGGTTTATATGGATAGTATCGTTCTCAGGTTGTTGTTGAGGACTTTTTCACGAAATAAAAGTATCAGGGATGTGTATGAAAGCAATTTTTCATGCAGTTGTTGTGTTGTTGACAACAGTTATTGTTGCAGGTTATGCTGCGGAACCTAATTATGTTAAGACTACGGTTGTGGGCATTGGTACAGATGATAATGGTAATCAGAATAGTACAGATGCAGTAAGTATCACTTATACAGATGGACTAGGGCGTACGTTACAGAGTAAAGCAAACAGTACAATGCTCAAGACAAGTGATGAAGGTGAAATTCCAGCTGGTAGCAAATTTTTAACAACGTGCAATTTTTATGATGCTGCGGGGAGACCGGAGATTACAACGAAACCGTTTTTAACAGATGGGCTAAATTATACAAGTGGTGATTTCGAGAGCATAAACAACAGTTTACAACAACAATATAGTGCTTACACCGACCTTGGTGATAATGAATACGCCTATTCGAAAGTAAAATATTACGATGATCCATTGTCGCAGGTAAGTAGGAGTTCTGTTCCCGGTTTAAATAACAGATTAGGTTCAGATGGTGAGACCGCACAGTGGAATTTCGGGGTTGGTACGGATGAAAAAACTATCTCTTCGCTGAGTTTTAAGGGTGGTTTTATAACCAGTGCCATGGATAGAGAAAGTCTTGATGCAGTATATGAGTATTTATTATCACACCCGGATGAATTTCCAAGTTACACTCATTTGTTAAGTATTAGCAGGGATGCCGGTGGTAAATATACACAGGTTTTAAAGGCAATCGACGGGTCCTCGGTAAAAACTGCTGTACAAAATGCGAAAATAGAAAGTGGTGTAACTAAAAATTATCTGGTAATTTCTGAGTCACGATATGATATTCTCGGTAATCTTCTTACCGAAATACCCCCATCCGACAATGGTACTGAATTAAAACTGATTAATGAGACAACATATCGTTATAATACACTTGGTCAGGTAATTCGCAAAGAAACCCCGGATGGTCTGATAGAACGGTATACCTACGATGATGCAGGACTACTTAGTGAAACGGTGTATTATTACATGCTAAACGGGCAGGAAACAATATATTCGCGCCCAGGACTAAAGAATGTCTATGATGCTTTCGGAAGAATAAAAAACATAATTCAGATGTATACTGATGCAAGCCCTGTTGTTGAGTACTTCTATGATAATACAGAAGAGCTTGTTGCGAAACCAGATCTGGCCATTTCGATTAATGGATTACTGCCATCATTGACAAATCTCAAAGGGCGGATGGCAGGTGTTATAAACTATGACACACGCGATAGGAATAAACAGGTTATTGATCTGTTCGGATATGATGATGATGGAAATGTTGTCGTAAAGTACAAGATCGTTCCAGGATTACCAATTCAAAAAACAGAGTTTACGTATGATATCCATGGTAAAAAGCTTACAGAGAAAATATCTGCTGGTAAAGTAGTATTTGAGAAAATATACAAATACGATCATCTCGGTCGTCTTATAGAAATTGTACCTGCAAATGATCCTCAGAAATCGTTAGTGAAGTATTCGTTTATTGATTTAGGTCAGCTTACTGAAAAAAAACGTAATGGAAATATAGTTACAAAATATAGTTACACAATTAAAGATCAGGTTAACAATTTCGAAAATGAAAAAGAAGTTGATGCCACAACGAAAGTGAAATTGTTTAGTGAGTCTTTACTGTTCAAGACTGATGGAAATATCGAAAGCAGTGCAATGGAGTACAATGGCTATGGTAACACAATGTCAGTAACATTAAACTATTCATATGATAATCTGAACAGACTTGTCTCATCAACGTCGACTAATGCGTCAACCTACAATAGTACATATTCTTACGATGATGCTGGTAGAATAAAATCTAAAAAAGAAGGCTCTGTAACGTTACCGGAATATATCTATTATTCCGGAACAAGCAGATTAAAAAAAGCAAAAGAGAGTCTATCTTCATATGATTACCTCTATGACAAGTATGGTAATCTTGTAGTTGATATGAAGAAAAACATGGTAATTGAATACGACTGGAGAAATCTTCCGATCCGGTTCTATTTTTATACAATGATACCTGAAACCGTACTCCCGGATTCAAAAGGTGATTATTTTATTCAGGAAAACGGTGTAACATATTCATCTGATATATACAGTCATATGGACGAAAAAGCAAATACATCAAGTAATGTAAGATTATTAAAAACAGTATCAATGTTGTATGATGCCAGTGGGAATAGAGTACTGAAGGTAGAGTCTGATATGTAAAGGTACTTGACCTCTCTCCCCGGCCCCCTCTCTCATGAAGAGAGGGGGAGTAAGAGATTGTGCATTTCGTGGTACGAAATTTACGAAGAGGGAGTACGAGAGGTAAAAGTGTCTACACAGTAGGAATAATAGTAGCAGAATTAACCTTTACCTCCGGCTCCCCTCTCCTATGGGAGAGGGGCTGGGGGAGAGGTCTGTTGATAAACGATAAATAGACAAAGAGAATGCATTCATGAAAATTACTAAGTTGTTTGTGACAATTCTATATCTGTTAAGTGTTATTACTGCATCGTCTGCAACGGTTGCAGTAAAAGTGTTTTCATTCGAAGAAGCTCAAACTGAAAGTAATCTTACCAAGCCTCGTATATTAATAAAGAATGTTGGTAACGAAGCAATTTCCAATATCGAATACCGGTACTATTTTACTACAGAAGGAACAGAGACTCCGGTTATCGAGGATTACTGGACACCTGAAGAACAGATATATCTTATCTCTCTTGGCAGCAACCGATATTATGTCAATTATGTAGTTAGTGGAACATTGCAGCCGGGATTATCATTTCCTGAAAATTCGGGTAGCGTAATCGGCATCCATTATAACAGTTGGGCACCTTGGAATAAAAGTGATGATTATTCGAATAACTTGCAGGCAACTTTAACTGAAAATAGTAAAATAGATGTATTTGTCAATGGAGTAAAGGTATATGGTAACTATACTGGCGAGGATACGACCTGCCAATCGTGTCTGCAGAACCCTCCACCCGCAGATATTAGTCAGCTAAGTAGTTTTGCGCTTTATTCGACGAATGGTACAAATGTTGTTAAGAACGCCATTTTTTCAGGGGGCGGTGCATTAGGATCAAATGGAAATGTTGAAGTAGCGCAGAATAGCACCGTCTGGGGTAACCTGGTTGCTGGAAATAGTATTATTGTAAAAAATGGAAGTGTAGTGCATGGGAATGTTTATGCCAAGCAGGATATATCTGTTAATAACGGTGCTGTAGTTGATGGTAACAGTTTTCCGAACACTCAAGTTGCAGCGATAACAATACCCGAGAGAATTATAACTGTTGGATCAACAGATAAAACAGTTAACAGTAATGCTACTCTTACGCTTCAACCTGGTAATTATCGCTATTGTTATGTCAATTCAAATGCAAAACTGATTCTGCTTCCTGGTACTTATAAATTTGATAAGTTTGTTATGTATGCAGGATCAAAAATGGAGTTTAATGCAGCTATTAATCAGAACATTGAGATAGAAGTTAACTCAGAACTGGAAATTCATGACCGGTGTGAAGTAAAATTTTTGACACACGGCTATGCTCCTGCAGTAAAGTTTTTTACAAACGACAATAATACCGTTCGTATTGGAGTTAATGCAAAAATTACCGGTCTTATCTATGCACCGAAAGCGAATCTATTAATGTCCGCCGGTTCACGATGCGATGGTGCTGTTTATGCTAAACAGATTACTATTGAGGATGGTGCTGGTGTAACAAGTGGTGATATCAACCCGCTACACGATCAGGATCATGATGGTGTTCCAAATAGACTTGAAATTCTTACCTATACAAATCCTGAAGATTCGCTGAGTTTTAAAATGATGGCAATTCCTGATAAGGTGAACTTTGATAACACCGTTGATCAGGAAGTCTCTTACAATCTTGCCCTATTTGCCCCTGAGTATTCCGATGAAAACAAGGCAGTATTTAGAATTCCGGCCGGATCGTTAGTGCTTGGAAAATCTGATGTGCTCTTGAAGATTTCCAATTCAGCAACCGATTTTAATAATATTCCACTTACCATCGACGGTATTCCAACTGGATATAGTGATGAAAGCAGATATTTTTCATTTGAACCTGGTACCTTTAAAACAAATGCGTTTATAGATGTAGTGCTGCCGGTAATCGATAACAGTGTTGCAGAAAAACGGTACAGTATCTATTACCTGACTGAAGGTGCACCATCGTGGTGTATGGCAAATGCAGTGACAAGTACAGATAATGGTGTTGTTACCGTTTCTGGTACAGTAAAAAGTCCGCTTGCAATGGTGATTGTTGCGAAAAGAGATATAACGACAGCGTATCTTGACGGATCGGTCTTTGTTGATGGGCTGCCGCAGGCACAGGTCAGTACATCGTTGACAATAGAAAATGTAGGCGAAACGACAACAGGTACTGTTGCCATTGAATATATTGACAAAGCAAACCCGTCAGTTACAATTCCCAAAACGATAACGATGGAGAATATTCCGGGGCTTGATAATACACGAAAACTTACGGGAGTTGCAGAATATAACCTGATTCGCTCTGCGCAGCAAATTGAAATCAGAAAAATACAAATTACCACAAATGAAGAATTGTCATACACATGGTCGGGCTCTTATACGGTAGATCCAGGCATAGAAGTAACACTTCGTTCATCTTGCCCTGCACACTACTATACAGAATCACAGAGTCCGATTGCGTTTGAATCTGCAGGTAACTTTGCACTTGAATCAATTGATCTTGACGGTGAGGGAAGAGCCCGCTATACACTGGATGGTTCCGGTTTCACGTATGATTATTATGTCACCGATCATCTCGGATCAACTCGCGAAATTGTTAATAGTACTGGGGATGTTACCGAAGCGACAATGTATTATCCATACGGAACAATGGATTTTTTAAAGCCGGCGAGCAGTACCGACAATGCACGTGAGAAATTTACAGGAAAAGAGCTGGATGCAGGAGAAAATCCGACTGGTGAAGCAACGTTTGATATCAGGATTACTAACTTTGATGCCGGTAGTATGCATTACCGTGGAGAACTGTGGGTTAATTACATTGATGCGAGTACAACCAGGGAAATGTTGAAGGTCTATTCAATGTTCTATAATCCTGTTGATAAATCCTTTACACTTAATACAACAGAGCGGTTTCCTACAGAAGTATGGATAACACGGTTACGGTTTTTTTCATCTGGTGCGACGACACCGATTGACTATGATATAACGACATACAATTATAGAATTCTAACTGATAATGGTCTTACTGTAAAACTGGATACTGATGGCGCTAACCTTATTAATAATCCTGCTACGAATTATTTTTCGGCAACAGAATATACACCTGTTCGGGTTGCAGGGAGTAATTTGTTTTATTTTGGGGCAAGGTATTATGATCATGAATTAGGGGTTTGGAGTGTCATGGATCCAATGGAACAAGATTGGAATGTTTTTGCATATTGTGGAGGTGATCCATTAAATTATGTAGATCTTCATGGTTTATCCTGGAAGAGTTTCTGGAGAGGTTTAGGTATTGCTTCTTTAGATTTTCTGTCTGGAGGATTAATTTCCGGATCAATATTAGCAACAGGAGCACTTGCATCAACTACTGCAATTGGTGCTGTAGGAATAGGGATTGGTGCAGCAGCTTCGGTTGGTGGATTGGTAATTGATCCTGCACTAATGCAGACTGCTGGAGGTGTGAATAATGTTATTCATAACTGGGAAGGTATTAATACAGGCGAAGGTAAGGCGTTTGGGAAGTTTATGGTTTCGTTTTTGGGAGGAACTGTTAGTGGAACTGCAGATTGGGGCAATTTAGCAACTTTTGGAGCTTTTCATGACCTTGCTGCAATTCAATCGGCAGCAGGGATTGGGTATTCTCATAATTATGCGTATGATAAAAGATGGTATGATTCTGAAGCGTATGACGTATCATATGAAGTTCTCTCAGATATGTATAGCTATGGAGTCCGAGGTACTTGGACAAAGATTACAGGCGATTTAGTTTATTCGGGACATGTTTTAGGGGAACCTGCTATGGTACCGTACAGTGATGGCTCTATGTACAATGAGACTAAAAATCGCTTCCATTATATGAATATGAAAATGAATATGAAGGGGCATTATGATTCTATTTCGGAAGGGGGAAATGACCCAACCGATGAGTTAGCACATCGTATTGGCGGAAAAATACTAGGCGGGAAAGTTTATTATTATGGATTTGAAGTGTGGGGTGAAAATTATGTTCGTTGGGAACAAGATGATTTCATAGTAGATGGTAACAAAGGCATAAATGATCCATATAGGTACTGGCATTAAAAGGAAAGGTTAAAGCAATGCAAAGGTTAATTTTAATTTTCTTAATACTATTATTCTTTGACTGCGGGAGTGATGTTTCTAAAATGTGGAATTTTGAATGGACATATCTTAATAGAAGTGATAGTTCGCATGTTTTTTTGGAATTAGAGCCTTATGTAAAAATTGAATCAGATCAATTTAATCCACCAGCAGAAAATATATCATTCAGTCAAGATGGCGTGTTAAGATTTAGAGCATATATTGTAGGAAGCGAATCATACGTGAACGATTTTCATAATAATGCTAATTTGCATGTGCAACTTTTTCAAAATAATAGCATTTGTTTTGATACTTTGTATAAATGGAATGAGCTTAAATTTATAAAAGGTAAGGACGCAGAGGGGAACAAAAATCAAGACATCAATTTTCAGACATTCTACATTTCAGGACTGAAATAAAGATTAATAAACTTTTCTCATAAATAGATAATAGGGTTGAATTAAATGAGACGAATAATTACCATTGTTTTAGTACTTGTATACAGCGTTTTTGCCTTTCAAACAACGACACAATCTACAAATTCTTTTAATAAATACTTATCACCTCAAAATGGTGTAAGCTTATATTCCGGCACAGGAAATACAACTCTTCCGTTAAGTACTGGAATACCATTAACACTTTCCTATAGTAGTAATATTACAGATAATGCCCGCAGCAGCAATGCAATAGCTCCGACAGGCTGGTTGGGACTTGGCTGGCAAATGAACTTTGGATCGATTGTCTCTGACCATAAAGGTACAAAAACACCAACAGATGATGACTATGTCTGGATTTCACCACAAGGTGTTTCTTCAAAACTACTTCGTCCTCATAGAATCAAGTATACCTATTACGAATGTACTGCTTCATGGAGTGCTTTGCCTGATTTTGATAATCTTGTACCTGTAAAAATTGGCTATGTTGACAATTTCAACATTAATGATAACAAAAAAAGTGAAAACTTTGGTTATGTATTTGAGACAATGATAGATTTACCGTATGATGGAGCATATACTTTTTATGGCTCTATAGACTTATTTGTGGGTAAAAAACAATAAAAAGTTAGCATGTGGATTTTCAAATAGTAGATTCTTTTTTACGAAGAAAGTTTCTGCAAAAGAAAGGACCACATGCTACTCAAGACAATA
>JAAZBG010000298.1 GCA_012513915.1 Fibrobacter sp.
ATCATGGTGTACCCGCGTGAATTTAGATAATTATTAGTTGTTTTTGGAATTGTTTCCAATTGTTCAGCAGGAAGCAGGTAAGCAATAAAAAAGGGCTTTGTAAAGCCTTTTTTATTGCTTACAGTTATTTCGTAATTAATTGAATACTTTTTTGATCCTGTCAAATACCTGATCAACGCTTCCTACTCCGTCAATGTCGCGTACAAATCCATGAGGGCGATAGTAGCCGAGGCATGGCTCGCTCTGATTTTTGTAGGTGTTGATCCGGTTCTGAATTACTTTTGGATCAGCATCATCAGCACGTCCTTCAATTGTCGCGCGTTTTGCAAGTCTTGTCCGGACCTCATCATCCTGAACACTGATATTGACAACATGGTTAAGGTTGACGTTGATCGATTTAAGCATTGTGTCGAGTGCCTCCGCCTGGGGAACACTGCGCGGGAATCCATCAAGGAGAAACCCGGCTTTGATATCATCCTGGCTGAGACGGTCCTTTACCATTGCAATAGTTATGGCATCAGGAACCAGTTGGCCTTTGTCGGTATAAGTTTTGGCTGTCTGTCCGAGTTCGGTATTGTTTTTCATGTGGTACCGGAACATATCACCAGTTGAGATGTGAGGTACATTTAAAAGATCCCTGATTTTTGCTGCTTGTGTACCCTTTCCTGCACCCGGAGGGCCGAAAAGGATTACGTTTTTTCCTGACATTTCTATTCTCCTTTAACTTCACAGAGTAAAAAAATACTAATCTTACCAAAATCAAGCGCTTAAATAGTCTCTTATATCGACAGAGAACACTTAGTGGTAAAAATTAACCCAAAGGAGCGGTCAATGTAACACACTTGTTGTAAAATAGTATATCTTGAGCTATTTTACAAGACTGGGCTTTTTTACAGTGTTGCCCGGTTGACTTATTTAATGTGTAGCAACTGTTAATCGGCACTCAATGCGGCACGGCGCAGCATCAATTTATTATGGAAAGGCACGAGTAGCGTTATGGGATCTTTAGTACCTCAGCAGAACCTTAATCTATCATCTATTGTAAAGGGCTTTAAACTTGATAGAGTGGAGCCCATTTCCGAGTTGCATGCAACAGCCTATATATTTACGCATCAGAAAACAGGTGCCCGCGTGCTTCATTTATATAATGATGATCCGAATAATCTGTTCTCAATTGCATTTCGAACACCGGTAAGTGACAGTACTGGCGTTCCTCATATTATGGAACATTCTGTTCTTTGCGGATCAAAAAAGTTTCCAATAAAAGATCCTTTCCAGGAACTGCTCAAGGGATCGCTTCAGACATTTCTCAATGCGCTGACCTATCCCGATAAAACAATCTACCCGGTATCATCACAGGTCGAAAAAGATTTCTTTAACCTCGTTGATGTCTACTGTGATGCGGTGTTTAATCCGCTTATTACAGAGAACACCTTTTACCAGGAAGGGTGGCACTTTGATGTCGAGGATGTCAATAAGGATGTTGGAATCAAGGGAATCGTTTATAATGAGATGAAAGGCGTTTTTTCAAATTTCTCAAGTCATGTTGACAGAAGAACGCTAAGTACCCTGTTTCCCGATATCTCCTATTCCTATGAAAGCGGCGGTGATCCTGAACATATTACCGATTTAACCTATGAACAGTTCAGAGAGTTTCACCGGAAGTATTACCATCCATCAAATTCATTCATTTTTCTTTATGGAAATCTTTCATCTGAAAAAACACTCGGATTTCTCAATGATCAGTATCTTGACAACTATAGCTTTCTTGATATTGACTCAAGGGTAAATGCTCAGGCACTATGGTCGACTCCAAAGAATATTCGTATCAAAGCCCCGGCTCCTAAAGAGGATGATGGCACTGCGACCGTTGCGCTTGTCTGGATTTTTGGTGATGCAACCGATCCGGTATTGACCCTTAGCGGCAGGATTCTTTCGCATTATCTTTTGGGCACTGAGAGTAGCCCTCTCAAGAGGGCGCTTGTTGACAGCGGACTTGGTGAAGACCTTGATGATATCAGTGGATTTGAAACGGATCTTGTCCAGACAGTTTTTGCAGCCGGCCTTCGTAAGAGTACCTATGAGAATGCTGCAGCTATAGAAAAACTGATTCTTGACACACTGCAATCCGAAATTGAAAAAGGTTTTGACCGTGAGCTTATGGATGGTTCGATTCGTCAGATTGAGTTTGGTTTACGGGAAATTACCGGTTCTCACTTTCCCTACAATCTGAGACTTGCCGAGCGCTGCTACCGCTCCTGGATCTATGATGGCGATCCGCTTGCGCATCTTGCATTTGAAAAGCCGCTTGCATTTATCAAGGATGAGTTTGCAAAAGGTCCTGAATTTTTCCGGACTATTGTTCGTAAGCATCTTCTGGATAACAATCACCGGCTCTGTGCAGTCATTGAGGCTTCATCGGAGATGGGAAAAAAGCTTGAACAGCAGACTGTTGAGCAGGCTAAAAAACTTACGAATGGTTTTACGTCTGTTGATAAAGAAAAATATCATGCCTTGACAAATGAATTGCTGCTGCAACAGAAAACACCACCATCGGAAGCCGCACTTGCTACGTTGCCGAAATTATCAAAATCTGATCTTCCGCTTAAAGGCAAAGAAACGCCTGCAATAAAAGAAATTTACAATGGAGCTACTGTTTTCACTCATCCGGTTTTTACATCGGGTGTGGTTTATTTTGATATCGGTTTTAATCTGCAATGTCTGCCGCAAAGACTTATTCCATATTTGTCAATATATGCCGAGTTGATCACACGCTGCGGTACCAACGGCTACTCCTATGAGGATAATGCGAAGCGCATCGCACTTGCAACAGGCGGTATTGATGCATCAGTGTCATGCAAGACCATGCCGGGTACTGATGACTCACTGTTTTTCTATGGATTCTTACATGGAAAGGCAATTGCCGGGTACGCTCCTGAAATGCTTGGCATTATTTTCGATCTGTTATCATCACCGGATCTGACAAATGTGAAGCAGATCAAGGACATCCTGCTTGAGGAGCGTAATGGGCTTCATGCGTCGGTTGTCGGATCGGGACATCAGTTTGCCATTTCATATGCATCATCGTTTGTTGCCAAATCACGGTATCTGGATGAGTTAATGGGCGGGATAACACAGCTGCGGTTCCTTGATACAATTCTAAAAAACAATACTATCGATGATGTTGTTAATGCGATTAAAGAGATACATGCGCTTGTTGTCAACCGAAACGCTGCATTTGTCTCTGTAACCGCAGATGATCCATCACAGATCCTGCAAAACGTTAAAGGATTTATTGATAATCTGCCTGGCGGAGCGTTTAACAAAGAGCATTATTCACTGCCGGAATCAACGAATGCCGGTGCTCTGGGTATTGAAATAAACTCTGCAGTAAATTTCGTGTCAAAAATCTGGAAAATGCCACCACAGACACCCCAAAGTTTTGGGATTCAGTATCTCATAAGTCGCTATTTGTCAACAGGCTACCTGTGGGATAAAGTTCGCGTTGAGGGTGGTGCGTATGGAGGTATGTCGGTGTCGTCTGTTGCACATCCGGTTTTTGCATGTGCATCATACCGTGATCCAAATCTTGGTAATACGCTGCATCATTTTGAAAAGGGGCTGCAAATGATTGCTGCCGGCATTAATCAGGATAAAATCGATCAGAACATTATCGGTGCAGTAGGGAAGATTGATTCACCGTTGTCACCACATGCACAGGGGTTTGGGGAAGCTGTCGATCAGATGATCGGGCAGACTGCCGGATTCAGGCAGAAAGTTCGTGAATCAATTTTAACTGCGGATTCGGAAAAACTGCGTAGTATTGCAGAAAGCATTCTTAATTCAAAAGAAAGTATTATCTCCGTAATAGGGGGAAGCGCTGCATTTGACATTGCGGAGAAAGATGGTCACCGTTTTAATCGTGAACCCTTAATTCCCTGATTTATTTACTGCTATATAATTTTACAATATTGTAAATAAAAAAAGTTTATCCATAGCGAAGGAAAAGTTGAAAAAAAACATTTCTTTCGCTATCTTATTCCTATACACTCATTGGTACACTGTGTTGCTTACTCCGGGAAATTGTTATCGTATCAATAGATAATTGCATTTGTCATATATGTGCATTCGTAATGCAGTCAGGTGAAAACGGGTGAAAAACAAAGACATTAAGAAGGTTATGGTGATTGATGATACCAGTTCCATAACTGAAGCTCTCGGAAAATGGTTGAAAATTGGCGGTGTACAGGATGTTGTCCTTTTTGATAATCCACTTGAAGCGATTGAAGAAATAAAAAAAAATGGGGCTCCTGATTTTATTGTCACTGATTACAATATGCCCGAAATGAATGGTGTCGAATTTCTCGACAAAATATCGCAAAAACATGATATCAATGCCGTTATAATGACTGCATATCCATCAGAAGTCAAGTTTTCTACCAAACAGGTGTATGAAGTTATCGAAAAGAAACTTGGTTTTATGCAGGTGATTGTTCAGAAAATCAATGGTAATTGAGAAGGTGGCTGCTGTCAGGATAATTCTTGTTTCTTAAAACTGCAATTAGTTACGGGTACATATCTCTAATAATCTGCAATTGTTTTTGTAAATACCACTGCGTACAGGTCCTTTTTTTTGAATATTACAGACTCTATACGAAAAAACTGCAATAGTGAAACGATTTTATTCTGAATTTCCCAGTCAGAATTCTATATTACGTCACAAACATACAAACACATTTTAAAAGGGGTTTTGATGATCGCAAAAGCAGGTGACACCGTTCAAGTTCATTACAAGGGAACGCTTTCAGATAATTCAGTCTTTGACAGTTCAGAGGGGCGGGATCCGCTTGAATTTACAATTGGTAGTGAGCAGGTTATTCCCGGTTTTGATTCTGCCGTTAACGGAATGAAAAAGGGTGAGAAAAAAACAGTTACAATCCAGTCATCTGATGCTTATGGTGAACATCGTGCTGAACTCGTAATTAATCTTGACAGAGAGAGGCTTCCGGAAGATCTCGAACCGGAAATCGGTCGTCAACTGCAATTAAGCGGTCCTGAGGGTCAAGCTGCGGTTATGACAATTATTGATTTCAACGATACAACACTCACCCTGGATGCAAATCACCCGCTGGCAGGGAAGGATTTGACGTTTGAGATTGAGTTGGTGGGGGTGGTTGGGGAGTAGGCTGGGGAAAAAGAATCCAGTAGCCAGAATCCAGAATCCAGAATCCAGAATCCAGTAGAAAATCCAATAAGTGGGACGTGCTGTGGATGTCCTTCATCTTTAGATTTGTGGCTTTTTATCCAGAATTTTAAAGTTATGGAAAAATCTAAAACATTTGAAGATTTGATTGTATGGAAAAAAGCACATTTGTTTGTTTTGGCTATTTACAAATGTACTTCATCATTTCCAAAATCGGAACAATTTGGACTAACCTCACAATTCCGTAGGGCATCTGTTTCAATTGCAGCTAATATTGCAGAGGGATTTAAAAAACGGACTTTGCCGGAAAAAATCAGATTCTACAATATTGCACAAGGGTCAATTGAAGAATGCCGTTACTATTTGATACTTTCCAAAGATCTTGGCTATTTTGATGACAAAGATTGCTGGACAATGCTCGATGAAGTAAGTAAATTATTAGAAAGTTATATTGGGAAATTAAAACAATATTAGTTGGAGATGAAGGAGCCAGAATCCAGAATCTAAAATCCAGGAGTTAGAATCTGCTGGCTTTTTTTACAGTGAATCTTTTTACCTCTGGAAAAATAAAAACATGGTTAATCAGGATGTTGACATAATGATTCGTAATGCAGGTAACATAATGGTTTACCTACTGGATTCTGGCTACTGGATTCTGGATTCTATTAACTACTGTCTACTGTCTACTGACTACTATCTACCTTGCTCCGCAGGAGCCTCCCCCAATGAGTGAACTCTACCGCTTTGGCATCTCTCTCGAAAAGTCCCTTATCGACGCCTTTGATGAACATATTGCCGCAAAGAGTTATAAGAATCGTTCTGAAGCAATCCGGGATTTGATCCGTAATGAACTCTCGGATAAGAAAATGATTAAGGGGTGTGTTGTTGCCGGTGCTATCACGATGATGTATGATCATCATAAACGCGAGCTGGTAACGACACTTATGGATCTTCAGCATGACCATCAATCGATCATTATCAGTGCTCAGCATGTTCACATGGATCATCATAACTGCCTTGAAATAATTGCAGTGAAAGGGTGTATTCGTGAAATTGAAAAGCTGGCTGCGTCCATGAGAGCTCTTGTCGGAGTGCTTAAAGTGAATCTGAGTGTGAGCGCGGTCAGAACCCACAAACATAGTCATTCACATAAAGCTTATAACGAATAATTTGTGCCACGAATGAAATAAACGTGCTACCTGATATGTGTACATGTATATTACATCAATATGTAATAAGATGTTTATCAGGGAGTCTGTACAATGCACATGGCTGATGCACTATTATCACCGGTGGTTGGTGGCGCGTTCTGGATTGTCAGTGGCGTGTTGATTGGTTATAGCGCAAAGAAAATAGGGCAGGAGGGTGATCATTCACGAACACCGCTGATGGGTGTACTGGGCGCATTTATTTTTGCCGCACAGATGATCAATTTTTCTATTCCGGGAACCGGTTCAAGCGGGCATCTTGGAGGTGGCCTTTTATTGTCAATCCTACTTGGTCCATATCGTGCATTTATTACGCTTGCATCAGTACTTGTAATTCAATGCATGTTTTTTGCTGATGGCGGGATACTGGCGCTTGGGTGTAATATCTTTAATCTTGCATTTTTCCCGGCATTTATTACCTATCCGTTAATTTACAAAAAAATAGCAGGGGAATCGTTACAGCAGACACGTATATTTGGCGGATCCATTGCTGCTGCGGTTGTCGGGTTACTTGCCGGAGCTTCATCGGTGATTTTTCAAACTATTATTTCCGGTGTATCTGAGCTGCCATTTCTGACTTTTGTTATGTTTATGCTGCCAATTCACACAGGGATCGGTATTGTTGAGGGGCTTGTTACCTTTGCAGTTGTTTCCTTTGTCGTAAAGGCATCGCCAGGTATGCTCAAGAACAATGTTGCCGTTAAACCGGATAAAAAAGTATTGATAACCTTTGTCGTCATGGCAATAATTACTGCAGGTGTACTTTCTCTGTTTGCGTCTTCATATCCTGATGGGCTTGAGTGGTCAATAGAGAAAACCAGTGCAACATTTACGGGTAAATTTTCTCAAATAGTACATGGAACGCTTCAGGCTGTTCAGGAAAAAATTGCATTTTTGCCGGATTATTCATTTAAACCGGATGCTTTACATGGTAAGACACCTGAACTGGCTGCAACCTCGGTGGCTGGTGTTACAGGATGTCTGATTTTTCTTTTCGTGGCAATTGTAGCAGCAATAATCGTTCGTTTGAAAACACAGAAAGCCCGGTAATGTGCACAAGAAACATGAATCACTTTTTAATCATCACCGGTACAGGCAATCAACAGTATTTTCATCAGTAAAAAGTGACCAGCTTGCAATTGTCATAGTCCCGATTCTCCTTTTGTTTATTGTGTCTGTTGTCTCTGTTGAAAAATTCAATATTACAGCAGTACTCGTGTATGGTGCATTTCCGCTGTTTTCTATGATCGCGTTCCGTCTTCCGCTCAAACTGATAATTTACAGATTGGTGATGCTTTCGCCGTTTATATTGATTATGGCAGCCGCGAATCCTTTTTTTGATCGTGAGGTATTTGGTGTTGTAGCCGGGGTTGAGCTTACTGCCGGTATGATCAGTGGTCTGGTTATTATTACAAAAAGTTTTGTGATAATCAGCTCTATGCTTGTCTTTTCGATGTGTATCCAGTTTACATCATTGTGTAAAATGCTGCAGTTGTTGCATGTACCAAAGGTATTTGTCACACAGCTATTGCTTCTCAACAGGTATTTGTTTCTGCTTATTGATGAAGCACGGGGGATGCAGCGTGCACGATCGATGCGGTCATTTGATGGAAAGGGAAACAGTCTTTTTGCGACGGCAAAGCTTATTGGGTCACTACTGCTTCGGACAACTACACATGCGGATCATATTTACAGGGCAATGATCGCGCGCGGATTTAATGGTGATATTGTCAATTATCCAACGATGAAATTTTCTGGTATGCGTATTCTGGCAATTACACTATTTGCAGGACTTTTTATAATCATAAGGATAGTATTTTAATGTATGATATTTCCGTAAAGGATCTTGGTTTTAACTATGATGATGGCACTCGGGCGATTGATTCGATTTCGGTTGATATTGCATTTGGAGAATCAGTTGGAATTGCAGGAGGGAACGGTGCTGGAAAGTCAACACTGGTACATCATCTGAACGGCTACTTTATACCGCAACAGGGTACTATTTCTATTAATGATACAGTGCTGACAAAGAAAACTCAGGAAGCGATACGGAAAATTGTCGGCCTGGTTTTCCAGAATGCTGACGATCAGCTTTTTATGTCAAGTGTCTATGATGATATCATGTTCGGGCCGCAGAATATGGGCGTTCAAGGTGACACATTGATAACGTTAGTTGAGAAAACTCTAAATGATCTTGGCCTTTGGCATATCAAAGATAAAGCTCCGGTTCATCTTAGTGCGGGGCAGAAGCGTTTTTGTGCATTTGCGACAGTGCTTGTAATGGAACCGAAAATACTCGTGATGGATGAACCGACATCAGACCTTGATCCACGTCATCGGAGGCAGTTAATGGAACTCGTCCGTAGGCTTGACATAACAAAAATTACTGTGTCGCACGATCTTGATTTTATCTGGGATACCTGTGAGCGGACGATTATTCTGAATAACGGCAGAATTGTCGCTGACGGAGTAACAAAAGTTGTATTGTCAGATGAACGATTATTACAGGAGAATGGGCTTGAATTGCCGTTACGCCTGCAGAAGTAATGGTCAGTCGACACTATAATCCTGATTGGCGTAGCTGATCGCGGCACATAACAGTAATTTATTGAGCGCTCAGCATTTCAGATTGAGCATTTTCTAGAGATATGAACCTGCTGATGCTTATTTCGAAACTGTTTTTGCAAAGGTCCACCAGTTGATTGGTAGCCTCGGATTCTCTCTCCTTTCCGTAATAAGTTTTTTTGATTTCTCAAACGATACATCGTTTGATTCATTAAAGTATGCGTTATTGTTCTCATACTCTTCAGCTTCCCGGGCATCATCGGTCAAAATTATGAATGCCATATAATTCTCCTTTTTTAATGTTATATTATAGTACTTCGGATTTATTAATTAATTATTTGCTCTGATTGTTGGGATTTGGTTAGAATGAGTAAATGGATCATTCATGGATGATTTTTGTCACAGAAGACACTAACTGCGCTAACCAGGATTATTGAAAAAGAGATGCTAAATAGATATCCTTTAAATTCAGGGGGTATTCGTGGTGAACTTTTGATATACTTCAAAATGGATGTTTAAACATGGTACTTAAAATCTTTGTAATACTAGCAACTAGTGTGGTCATGGTAATCGGGGCAGAACCAGAAAAAGGTGCTCAAAAGGATACTGCTGTGGCAGATACAACCAATAAGGATACCACTAAAGTAACTAAACCAGTACTTCCACCACCTACGAAGGTTGAGAAAGTACGACTTACAATTAATCCGGAACTGAAAATCGAACCATCCAAATATGTAAACTTTACATCAACAACATTGACTGCTCAGAATGGTACGATTAATTTTCAGGGTGATTTTCTTCTGCTTGGAGAGGGAATCTACGGTCATTTTGATCTTGAGACATTTGACAGTACGGGAAACAGACTTAAACTCGCACAGAGCGAAGAGCGTAGTTACCGCAGGGATCAGGGATCCAAATACAAGAATGTGTCAATAAGTACAACCGATACGGATAGTCTTCAGTGCTATAAAGTATCGGTGTTCTTTCACGAGATGCGTGTTGAGCCGGATAACGGGCCTTGTAAGAGGTGATGAATCCAGGTGACAAGTGACAAGTAACGAGTGTGACCGGCAGAAATTTGCAAAAACGGTCAGGCAGAGTTAATCTTTGAACTTTCCATTTTATTGATTAATGTCACTATCCATCCAGTTATACCGCATAGTCAACCAGTCGATAAGCTCACTTACTTCTTCATTATATGAACCTTTAACAACTCTATTCGGCCAGACATAAGTGTTTAAAATATCCCAACGCTTGAAATTGTTATTTGCCGCATTATTCAATAGAGACGCATTAAAAGAAATATCGGCAATTTCACTCAGTAATTCGTTTTTCTTCTCATTCCATCTATCTTTGATTTTTTGAACAAATAACGGATCTTCGAAAAGTCTTTGAATCCACGGTGCATTTTTTATCCAATAGTTTTCAGGATTGTCACAACCATTATAATTGATATTTCCTGATGAAATATCATAATCCCATAAAGGACCCATGTAAAGCGAATTATCCTTGTAAAACATATATACTGATGTATAAAAGATTGCATCATTATTTTTCGTGAGTTCATTTATCAAATACCAATCAACAAAGGAGTTTACATCAATATACTTAGCATAACCATTTACTTCATCAGCAAAATTATCAGAATAGATGATGTCTTCTACTTTTTGTATTTTTGATTTTATTGCATAAAATTGAGATGTGTTTGGTTCCTCTGGTCCTTTAAATGAGAATGGTACTTCTCTCGTAGTTGTAAAATTGAATTTTTCATCTTGCCTTGCATTAACTTCCAAGAGAAAATCACCCTTATCTAAATCAATATCAACACGGTTAGTATCGATACGGATTTGCTCAACAATTTGATAAACGCCGATATATTCATTGTTTAATACAACCTCTACCATTCTACTAACAGGAGTCCACTTGAGATTGCTAAAAACTGATAACCCTAAATTAAACGCGAATGTTGTTCTTAAAAGTGTTTTATCTGAGTAATTTGCTAATAAAACCCATCTTTTATGAGGTTCCATGCCAAGAATTTGTTTTTCTTTATCAAGCTTAAAGGTATAGGGCTTTTTAGGCATAACATTCCAGGTACTATTCCCTCTTCCCTTAATTTCAAGATTACCTAAATCTGTAATTGTTCCACCGTTATTAAGTATCGCACGACCTTTTATCCAGTCTTCTTTACTATCAACAGGGTGCATATCATCCGTTGAAATACTTAGAAGAGGTAGATATGGTTCTAAAACGACAATTGTATAATTTGCACTTACTGCTTTAAAGCTGTCTGTTTCTGCTTTAATAGCGGTGATTACAGTTGTTCCACTACCAATTAATGTTACTTCGCCAGTGCTTGAATCAACTGCCACAATGTTTGGATCTTCGCTGGAATAGCTAACGGCACCATCGCCAACACCACTCATTGTATTTGTATATATACCACTACCAAGCAATTTGATTATTTCAGTACTATCGGCAAACTCTATAGTTGAGAGGTTCTTATATTTTACGGTCAGTGAATAGCTTGCACTTACTGCTTTAAAGCTATCAGTTGATGCCTTATTTGCGGTAATTACCGTTGTCCCAATGGCAATTAATGTTACTTCGCCAGTGCTTGAATCAACTGTCGCAATGTTTGGATTTTCGCTTGAATAGCTAACGGCACCATCACCAAGGCCACTTACTGTATTGATATATGTATCACTACCAGGCATTTTTGTTATATCGGTACCATCAGCGAACACAATAGTTGAGAGGTTCTTATCTTTAACGGTTAGAGTATAACTTGCACTTACTGCTTTAAAGCTATCAGTTGATGCCTTTTGTGCGGTAATTACAGTAGTTCCAATACCAATCAATGTTACTTCGCCAGTGCTTGAATCAACTGTCGCAATGTTTGGATTTTCGCTGGAATAGTTAACGGCACCATCACCAAGGCCACTCACTGCATTGATATATATACCACTACCAGTCATTTTTGTTATATCAATACCATCGGTAAACACTATTGTTGAGATGTTCTTATCTATTACGGTCAGTGTATAATTAGCACTTACTGCTTTAAAGCTATCAGTTGATGCCTTATTTGCAGTAATTATTGTTGTTCCAATACCAAGAAATGTTACTTCGCCAGTGCTTGAATCAACCGTCGCAATGTTTGGATTTTCGCTGGAATAGCTAACGACACCATGACCAAGGCCACTCACTGTATTGATATATGTATCACTACCAGTCATTTTTGTTATATCGATACCATCGGCAAACACTATTGTTGAAAGGTTCTTATCTATTACGGTCAATGTATAACGTGCACTTGCTATTTTAAAGCTATCAGTTGATGCCCTACTAGCGGTAATTACAGTAGTTCCAATACCAATCAATGTTACTTCGCCAGTGTTTGCACCAACCGTCGCAATGTTTGGATTTTCGCTGAAATAGTTAACGGCACCACCGCCAATGCTACTCACTGGATTGATATATGTACCACTACCAATCATTTTTGTTATATTGATACCATTTTCAAACACTATTGTTGAGAGGTTCTTATCTATTACGGTCAGTGTGTAACTTGCACTTACTGCTTTAAAGCTATCAGTTGATGCCTTTTGTGCGGTAATTACAGTAGTTCCAATAGCAATTAATGTTACTACACCGGTGTTTGCATCAACCGTCGCAATGTTTGGATATTCGCTGAAATAGCTAACGGCACCACCGCCAACACCACTCAATGGATTGATATATGTACCACTACCAATCATTTTTGTTATATTGATACCATTGTAAAACACTATTGTTGAGAGGTTCTTATCTTTTACGGTTAGTGTATAACTTGCACTTACTGCTTTAAAACTATCAGTTGATGCCTTTTGTGCGGTAATTACAGTAGTTCCAATAGCAAGTAATGTTACTACGCCAGTGTTTGCATCAACCGTCGCAATATTTGGATTTTCGCTGGAAAAGCTAACGACACCACCACCAACACCACTCACTGGATTGATATATGTACCACTACCAGTCATTTTTGTAATATCGGTACCATCGGCAAACACTATCGTTGAGAGGTTCTTATCTTTTACGGTCAATGTGTAACTTGCACTTACTGCTTTAAAGCTATCAGTTAATGCCTTATTAGCGGTAATTACAGTAGTTCCAATACCAATCAATGTTACTACACCAGTGCTTGAATCAACCGTCGCAATGTTTGGATTTTCGCTGGAAAAGCTAACTGTACCACCGCCAACACCACTCACAGGATTGATATATGTACCACTACCAATCATTTTTGTTATATCGGTACCATCGACAAACACAATAGTTGAGAGGTTCTTATCTTTTACGGTCAGTGTATAATTAGCACTTACGGCTTTAAAGCTATCAGTTGATGCCTTATTAGCAGTAATTACAGTTGTTCCAACTCCAATTAATGTTACTACACCGGTGCTTGTATCAACCGTTGCAATGTCGGGTCTTTCGCTGAAATAGCTGATTGGACCATCGCCAACACCACTCACTGGATTGATATATGTACCACTACCAAGCATTTTTGTTATATCGGTACTATCGGCAAAAACTATTGTTGAGAGGGCTTTGTCTTTTACGGTCAGTGTATAACTTGCACTTACTGCTTTAAATTTATCAGTTGATGCCTTTTGTGCAGTAATTATAGTTGTTCCAACACCAATTAAAGTTACTTCACCATTGTTTGCGTCAACCGTCGCAATATTAGGCTTTTCGCTGGAATAGCTAATGGGACCATCGCCAATACCACTCACTGGATTAATGTATGTGCCATTACCAAGCATTTTTGTTATATCGGTACTATCGGCAAAAACTATTGTTGAGGCAAGTGGTTCTGGAGCGAGTGGTGAAGTATTATAGCAACTTATATAAAAAAAAGTTAAAAAAATTATACCAAATTCGATAATCCATTGTCTCATCATTAGTTCCTTGTTGAGCACAGGGTGATTTTGGGTTTCGTTCCGAAATTGGTGGCAAGGAGTTAAAAACTACTTGCTTTTAAATAATATACGAAAATTTCTCTTACTATGTGTTTATAAAACATCAATAAAATAACATCGGCTATGAAGCTCAAGGTGATGCCCGAACATAAGATCAAAATAGATAAAAATCAGCTCAATATCAATGAGTTTATCAATGTGATTTATATGAGTCAAAAAGATTACAGTAGGACACTGTTGCAGGAAGTTGTTGAGGTGATAGATCGTAAAGACTATAATGCATTGATTTTGAATGGTATAGAGAGGTATCATAACAAGGACTGTTCAAAGCGGGAATTCTGAGCGGTCAGGCCAGGCGCCATCACCAAGGCCACTCACTGTATTTGTATATGTACTCTTACCAGTCATTTTTGTTATATCGGTACCATCGGCAAACACAATAGTTGAGAGGTTTTTATCTTTTACAGTCAGTGTATAGTTTGCGCTTACTGCTTCAAAGCTATCAGTCGATGCTTTATTTGCGGTAATTACCGTTGTTCCAATACCAATTAATGTTACTTCGCCAGTGCTTGCATCAACCGTGGCAATTTCAGGTTTTTCACTGGAGTAGCTAATGGCACCATCGCCAACACCACTTACTGTATTCATATATGTGCCATTACCAAGTATTTTTGTTATATCGGTACTATCAGCAAACTCTATTGTTGAGGCAAGTGGCTCTGGCGCGAGTGGTAAAGTATTCTGACAACCTATATAAAAAAACGCGAGAAATAGTACTCCAAATTCTATAATCCATTGTTTCATCATTGTCACCTTATTAAGTACAATATAACTCAATTAGTGCAACACTGTCGCTCGATGGTGCATATGAGGCAATTGTACCGGTGCCTTTTCCTTCAGATAAATGGTTGTATACAGCTATGCCCGGAGCCAGATATGATGTTGAATGTATGGATATGTCAGATGTGACATGATTGTCCTTCGCGAGTGATTGAATCGACGTATCTACAGAACCATTAGCGATTGAAGGACCAAACACCCTGATCTTGTTGGTATTCTTCGCACTATCACAATCAAGGATCATCGCAAATGCCCCATCAATCCAGTCCTTTTCAAGATAGTCTTTACAGAGTGACGAAAAGTGCGGGTGTAGTGTGTCAAGAAGCGGTATGTGTTCATCAATGAGCAGCACTAGCACTGGAAAATCGGATTCATTCAGCGTGTCAAGTGATGCAATCGCTGATGCCAGTGAGTTTTGACCATCACAAACGGTAAGATTCGGTCCCTTGATCTGAAACTCAAGTGCGATTTTTCCAGCCATGCTGTTATGCACCGACGCTATAAAATGACGCGGGTTGCCAAATCTGGTATCAAAAACAGTATCAAGAAAGTTTTTTGTTTCATCAAGAGCACCAAGTGCGGTTCCCGCAATAATTGACGCCGGATTGATTCCTGTTTCGTTAATTACCTTGTGTGCTGCACTATATGCTATATGCCAGATCCGCGGATCACGGCGTTTCATTGATGCCGGAATACATGCGTTCCAATCCGGAGTTACTGATGGCAATACTAACGATGCTCCTGCGATTCCAAAATATGAACTCATGCTACATCTGCCTTTGAGAAAATAACTGACGCATTGTTTCCACCGAATCCAAACGAATTTTTAAGCACATGGGTCAGCGGTTTGTAAATAGCCTGGGTACCCGGAGCAATTCCGATTTCGTCATCAAGTTGTTCAAAGCCTCCTGTTGGTGGAACAACATTATCGTTAAGTGACATTACTCCGAACACTGCTTCTATTATTCCTGATGCCGCAAGGGTATGCCCCAGGGTACGTTTCATGGAACAGAATGATGGCACAGTACCAAGCACATTACGTATCGCCTTTATTTCGGATTTATCGTTGTCCGGTGTAGCTGTTCCGTGGGTTATAACAAGATTGATTGCTGATTTGTCAATCCCTGATTCGTTGAGAGCACCCTGCATCGATCTGATAGCCCCATCACCCTCAGGATGCGGAGCTGTCATGTGGAATGAATCTGCTGATGCACCCCATCCGTTAACAACAGCATAAACTTTCTTACATCTGTTACGATGTGCACTACCGACAAGCAGCATTGCCCCGGCTCCTTCACCAAGACTGATACCGGCTCTTCTTTTGTCAAAGGGTCTGCATCCGTTCTGGTCAAGCAGCGTGAGACTTCCGAAACCCCGTACTGTAAGTAATGACAATGCATCAGTACCAACCGCAAGGACGGCATCATAGATACCCTTATCAATTAACCGTTTTGCCATACCAATTGCATGAATCCCGGTTGAACAAGCGGTTGACACAGTATGAAAACCGCTTGCGTTGATATCACGGCAGATCTCTGCTGAAATTACACACGGTTCATGTACTGCAAGGTCGCGGCTTTTAATATTCAGGGTCGGATCTTTTTTTAGTTGCTCATAAATCCGCTCGGTGACCGAGATGCCACCAACCGTTGTTGCCGCGACAATACCGATTTTTAAGCCGGCCCTGTCGGTTAGTCCGCTCATTGCTTCAGTGGCAGCTACACGGGCAAGCGACAGGGAACGAAATGAATTTGTAAACCGGCTGTCGACATCGTCGTTGACTGTTGCACATAAAGGCGTACTATTCAACCCTGATTCAAACTGTGTTAATGGCAATACATTATCATCACCTCTGATAATTGATTTGAAACCGCTTTCGCAATCCATTCCGGCGGCGCTTATTGTACCCATTCCTGCAATGTAAACAGGTGCTTTCATGAATCAGTTATTAACCTTGTTATCGGTGATATATTGTGCAAGTGTCCGCAGTGATGCAAAAACTTTACGTCCGGCATTGACATCCGGTACAGTTACACCATAATCCTTTTGAAGAATCACGAGAATTTCCAGTGTATCGATAGAGTCGAGCCCGAGTCCTCCGCCGATAAGTGGGGCGTCAGGATCAATATCCGCAGGTGTAACATCACTGAGCTTGAGCTGGGAAATAAGTTTTGTCTTGAGTTCGTCCATCAACTGATCCATTTGTTGTCCTTTTTGAAGTAGCCAGTAGTAAGTAGTAAGTAGTAAGTAGAAAAAATCTACTGTCTACAATATCTCAAAATAATTTCCAGAACAATTGTCCGTAAATGGAATTACACCTTTCTTTTTACTTCTGAAACACTCAACGGCTTTTAGACAGAAATTGTAATCATTCCGGGGGTTTTCTGCTGATGTAACCAGCGGATTAACCAATTTGCACGGCTGCGCTTGTGGGCTGATGGGTTCTGATGACAAAAGCAGTGCAAAAGCCGCGTCGTCGATAAGTGTGGATTTGTTCAGTTTCTTTCTGTTTGCCGGATCAATCGCCCAGACAGCACAAAAAAGAACGATGGATGCTTTCCCGAGAGTTAGGAGATCTGATGCTGCCGTGAGTGCATCATATACAGGGGAACTTCCCCCGCAAAAGACCCGGTCAGGTCCTTTGAGTTTATAATAAATTGCAATGTCGGCGATTGTTGATGATGGCAGGGTGGCACTGAAGTAAGCCGGGCTTGGTAATGGTCCAAGGGCCGATTCCATAAAAAACATATCGGTCGTAAGTGATCCGTAAGGAATTGCAATCGAAATTCCACTGCGCTCCTGTGGCAGTTCAGTGATTCCCACAAGGGCCAGTGATGCCGCACTGAACGCAAGTTTGTCGGGGAATGCGAGTTTGCCAAAAAGTGGCAGGGGTGTACCAAGCACCTGATCCCGCCGGATCGAATCAATCGTTACCTGTGATGGATCCCAGAGTTTGTGTGATGTCACCGAATAAATACCGCTGTTTGTTATAGCACCGCATCCGTTGATATACATGGTATTCATGACAGCACCTCTCTCAGGATAACCGCACAGTTAAGACCGCCAAAACCGGCAGACAGACAAAGTATGTGCGTTTTGTCAATGGGTTGACTTGATGCGCTGATCTTTACTGGTTCATCGACGCCATGTTCTGAAAAACCAATTGTGGGAGGGAGCATTCCCCGTTTGATAAATTCAGCACTCAGGCAGATTTCAAGCAGTGATCCGGCACCGCTTGTATGACCTATTGCACCTTTTAGCGATAACGTTGGGGGGATATTTTCACCGAATGTACTGAAGAGTGCTTTTGCTTCCATTGCATCATTGTAGTTTGTCGCCGTACCGTGACATTTTACTGCTGCAATTTTATCCGGGGTGATGTGCGCATCGTCAAGCGCAAAGGCTATTGCCCTGTGGAGACCATCACCGGTTCGTGATGGACCCGTGCGGTGGTTGGCGTCATTGGATGTTCCTGATCCGCAGATGACAATGTCACCTTGTGACACATTCTCATAAGTAAGGTGTGCAATCGCGGCTCCGTCACCGAGGGTCAGACCGGTTCGTGTTTTGTCAAATGGTCGGGCAGGTTCCGGGCTGAGTGCGTTAAGTGCATTGAAACCTTTTGTGACAAACTCCGAAATCGTATCATAAGCGAAAATGATTACATCAGTGTATCGTTCGAGCATAAGCTGCTCTTTTGCATAGTCAATCGCGACAGCACCTGACGCACATGCACTTGACATAATGGTTGTATGGACCGGATTGATTGCAAGCGCTTTAACTGCACGAATACATTGCATATCAAGGAGCGATTCACAAATATCATTTGATGTATCACTTCTATAATGTTGTTCCAGTGATGTCAACTCGCCTTTCGCAGCTGCAAAGATAAAGAGCAGGCGATCACCAGTAAATGATGGTGAAAATGATAGTGCATGTAGAGCATTTTCGAGTGTGCGTAAGGTGATATCATCAAACGAAGCATGAGGAACATTAACCCCGAAACACGGGCCTGGTTTAATTGATGAAATCCCGTTATAAAGTGAATCGCATGTTTGTTCCAGATTTCCCGCTGCGCTGAGTATCCGGTAGTTTTTCAGAATAATTTGTTTTGTCATACTATGAAAGAGCCTCACTCCCCGGCCCCCTCTCCGCAAGCGGCAGAGGGGGAGAAGAACTTTTTAAACCCGCAAAGCGGGCCTGATTTCCTGCTCCCCCTCTATCACTTGTGGAGAGGGGGCCGGGGGGTGAGGCCGTTCTTACCTCCTTTACCGTACAAGAAACTCCCACAAGGGGCCCTGAATACCTTTTTGTCTAAGTTTTTTCATAATGGCAACTAATTCCGGTGGTGCATCATCGATCATCCAGTTGGGCATCTGCTCATGGAATGACTGCAGCAGTGTGTTGATTGTTTCTTTTGTAATTGATGGTGCGATATAAAAAAAAGGTTCCAGTAAATTTGTGTCCGTTGTGATTAAATGCTCATCAAGAGCCCTTTTGTAAAGAGCTGTGTCAGGATACAGGCGCATCCCGACAAATGGAAAAATAACAGTCTTTTTGAGCTGTCTGGAATTTATAAATGATTCAGTTAATGTCGTTTCGGTTTCGCCAGGACCGCCGCATATTAAAAAGTGCGCATAGTTGATACTGTTAATTCTTGCCCACTCACTTGCATTATAAATATCCCTAAATGTAAAGTCTTTGCCGTATGCGTCAAGAACAGTATCGCTGAAACTGTCGGTGCCAAACTCGATATGGGTCAGTCCTGCTTTTGCCAGAATTGCCATCATGGATTCATCAAGATTGGATGGTTTAAGAAAACAGCTCCACTTTATTTGTATATTGCGACTGATCAGTTCTTCACAAAATGCGTAAACGTGATCTTTACTTGTATTGAAAACCGAATCAACCATGAAAAAATAGGAGTGACCCCGTTTTTTCGATTCCAAGAGCTCATTAACGACGTTCTTTACAGGACGGTATCGGGGTACACGCCCCTCAATGACCGGATAGGTGCAATAACAGCACCGGCACGGGCAACCGCGCTGTGACTGGATATTGATCACCCCGCTGCTTTCGCTGTAGTACGATTCAAATGATGGTTCTCTGAGTGCATCGGGGATTTTATCGGGATCAATATTCTTGCATGGATTACACTGTATTCCTGAACTGTTCCTGAATACCAGGCCAGGGATCGAAGTTAAGTCATCATGTGAGAATGATCCCCTGGAAAGTGTATCAAGAAGCATGACAAGCGATACTTCTCCCTCACTGACAATACCATAATCGGCGCCGGTTAAATTGTAAAGATCTCCGGGAAACAGTGAAAATGCACTGCCGCCGATAATGACCGGTGCCTTGCAAACAGCTCGCACCCGTAACGTTGTTTTTTCCAGTTCCGGAATGAAATACACCGGATTATCAATACGGATATCATCAATATTACGCATGGAGAGACAAACAAAATCAGGCTGATATTCGCATATTTTTGATTCAAGCTGCTGATCGCTGACCCCCAGATCAAAAAAAACGACATCGTAGTTACGGTTCGATAATGCAGCACCAAGATGCGAGATCCCGAGTGGATAAACAGGGTAGGGGTAGACACATTTATTGATGCTTACAAGCAGAACTTTTTTCAAAACGACTCAATTCCGTAAATACCCGCGTTGTTGTTAGTGTTTGTGAGACCAGGTTACCGGTATACAACACAACAGTCTGTTTTTAAGGCCAGGTTATTAAAAGTAATATTTTTACTTTGATTTTGGAATGTAAAAGTGTGTTGTAAGAAAACTTATTCCATAGCACTGGCTTGTTTTACCGATATCTTCAGGCATACCTATATTCAATTTTGCTTGCACCTTATTCTACCTGGAGATGATAAATTTTTAATTGATGTATTGTTTTTAACTCTAATGTAGAGATAGGAATCCTCAATGATTAGGGTGTCATTTCGGAATTTTCTGATGTGATAGTAATATTTATTTTTTTTACCATAACTTTGAACAAAGATACAGGTATCTCTGGTTGTGTTCTTAGCAGTGATTATTTGAGCAACAGGATAACAAGTATCAATAATGTGAAAGAGCGAATCAAATTCGCGAATTCTAATCCCCGAGAATAGATTGTTCTTACGCATGGTAATAACTGTATTTGGAAAACGGGTTATTTCATAACTGTCCCTGCAATGTTCAAATACACGATAACGAACGTCAAGTTTATTCGGATTAATAAGACTATTTTTGCATTCCCATTTTCCAAGTATTGTTGACGGTATTGACGACACATTAACGACCTGACTGTTAGCAGAGTTAGGTATAATCATAACTGTTAAGAGTACTAATGTTAATACTGTATTCATAATGGTGTATCCAATAGATTAACGCCTAAAATTGTTTTGGAAAATTCACATACGTTTCTATAAAATGGTTTTCCGGTAAGGCCATTAATACCTCCATGATAATCGGTATATTCAATTGCATCAATTATACCATTATCATCATATAGATAATTTCTAAAGATCACCGAATGCCCACCGCTTTCAAATAAATTTCCAGCGTCTGCACTATGCCAGATTTGTAGTAGAGCACCACGTTTTAAGTCTCCGTTCCATACTTCTTTATTGTCAACTGTTTGGCCATACCCATGTCGTGCAAACGGTCCCCCTGCACCATATCCCATAAATGGAACGTATCCGCCCTGAGTTGATGCGATTCGGTGGTCAACGTTTTTATTAGAGACTGTCAAGTCAATTACTCCTGAGCCGGTAATATCAATGTATGCTCTCTGTGCCCGTGATGCAGAGGTCGCATAACAGACTCCTTCACAATTATTGTATATATTCGCTTGTTCCTGACTTAATTTAATTTTTGAGGGGTCTGCGGTATTCCAATCCGGAGGGTCGTATCCCACTGGTGCATTGGGTAATGAATCGATATTATTGATTAACCGGAATCCAACTGCTGAAGATCCAAGTACGTTTATATCAATCTTTCCACAATGAATGTTATTTAATTCACCACGATTATTATCGTTGTCATCATTTGCATAAAAATTGATTGAGAATGACCTGTCTGTATGGCCTGTTATGTTTATGGGTAATTGAAATTGCTGTCCATATTTTACTTTAAATGTATTGCCATTGGTAAATTGAACATCTGCAGTTGGTGGTTCTATTACAGCTTCTACAATACCGTCTTCATCACTGGTTCCAAATCCTTTTTCCACATTCAAGGGGAGGATTAGTAGGCCTGGTAACGTAGTAAAGGTATATAAATTTATTCTTCGTTTATTTTCATCAATTTTATCAGAAAGTGTAACTCCTTCTGCTTGTTCAACAAGTTTTATACATCTCGGTCTTGAATACGCGCTGCGATTAAATTTGATAACAGGTATAAATTCGTCACGGTCGAATAGCGGCCTCAGAACAATACGATCAATTGATGATTCAATGATTTCCCATTTTATAGGCATAAGTATTCCCGATGTGCTGTAGATGTTATCTAAGGTGAATAAAAATTTTTAAACGGAAATTCTTTAACTCTACAAAATCTAAATCAACAATCGCATTCCCGCAAGATAAAAAATTAAAAAAAGGTGGAAAACATTAAGCTGAGGTACTATTTTCTATTTTACGGATCTAAATGGCAAAATCGTCATAAACTGATGCTATGTGTTGATTCGCCCGGTGCAGGATATTCAATAAAAGGAAACAGCAGCATGATAACAAGACCTCAGGTGAAACTTACAGGTGCAGATCTTACCGTTGAAGACATCGTCGCCATAGGGATTGGTGATAAAACAGTTTCGATCGATAATGATGCTCTTGCCCGTTGCAAGGCATCAAGGGATTTTCTTGAAAACGAAGTTGCACAAAAACGGATTATTTACGGGGTAAATACCTCATTTGGACCAATGTGTAACAAAATTATCAATGATAACGAGATCGAGGCGCTTCAGATCAACCTTATCAAAAGCCATGCAGCGGGTCTTGGTGATCCTCTGAAACCCTATATTGCTTTAGCAGTGATGGCGGTCAGGTTAAATACGCTTGCCAAAGGTTTTTCCGGGGTGAGAATAAGTCTTTTGGAACATATTCGTGATATGATCAATGCCGGTATTGCACCCTACATTCCTGAATGCGGCAGCGTGGGTGCATCAGGAGATCTTATCCATCTTGCACATATGGCACTGGCGATTATCGGTGAGGGAAAAGCGTATTACAAAAAGGAACTACGTCCTGTCGCCGATATCTTCCGTGATACCGGTATCACTCCTTACCGCTTGTCATTTAAAGAGGGCATTGCTCTGATGAACGGAACTGCCGCAATGACTGCTATCGGGGCATTTGCACTGTTTGGTGCAAAGAAACTGCTGCGTATCGCATGTGTCAATGCAGCCTTTGCGGTTGAAATATTCGGCGGTATCGATGATGCCTTTGATGAAGACTTGCATAGTGTAAAGCCTCATCCGGGGCAGGTTAAAATTGCCGATATCATTCGCAAGTTGTATAAGGGGTCAAATAATATCACGCTGCGCAGCGAGATGCACGATCTGATCAGAAATCAGGAAACTGACGGGCTTGTTTACGAAACAAGTATCAACGTTCAGGATGTCTATTCGATACGATGCATACCGCAGATACTCGCACCGGTATGTGAGGCTATTGACTCCGTGACAAAAACGGTTGAAATAGAAGCAAATTCATCAAATGATAACCCGATTATTATTCCTGAAAAGAAAAAGGTGATTCACGGAGGTAATTTCCACGGACAGAGTATCGGGTATGCCATGGATATGCTTGCGATGGCTGTTTCTGAAATCTGTACATTGTCGGAACGAAGACTCAATAAGCTCCTTGATAGTAGTCTCAATGAGGGGCTACCGGAACATCTGATTGCGGGGGTTACAGGGCTCACCATGGGATTTATGGGTGCACAGTACCTTGCGACATCAACAACCGCAGAAAACCGTCAGCTGGCAAACCCGGTCAGTACATTATCAATCTCCTGCAATGCATCAAACCAGGATGTCGTCAGCATGGGAACAATTGCGGCACGTAAAGCGTTCAAGTCGGTATCAAATGCAAAACATGTTATCACTCTTGAAGTACTCGGGCAGCTGCAGGCACTGTATTTCCGTAAATGTGAAAGCCGTATGGGTAAAGGAACGTCATCAATTTACAAAATGTTGAAGAAGGATTTTCAGGTGTACGATAACAGCCGCGTCTTCCATGATGACCTCGCGAAATTCAGGAAAATCCTGTTTTCCAGCCAGATGTTTGATGATCTTGAGGGGTACTGCTGATAATATGTTTCGAGGGCAGTTGGTTTGTCAATTAATACGGTAATATATAAAAACGGTCTCCAGTGCAGAACACACCGGAGACCGCTTTGTAAATTAACAAAGTGTCTATTGATCAGACTTTAATTACAATCCGTTGAATCGCCTTCGTTGGACACTTGGTCTCACAAATGCCGCAATCGGTACATTTCTTGTTGTCAATTCTTGCAAGGTTTTTAACCATCTCGATCGCCTGTGACGGGCAGTTTTTAACACATAGACCGCAGCCGATACATCCCGCTTTGCAGTAACGCTTGACAGCTGGGCCTTTATCATTTGAATAACACTTGACAATAGGCTTTTTGTTCTTTGGAACAATCGAAATGATTTTTCTCGGGCATGCCTTGACACATATACCACAGGCAACACACTTTGATGAATCCACCTCAGCAAGTCCGCGTTCATTAATGTGTATTGCGTCAAATGGACATGCTGCTTCACATGACCCATACCCAAGACATCCAAATGGACACTCTTTATCGCCGCCGCCCACTGCTGCTGCGGCAACGCAATCCGGAACACCGCGGTGCTCGAATTTTTTCTTTGACATTTCAGTATCACCGCGACATGCGACAAATGCAACTTTCGGTTCTGCTTCACCCATCTCTTTACCGGTGAGAGCTGCAATCTTTGCTGCGGCTGCTTTACCCGCAGGAGTGCAGAGTGCTGGTGATACATCCGGTTTGTTAACTACAGCTTCGGCATACTGATGACACCCGGGGAAGCCGCAGGCACCACAATGTGCATGTGCCAGATGTTCTTCAACCTGTTCTACCTTTGGATCTGATTTTGTATAGAAATATTTCGCAATCAATGCAAGCGTTACACCAAAAACAAGTGCAAGACCGGCAAGAAATGTTGCCGCTGTTGTCAATAATTTAGGTACGTTGATATTGTCTGCGCCCTCGGTGCTCATTGCAGATCCAACACCGGCTTCAAAAATCGGTGTCATGTGAGAGCCGGCAAACTGCAGTATGGTACGTGTCAGCTCTATTCCTGTCTGCAGTAATGATACTGCACTATCTATGTATTCCATTATTCCTCCAATAAAATAAAGCCCCAGGTAATTCTTCGATAGTTTACTTAGTGAGAAATCAGCCCGGAGAAACCTGAGAATGCAAGTGCGACCATGCCGGTGATGATAAATGCAAGCGGCAGTCCTTTGAATACTTTGGGAACATTTGCAACTTCCATACGTTCACGTAAACTTGCCATAACGATCAGTGCAATTGCAAAACCGAGGCCGCTGCCAAGAGCAAGTGCTATACTTTCGAGAAAACTATGTTTTTCGTCAACGTTAATGATCGGCACCGCAATAATGATACAGTTAGTCGATATCAGCGCAAGGTACACACCAAGTTTATGGAACAGTGCTGGAGCAATTTTTTTCATGATTGTATCACTTGCCTGAACAAGACCCGCAACTACCCCGATAAAGACGACAATCTTCAGAAACTGCAGATGTAAAGGGACCATCAGGTAGTTAAAAATAATCCAGCTTGCCGCAGCACTGATTATCATAACTGCAGTAAATGTAATACTCATACCCACAGCAGTTTCAGTTTTCTTTGAGACACCAAAGAAAATGCAGAGACCAAGGAATCATGTAAATACAAAGTTATTAATCAGTGAACTTGCGATCACTATTTCAAATAATTTTAAAAATTCATGACTCATGATTTATGCTCCTGCGCTTAAGCGGCTTTTTTCGAAAATTTTTGATCGAGATAGTTAAACAGTGCCATCAATAAACCTGCAGTAATAAATCCTCCGGCTGGAAGAATCATGATAAGCAGCGGTTTAGATCCAAAAAGTAATGGAAAATCAAGGATCGTACCCTTCCCAAGGAGTTCACGAACTGCGCTGATTGCTACTAAAGCAAGCATAAAACCGGTACCGCGCCCGAGGCCGTCAAAGGCCGATTTTATAATACTGTTTTTACTTGCAAAGGATTCCGCAGCCGCGAGTATTGATGCAAACGCGACAATCAATTGAATATACAATCCAAGTTTCGCATACACTGCCGGAGCATACGCCGCACACAACATATCAGTAACAGTTACCCAGCCGGATATTACCAGCATGAAAATCGGCAGACGGATTCTCGGATGTATTGCTGAACGCATTGATGAAACGGTGATGTTCACCATGGTTTGCACAAATAGCACCGCAATGCCCATCATGAAACCGTCCCTGACCGTTGATGTCACCGCAATTGCAGGACATAAGCTGATCGCCTGACGAAAAATGGTGTTTTCCTGAATAATTCCTCTGAAAAACAGTTCTGAATTTTTATAATCGCTGCTCATTATTCACCTGCCTGATTCTGCAATACTTTGCTTAATTCAATAAGTCCGTCACGCTGCCCGTTGACTACTGCACGACTTGAAATTGTCGCACCGCTTACAGCCTGAATCTTGTCGGTTCCTTCTGATTTGACAATCTCCATATTGGCAGCTCCTTTACCATAAAAACGTTTCTGGAAATCGGGTGTTTCGACAACATCACCAAGTCCCGGTGTTTCGGCATGACCGAGCACACTGATATTGGTGATTTTTTGATCTTTGTCAACTGCAAGCATTGTATGAATGAAACTGGAATACCCTTTCCCATAAGACTCTACAACATATCCAAGGAGTGCGCCGTCTTTGCCAAAAACTTTAAATATTTCTGCGGGATGATCTGCAGCAGTCCACTCTGATAGCAGCTCGACTTTATCTGCTCCGTCAAACATTTTCATCAGGACGGACATTTTCTTTGCGTTTGCATTTTTTGCGATAATCGGAATGGTCTTTGCGTAAACAGCAACAATCAGCAGTCCTCCGATTATATAAGTAAGCACGAGCTTCCAGGTAATGTTGAAAATCTCTTTTGAACCCATGTTTTCACTCATGATTTATTTCCTTTCACTTTCACTGCTCCAAAAACAGCAGGTTTGAATGAACGGTCGATCATTGGCGCGAAGCAGTTCATGATAAGTATTGAGAACATGACGCCTTCCGGGAAGCCGCCTTTGAGTCGAATTAGCATTGTAAGAAAACCGCAGCCGATACCGAAAATGATCTTTCCCTTTGAAGTCATCGGGGAGGTAACATAGTCTGTTGCCATGAAAAATGCTCCGAGCATCATTCCTCCGCTTAATAGATGAAGCAGGGGATCACCGGCAAAGAATGCTCCACCATGTACTTTTGCACCAAAGATCCATGCCATGAGTGCTGCAGTGCCAAGAAATGCAACCGGTGTATGCCAGGTGATTATCTTTTTTGCAAGAAGGAACACGCCGCCAAGTAATAATAAAATGATAGCAGTTTCACCAATACAACCGCTTCTGTTACCAATCAGTAAACTACCATATAAATTTGCCTTATCACCGAACGCTTCAATAAGTTTATCATAGCCTTCAAGCTTAAGTAAGCCAAGCGGTGTTGCCTGGGAAACCGCATCGATTGCACCTTTTGTAATAAGATCATTGACAGGTTCAGTCCAGGTGGTAAGAATTTTTGGAAATGATACAAGCAGGAATGCACGGGCGAGCAGTGCCGGGTTGAAAAGATTAAATCCAAGTCCTCCAAAGAGTTGTTTTGTAAGAACAATCGCGACAAGTGTTCCAACAAGTGGTATGTAAAAAGGAACTGTTGGCGGAAGATTCATCGCCAGAAGCAAGCCCGTCAAAAACGCACTTCCATCATTAACCGTTACTTTCCTTTTTGTCATTTTTTGATAACAATATTCAAACAAAACTGCGCTAGAGATACACAGGAAGAGCACAAATATGCCGGGAAGACCGAAATAAAAAGCACCTAGTAACGCGGCCGGCGCAAGGGCGATATTGACAGTCCACATAATTCCAGCAGTAGAATCTTTACTTTTAATATGCGGACTGACAGAGAGGTATGCTGAACCCGGAACAGCCATAACTAAAGGCTGCTCTGCAGGTTTCACTGATTCTGTAGTTGTTGACATTGTATATTACAATCCTTTCAATAATTTACAAAAAACACTATCCTCTTAGTACCATCTTGGTTGCTTTGATAAACTGCACTATCGGACGTCTTGACGGACATATAAAGGTACAGGATCCGCATTCGAAACATGCATCGATGTTGTATTCTTTCGTAGTTTCATATTGACGCTGTTCGGCAAGCAGACTAAGCATGAATGGCTGTAATCCCATCGGACAGGCCTTGACACAACGGCCGCACCGGATGCAATTGAGATACTCATCACCGCCACTTGCAATTCCTTCAGGTAAAGCGACAATGCCGGATGTGCCTTTTATTACCGGTAAATCAGTAGTATGCATCGCAAACCCCATCATGGGACCACCACTGATAATTTCTGCTGCTTTACCTTTAATGCCACCGCATGCTGCAATAAGTTCTGCAACATTAGAACCAATCGGGGCTCTGAAGTTCTTCGGTGTTGTAATCGATTCGCCGGTGACCGAGACTATGCGTTCAATAAGAGGACGGCCAAGCTTTACTGCTTCGTAAATCGCAAACATTGTGCCCACGTTCTGAACAACAACACCGACATCCATCGGAAGACCACCAGGCGGCACCTCGCGGTTGAGTGTTGATTTAATAAGAACTTTTTCTGCCCCCTGAGGATACCTGACATTAAAAGATTCAATAGTAATGTCGCTTTGGCCTTTTGTTAACTCTTTAAATTGATTTACAGCATCGGGTTTGTTGGATTCAATACCGATGACTGCTTTTTTTATGTCAAGAACTTTAAGTAGCATCCGTATTCCTTCAAGAATCTCTTTTGCATGTTCAAGCATAATGCGGTAATCTGCTGTTAGATATGGTTCGCACTCAACACCATTGATCACCAGTGTGTCAATCTTCTTGTTGGCCGGGGGATTTATTTTAACATGTGTCGGGAATGTTGCACCACCCATGCCGACGATTCCGGCATTAGTGATCCTTTCAATAATTTCTGCTTTGGAAAGCGATTGCCAGTTACTGCACGCATTGCATTCAACCCATGTATCAGTGTCATCATTTTCAATAAGTGCTGCCGCAGCTTTTCGTCCAGTTGCGAGAAGTGCCTCGGTAATTTTAATAACTTTTCCGCTGACCGGAGAATGAACTTTTGCAGAAACCATTCCCCCAGCTTCACCGATAAGCTGCCCTTTCTTTACTATCGCGCCTTCCTCAACAATAAGTTTTGCCGGAGCACCGATGTGTTGCTGCATAGGGACAAGTACTGTTTTGGGAACAAACCTTTCAATCGGCATGTTTTGAGAAAGAGACTCGTCATTATGAGGATGAACGCCGCCCTTAAATGAAAAACTGGACATGTTGAAAATCTCCGTTAAACGACAATGATTAAGTATCCAGATGCTATATAGCCTGAATCAGGCATAAAATATTACATGGAGCCCGGACTAATGTTGAAAGTCAAGGTCAAATAAGATAATCGTACAATAATACTTTTGTGTAAAGATATCTGTTTGCAGATCCCGTCTGCTGCTTTAGACATAATCATAAAAAGATAAGGCCTGTGATCTGTCTGTCAGAAGAGAATCCTGTGTTCATGGTCAGGATTAACAGATACCAGTAATTACCAGGTGGTTCTTTGAGCTGTTTGACAACACGGCACTACGACACCTGTAAAAATTATTATTTTGTCACCATGAACATACTGCATAAAACAATTATGATCATGGCACAAAAGTATTATTCTGTCTTGCATCCGCATTCAATTGAGATTGAATGAAGTTTTAATGCTTCATCATTATCTTTTGTCTTGGAAAAAACCTCTTGAAATTCCTCACAACTGCTGAAATGGTATTTCTCAAGACATTTCTGTTTGCTTTGACAGCCTAATGCGAATACAAGTGCAACACAGGTTACGACCAAACCTAATTTCATTGCGGCTCCTTTTTTGTTTGTAAAGAAGTGGCTTGAAGTATTGATAAATCACGGAAATTCGTAGGAGAAACTCCGTTTTTACATTGAACGATAGTAATGTCATTAACCATTTTAACCGCGCCATTGGGGAAGAATTTACTTAAGTCGTCAGTGTCAAATGTGGTGTACAGTTTGCCACCCGTCTCAAGTCCTTTTTCTGTAAGGCGAATAATCCAGGTCGAATCAGGGGATGGATTTGCATAGCAGGTATCGTACCCTGCAAAAACCTGTTGAAGAATCTTATTGTCGAGTGTGAGCAGTGATGCATTGTCTTTGTTTGATGCAAATGCTCTCAGGTATGATGTGTATGCGTGGGTGAACACCGCAGTGTCGACGCTATCCTGTGGAAATTTATACGTAATTACACGCCACACTATTCCGTTATCTTTAATTTCAATTCTATCAAAAACTGCCGGATTGATACTATCGGCAGCTTTATCACTTACCCAGAATCCTGCAATTAATTTCCCAACGGAATCTTTCTGCGATTCACTAAAAGGATCTAATTTTTTGTTGTTTTCTATACCGGCTTTGTACTTCGCATAATCATTAATATCTGCTTTTTTACTGAGATTATTAATTACAAGCGCCACAATAACCATCATTACGACACCAAGTGCTGCTTTCATATAGCTTGAACTGCTGCGAGCCATAGTTTCCTCCTGGAAGATTGTGTACTATACCTGAACTCTGCTTTTACCTGTTAAACCGTTTAATCTACAGATATGTTACACAAGTCTGGAATTTAGCTCAAAAACTTCTTATTCAAATAATTCTAAAATAATTAAAAATCACTACTCGAAGCTATTAGTATTATTATAAAAAGGTGGGGAATTTATTGTAATTGTCCGGAAAATAAAAAAGTCATTGCACAGTTTTGTAGTAAATCGAATTGAAATAAGTTATGCAAATTATACAGTATCACAATCCCGTACTGAAAGGTGTGGCTTATTGTGAAATGGGATACATTAAAATGGCGGTAGTGCAATTCAGATTCAGTTTGAGGTAAAGAACTACTTGTTTATAAATCTTCCGTTTGATAGAAGTATCAGTTTGGTGTGTGTCAATGAAATACTGATTTTCACGGACACACAATAGTTTACGGGAAACATCATTTATCTTCCAATAACCACTGGAATAGTATGAACCGCTGCTCCACTGCCAAGTTTAAGAAAGTAAAAACCAGGAGATATCTGACTATTGAATGATACTCTGACTCCACCTGAAATAGCGTTTATATGTACAGGACAGAATTTTCCCGATGTAGTAACGATTTTTACATTGTCAATATTACTCCACGGGATTATTGTAAGAGAGGTGGCAGTGTTTTTTGTAATCCGGAATGTTTGAGCGGATTGTTGATACAGGTTTTTTACGCCGACCAGATCTATCGATTGAGTAAAGGCCTTATATTCCGCATTAATTCCAGCACATGTTGCAGCTTTTACAGAACGAACAGAGTTGACATTGTCGACTCCCCAGACTCCTGACTGTGTATCTTTATCGTACCAGGAATTATAACCGAGAACATGCTTCTGCAGTGTCCAGTATTGAACTCCACCGTTACTTGATTTGTCAAGTGAATCGAATATTGCCGTAATTGTTTCGTTATCGATAGTAATGATACCCTGCTCGCGCATCCATAATAACTCAACCCTGACTGCATCGGCAAAATAAAAATTAGACCTGGTAAGTGACGTCGCTTCGAATTTATCTGGATCAACAATAATGCCCATGCAGTTCAGCGTTAATGACTGCTGATAGGACAGACCATAACTGCCGACAAATACCATCGCGTCATTTGAATAGTGACTTCTGTACCGGACTGCAATACCAGCATCAGAACTGTCCCGTAAAAATTGAGTATCATTGGTTCCCAGACTTTTAAATTTTGTCAGGTCAATAGATTCCTGTGATGTAAATGCAACACCTTCAATGTTTGATGGTGATGGACAGGCCCAGATTGTACCGGCGGTTATGCCGGCAATTATTAATACAATTATTTTCTTCATAAGAATCACTCCAGATTTAAAATGTTTACGACGTCTCAATCATGGCCATGCTTGTAAACGTTATGTATTTGTATTTCAGTTCCTATTTAAGGTTCAGTGTTACTGATCTATCGGTATCTTCTGATAGATTTACCGTTGCCGAATCAGAAATGACGCCTTTTATCCAACGACTCACGAGATATGAATGAATGGTAAATGTTCCTTTCGGAATATTTTGAATGCTGAACGTACCGCTGCTGTCACTTGTCGTTATAAAAGGGGTTCCCGGTATGTACACTAGTGCATTGACAATAGCAGCACCATCATTCGAGGTCGTTCCATTAATGGATGCAACACCCTGAAACGCAGTACCAGTATCTGGTTTATTACTACTATTACTGATGTTCTGTATGATTGCTGCAGAATCAATACCTGAAGAATAAGTATAAATAGTATACGTTGACAGTGGACAATCAGAGATCGTGAATCTTCCATAAGTATCGGCTGTAACAGTGTCAGCAAAACCGGTTCCGGAGTCTGGATTGTATGTTGACGAGAAGCAATAAACCCGACTTGATGGTGTTGTGGTACCTAGGAATTTATTGTCTACAACTGCAACAGTAATGCCATTGGTCGTTTCAGAACCTGCAATTGGTGTGGTACTGCAATAGGTTAATGCCAGTAGTAAACATGATATCAGCAGTTTGTAAAAATTGATAGTCATTGAGTATTAACTCCGGTTAGTTGCAGTTGTCAATGGAAATGTCTGCATGTTGATTTGATATACCCTGTTTGCGCCTTTGTCTGATTCTTCAATACGGGAAAGTTCTTCCCGTGTATTTTTTAACAGATCACGGACTTTTTTTAAACCCTCTTCGGAATAACACATTGTCATGGTGGAAAAGTCACGTTCTTCTTTTGGGAAACAATCCATGGCATCAATGGCTTTATTTAACATCTGCTGTTGAAATGTTTTTATTGCTGCACCATTCCACTTCTCTCCTGTAGTAATGCTGTTTTCTTTAACGGTGTATATATCATTGTTCTTTTCAACAAAACCGAGGTTGACAAGCAGGTTGATTGCCCGTTTGGCCTCATGTACCGTTATTGACGGAACAAGAGAAGCCGCAAGCTTTTTATAGTCACTGTCAAAACGGTGTATTCTGAGATATTCACGGATCGCTGTAAAAAACCATTTTTCATAGAACTCGTAATGAGCGTCTGGTACAGTGCGGGTCATACCGCTGCGTATCATGATTAGTGATCTGTAGGCAGTGTGTCTGTTTTGCTCAGATTTTGATTGGCAAAATTGAACCAGTGCCCGAAAATACTCAGCTTCCTTTTGGCGCAAGCCGAGGTAGCTGATAAATACCGGAAGCATAGTACTACTGATATTTCGGTCACCATTCATTATACGAATAATCGTTGCAGAATTAACCTTTAAACGATCTGCCATTGCGCGCAGACTGAATTTTGGATTCCGGGATTTGCGCTCAGCGAAATCATCCTGTAAGTATTGGCGGATGTCAAAATACGTATAAATGTTCGGCATACAGGCGATCCTTGTGTTGTGCAACCCTGATCAGCAAAATATCCGGTCAGGGAATTGTTGTACTGCTTTCATTATTAATATAGCACAGAATCAGGGAAACGTCAATATGATGAGTGCATAAAGTGATGACATAAAATGGCATCAGTATAAACAGTGTAACTACCATATAAAACAATGTGATAATAAAAATAATACATTTAAGTAAATTTGAATAAGAGCAATAAAATGACATCATTTTATATGCCCGTTCAGAATTGAATACAGGAATCATCAGAAGCCAGTAGAGTTCGCCAGTGATTTGACAAGGATAAATATGTTTGCACACATAGTATTGATCAACTGTCTTTCAGTATGCCATTACTTAAAAATTCATATTATAAGGTTCCTATCGGATTTCGAAATCCGCATGTTCAAAGTGTTTTCCCACTTTAACAAAAAACTGCTTTCCGGTGGAGAACGCTGAGAAAAGTGCGTTCCTTTACCTGGAAACTCCTGAACATGGAGGGCATGTTGGATTTATTCGATTTGACAAAAACGGCTATTACTGGCATGAACAACGCACGTGTGAATTTTTGCAGAAGTTCACAAAACAGATATAACAAAATCGCTGAGCTATAGTACTATAGACACGAATGGAATCTGTTCTTTCACGAACCCAATTCGAGGTTTTTGGTTTGAAGGGTTAATTTATCGTCGGTGCGTTTTGCGGTATAAACTATAATCTTACGGCCTGGACGAAGTATCGTTTTGACAGTAATTTTATTCATTGTGCATAGTTTCTTGATAGATGTATGATATTTAATTGCAATATGGCCCAGTGTCTCACCTTTTTTTATAACATGCCACTTTGTTTTTGACTGTTCAATCAGATAATCAAAGTTCGCTTTTGTCAAAACAAGCGTGTCACTTTTTATTGTGAAATTCTCGAAATCAATAATGTGTTTTGGATCAAACGGCTGACCATAGAAACGCATTTCAAAATGTAAATGACTACCGGTCGACCGCCCGGTGTTTCCTCCCAGTCCGATAACGTCACCGGACTTGACTTTTGTCTGAGAAGTCACACAGGTTTTTGACAAATGTGCGTATATCGTTTCAAGACCGTTTGCGTGGCGTATTACAACGACATTACCGTAACCCCTGCGGTCATATGTACGAACCCGTACAATACCATCAAAAGCAGCACGAACAGTATCTCCCTTTTGAAGCTTAATATCAACCCCGTTATGCCACATTGCACCACGTTGTCCAAAATCGGACGTGATATAATTTTCAAAGGGGTGCACATAAAATCTGTTGCGAACACAATCAATAAGTGTAATTCTTGCTGTGTCGTTCCAGTCTTTGGGCTCAAAGCAACCGGAGTTAATTCTTGATGTACTCCAGGCGAATGTTGTATCGTATGTGTCAAGATCTTGGCTGAAAAGTGCATTGAGACCCTGCTGAAATTCGTTTTCCCGGGTTTCTGTTGCTGCTGCAGAGGGGGCTTCGGAGGATTGAGAGTAAAGGTTCTGAGGTGCGTAAGGATTGGAGTTTATGTTTGACGATACCGGGGCATTCTGTGAAGCCTGCAGTTGCGATGCTGCACTTACCCATATACAGATCAACCATACTTTTGACCTTATCGATCTAATCATTACTCAATTCTCCGTAAATTAACACATTTGCATTGACTGCATACATACGTATATGGTAGAATCATCATTTAAAAAAAATAAACAAGAAATTCGATTCCTGCAGATTTTTATTGTAACTGCCGGTATGCAATAGTGATAAGTTCATGATAATGAGGAAATTAAAAGCAATACAAAAATGTGTTATATTTTATTTGTAAAATAAAGCAGACTTACAAGATATTTAAAACAACGAAGCAATGCATTACTTTCAATATCGGGTAATGCCCTTAAAAATAATAAGTTAAGGCTGATAATCTTAACCTTAACTTACTACTGGTGTAATCAGGCGGTAACCGGTTCTGCAGTAAGTGGATCGAGTACAATAATTTCCGGTGCACTTGATTCACTGATCACAAATTCTTTACGATCGCCATATTCTGCCCGTTTGCCATCATTCCAGTTCTTTACTGGACGATAGTATCCCACGATTCGTGAATACACTTCCGTTTCCTGTCCGCATTTCTCACATGCAAATTGTTCACCTTTAATATACCCATGAGTATGACAGACAGAGAATGTCGGTGAAAGAGTAAAATAGGGTATGCGGTAGTTTTCTGCGATACTCTTTACAAGTGATGCACACGTTTGCGGATTGTCGATGCTTTCTCCTATGAATGCATGAAAAACTGTTCCACCGGTATACATCCGCTGAAGCTCTTCCTGCATATCAAGAGCGTTAAAGATATCATCGGTTGCATTAACTGGTAACTGCGTTGAGTTTGTGTAATAAGGGCTATCACCACCAGACATAAGCATATGCGGAAACTTGCTGTGATCAATGCGTGCAAGTCTGTGTGATGTGCCTTCACCGGGAGTAGCTTCCAGATTGTAAAGATGACCGGTTTCCTCCTGGTATTTGACAAGGCGCTCTCTCATGTGAAGCAGTACCTCTTTTGCGAATTCACGTGCATCAGGATTGGTAAGGTCTTTACCTATAAAATTTAGTGCAGCCTCATTCATGCCAATCAGGCCGATTGTCGAGAAATGATTGTTCCAGTGACGCAAATAACGTTTTGTGTAAGGAAAAAGACCTTCTTCTGTCAATCTGCTGATTACCGTACGTTTGGTTTCGAGGGATTCCTTTGCGAGATCCATATAATGGTTAAGGTTTGCAAAAAACTCCTCTTTACTTGATGATAGGTAC
>JAAZBG010000299.1 GCA_012513915.1 Fibrobacter sp.
AACGTATCCTTCTGACGTATAAGAAACAGTGAAAACTCCTCTTTTGCTGAATGAATATTAAAATTAATCGTGCATGAATCAGTTTGTTGACTAAAGTATAGTGATGATTCCACAAGGCAATCTGTTTTTTTTATCGTGATAACGGAATCAAGCGGGATATCACTGCTGAGCGAAATACTGTCTGATGAATGGTACAATGCCAGGGATCTGAATGGATACCGGGGATATTTTTTTTTATTGTAAAATGTCATGGAAAATACAGTATCAATTGTGCTGACAACATATCCTGCCAGCGGAATTGATATCACCTGACCCCATCGTGAATATGTCCAGTCAGCATTTGATCTGACAGTGTAATCCTCCGGGCCATTTGTTTTAGCAATACTATAGGGAAAGGAACAGCCGCGTCCAACATTGAAACTGTCATTTCTTAACAATTCACGAATTGCATTGGTACTATATCCTCCCTGCACATGAGAATCCCCGGTAAAAAACATACTGACGTTAATTGTAGAATCATTGCGAACATTTAGCATCTTGTTTTTAAAGGTATCCCAGTTTGTACAGCCACTTATATTCAGAACATTCAGACTGTCAACGGTGCCATACATTCCGGCATGTACAAACAATAGCATTAGTGTTACAAAGATTGCTGTAATGTGATAGTTACCGTCTTTCACGATTTGACCCTGTTTTCATTAGTTGAAAATTCAGTGTACTCTTCAATAAATGCTCTATACAAAAGTTCGCCGGCAATCCGTGCTCCTGCACGTGTCATGTGTGTATAATCTTTTTGAGCTAGTGGCGGATCAGCATGTACCCAGCTGTAAATTGAGTTTTTTCCTCCCATCGCTTCATAGAAATCCCAGAATGCACACCCGTTTGTAAAAGCAGCACTGCGCTGAGCGTCCCGGATTTTTTCTATATTCGGATAGGATTCAATGCCATTCTCTGTCTGACGCGCTGCATCACCAACACCGATAACAATTATCTGTAAATTCCGATCAATCGATTTCAGAAAACTCAATTGTCTGGATAAACTCTTTTCATAGAAGGAGTAATTTGATGTCTTATAAGGTACTACGTTGACACCAAACTGCATAATGAGCATTTTAACATTGAGATCTTTAAGTACCCGTTTGAAAAACAACTGATCTGCTTTTGTAAATTCAAGTCCGGAACTGCCGCGTAGTGGTACATTATCAAGCGACACACCGCTGTCACATGTCAAAGAAACGCCATAAAAGTCAGGTGATTCAGTACCTGAAAGCTTAATGTAAAGATTTTTCTCTGAACGTTTAAATTTCCAGGTAACACAATCAAACGCTGATGACTTTGAAATTGTTCTTTTGTTCAACACCAAATCGTTTTGAACCAGCTCAACATTAAATGGTGCTGTTACATTGCCAAAATACAGTTTACAGTTTGTAAAACGTGCTATGAGTGGATTGCGGGTATTAGGCCATTTTAAATTCACCCATCCGCTAAAAGAATCTGTGCCGTTTACAACACTGGATTTAAGCTTGTAGTATGACAAAAAGATACCATAGTGATTATTATCAGATTTTTTAATTTTATCCTGAGCACTGTACCGTTCCCATCCGCTGGATATTTCGTACGTATATGGCAGGGATGCCGGACCATTTGCAACAATCGGTATCACCCCCATCCCCGCACCACCAAACTTTTTTTGCAACTGGTTTCGTAAATAGGAGCTTACCCGATCACCCTCAATCTGAGAATCACCAAAATGAAGAATATGCACGAGCTGTTTTGTAGTTGTGAGCGAATTGAGCACCCTGAAAACAGGATAGAGTAATGTATCGTTACCATCAGGATATTCTATGCTGCCAATCAGCCTGTCATACTTCTTCGATGCAGCGGTATTATCGGATACGGCCTCTGCCCGCTCGGGTGACACATCGGCAACATCATCCTTATTGTCAAGAGAATCCCCAAGCGTAACAATATGGGAAATATCCTTGTAAGCAATTGTACTATTTTGTGACCAGTAAAATTTTGGCGTACGAATGTTCATTGTCGACATGCAAAATCCCGTTGTTTTATCAACAAATGAGATTGCGATAATAATTACAAAAACAATACATAAAAACAACAGAATTTGAGCAGGCCTGATCATACTTTATTCATAAACTAAAATGCTTTTGGGTGTCAGTTACGATGTCCCGTTACGTACTATAAACCCGGTGATTAAAGGCTATTTCTAAAAGACCTTAAAAAATATATCAGGTGTAACAGACATAACGAAATTATCTTGATTGTTTTCAGAGATATATTTCAGAAAGTCAGCGCAATGGTCACACACTGCTCTAAATGCAAAAAAGAACATACAAACGATTGGCACCGCTCGTATGTTCCTAAACTCAGATGAACTGTATTATCCTAAATGGCGCAGTTGGCGTGAATGCAAAACCGTAAGATATTGAGATGATAAGCTTTGAAAACCTCGCAGGCTTTATCGAAGGGTGATAAGGTCAAGAGGTTTGAAACGCTTAGCGCTCAATAGGTTACGGTTCTGCGCCGCGATCAACTGCGCC
>JAAZBG010000300.1 GCA_012513915.1 Fibrobacter sp.
TAGTATCTGAAGTATATAAATCCTTACTCCAAAAAGAACCATCATCACATACTATAATCTCTATGACACCATCAAACTTCTGCTCTCTAACAGAATTAATCGTTTTTCTGAGTAGATCTAAATAGTAGTCACCCCTATAATATGGAGCATAATGTGCAATAATTACCGATAAATTCATTAATTAACTTTCTATCTGATGTTCCTGGCAATCAATTATCCAATACATATAATAAGCTAAATCAAACTGGAAATTAGATAATTACCGTTCTTTAGTGACTCTGAGCACTCGTATCATTCCAGTAATTATCATATAATTAGCTCTGATAATTTTCCCGAACCGGGATTGCCCTTCCCGATCATGAATTGGTATCGGCAATTGGGCTAATTTGTATTTATTTCGAAGTGCCCAAATTGTCAATTCTGTTCCGATGGATTTGCATGAATCAAAGAAGCCACGTTTATTATAGACTTCAATCCGATATCCTTTCATACCGCACAATGGATCTTTAAGGCCAAATCTAATTTGGGTAACAACCGAAAAAACAAATTCACCGAAACGAGCAGCTTTAGGTCTGATACCGACAACCAGATCATTTCCCTCTTCAAAAAGTTTACAAAAAGTTGGGATTAACTTAAAGTCATGCTGCCCATCTGCATCAAAAGTAATTATGTACTTGCAACCAAGTTCAGACGCCCGTTTAAAACCACTGTTCAATGCGCCATCATACCCTTTGTTTACAATATGATTAACAACATTAGCACCGGCATCTTGAGCATACTGCGCAGTATTATCGGATGACTTATCATTTACTACAATCGCAATTCCATATAATAAAACCGATTGCACTACTCGTGCAATTGATTTTTCCTCATTCCAGGCAGGAATGACAATGGCTAATTCAGATCGCTCCATTTTACATGCTCCCCAGCAGTCATATCACGGCTTGCCTTCTTCCCTATCACTTTATCAAGAAAGTATGGTGGTAATCCATCTTGAGGACATGGTCGTAAAACCTCAAGATCATCTCGATTTAACACACTATCTTTCGAAATTTGTCGTTTCAACCTAATTGCTCTTCTCTGAAGCACAACTGTCTGCTCTTCATTTTCCTCAACACGCTTTATTCCGTTTCCTAATGACAGCTCCATTTCCCTTATCCTCTCAACCATCTCTTTCCATGATGAGGGATCCATTGAAAACCCATGGTCTGGACCAATTCGTTTTCTGTCATCAGTAAAATGCTTTTCTATTACTCGAGCACCTAATGCTACTGCACCCAAAACTGTAGTGTGACCTGGAGTGTGATCTGAAAGCCCAAGCACAACATCCGGATAAATTTCTTTATAAATTTTGAGTACGTTCAGGTTGATATATTTAAAATTCTCTAGTGATCCAGTATAATTAGTATTGCACTGCATTAATACAATCTCTTTTGTACAAGATTGAGCAACATCCATTGCAATCCTTACTTCATCAAAAGTAGCAGCACCAGTTGCCAAAAGTAATGGTTTACCCTTTTTACCCATATATTTAATCATTTCCAACCATGTAATATCCCCTGATCCGATCTTATATGCTGGGATATACTGGTCAACTGCATCAACCAATTCAAAAGAGTATGGAGAGGTAAAAAATACAATTCCAGCCTTGTCGCATGTTTCCTTAAGAATCGGTGTCCAGTTTACATTCAGCGATGCATCTTTGTAAACCTCAAACACACTTTTTTTCCAGGATGCCTGATGAGATTGCTGTGTTCCAAGATGTTTAAAACCGTAATCACTTACAATTGTTTCAGCTGCAAAATGCTGAAATTTTGCAGCGTCTGCTCCAGCTTCTGCAGCCATATAAATTAGATCTTTTGCCCGTTCCAGATCACCATCGTGATTTGCTGCAACATCGGCAATAAAAAAAGTTGGATCTGATGGACTTATTGTAAATTTTCCAATCTGAAATTTCATTCTTTATGACTCCCAGAATTTATAATTACTCTTAATTGTACGGCCTTTGAGTTTACGCAGCCAGCCAGAGTCAATTTGGTATTTCAGAAGTTCAATACCCTTGTCAACTCCTGGAATTGTGAAATCAATTTTGCTTTGTAACATTGAATTGTTTAAAGCCATATTACGCGGCCGTTTTGCTGCTAATCCAGCATCATCAACTACTGATGGAATAAGCATTGATGATGATAATCCGAATTTGTCTGCAACGCTCTTTGCAAAATCATATTTGGAAAGAATTGTGCTTCCTGTCGCATGGTATAGACCACTTAAATTCTTCTGTATACAGTTGTGAATCACCTCAGCAAGATGAGTAACATGAATGGGTGTGTACTTTACATCTGTAAACATTGTAAGTGTATCTCCACTCACAATACCTTTTAGCACCCACTCAGCAAAACTGATCTTTTCTGCTCTACTCCAGCCAAAAATGTTTGTTCTTAAAATTAACCCTTTATGATATGACTTTACAACCTCTTCACCTTCTGCTTTTGTTAATGCATACATATTTGGCGGATTGATCTGATCCTGCTCTTTGTAAGGATCATTTCGCTGGCCATCAAATACCGAATCGGTTGAAATATAAACAATTTTGCATGCTGTTCCAGCTAAAGATTTTACTATAGATTCTGTAGTACCTTTATGTATAGCACGAGCAAAAGCAGGATTCTTTTCACAACCGTCAACATTGACTAATGCTGCACAGTGGATGATTACATCCGGCTTCTCAGTGGAAATGAACTTCGATAACTCCACTTCGTTTTGAAGATCCAGGCATACCCATCGAATACGCTCAGATTCATAACCCTTGGCGATATCTGTAGCAACAACCTCATAGTTATCCTGAAAAAAGTCAATGACTGCCGAGCCGAGCATCCCTGCAGCACCAGTAACTACTACTTTTGTCATGATTCCCATTCTTTCAAGGTCTTATTCAAAATTTCTGCCTGACGTTTTGCATCATCAAGTTCCCAATAGTTTGTTTTTAATTGAATAAGTCTTGGTTGCAAATATTCAGCATTCGGACATAAACCCTTTTCATAGCGCTGCCAGACACCTTCCATTTTTTGAATTGTGTCTTGAAATAGTGGTTCTGTATACGAGAGCTTCCATGCAGCATAGTATGGATCTCCACCATTCTTTAAGAATAATTTTCTGAAACTGTACCAATCTTCTTCTGGCTTGTCAGTATTCAAAAAAACTACATATGTCCAATAGGAATTGACATAACCAGCAGGAACCTTTTGAGGTATTACAGATGAAAAACCTTTGACAGCCTGATCAAACATCTTTGCAACATCCAAACGTATCTGAACCAATTCCTTTGCTCTCTCAAGTTGTCCAAGAGCAACTGCGGCATTTACTTCTGACATGCGGTAATTAAAACCAACAGAAACGTGTCTGCTATATTTTGGATCCTGAATGTCCTCCCGGGAAATTTTACCTTTTTTGGAACTTACACTTGCATATCCTAAACAAGAGAACTTTCTTGCCTTGTCAGCTAGTTCTTCATTATCAGTAACCAGCATTCCACCTTCACCGGTTGTAAGGTGTTTTGATGCCTGAAAACTGAAACTGGCAAATTCCCCAAATGTTCCAACAAGCTTACCCTTGTATGTTCCTAAAAAGCATTCTGCATTATCTTCTATAATAGGGAGCTTTTTTGTGACTTTACGAATTGCATCATAATCAGGAGAAAGGCCATATAAAGCAACAGGCATTATCGCCTTTGTCCTACTGGTTGTTACTTTTTCGATAGATTGAGGAAGAATATTAAAAGTTTCTTTATCTACATCTGCAAATACTGGAACAGATCCATTTTGCAGTACAGAGATTGCAGGACTTGACATTGTCAATGGAGGTACAACCACTTCATCACCTCGCTCTACTCCGCATGCAGCTAGAGCTGTATGTAAAGTAGCAGTTCCGTTGACAAATCCGATAGCGTATTTAACACCAAAAAATTCTGCAAATAGTTTTTCTAAACGTGCATTAAAAACATTATTCAAAGAAGTATTGAACTCATTGTCTAATGCTTCTAAAACATACTTACGCTCTAAATCTCCGAATCTTTTCATTTAAGAACACTCCTTTTTGCTATACATAGCACTTCGTGCGACTCCCGAATTAATCTCCAGCAATTCAGGCCTCGAAGATAAAAATATTAATAATTCATCTAAACTGAATGGTGAACCGTTGGGTTTATACAATTCTTTATATATTTCTCTAACGAACTCTATATCTTTTTGTGTATCAATTGTTAATCTAATATGTGAAAGGTCTTTACCAAATGAATAGTTCATCTGTTTGAAAAGACCTGGATTCCTATACATATATTGCGTTACATGTTCCCGTTCAAACTGATCTTTCGCATTCTTGTATGATTTTTTAATTGCATCGAAAGTAAATACTTCTGTATCAACACCCTCAGGAAAAGATGGTGGCTTATTGTTATACGCAAAATCAAGTTTTTCTTTTCTAAGAAGATCTACTACACTGTCAATAATTCTCCAGTCTTTACACGGGTCATCAGCTGTAACACGAACTATCTCTGTTGCCCCGAAATTCTCCGCGGCACCATAATATCTGCCAAGCACATCATCTTCACTGCCCCTGTAAAAGGTTATCTTTTTTTTTGCACACCACTCCACCAGAACATCATCTTTTGGATTTTGAGTAGTTGCGATAATAACTTTTTTTATCGTTTTCGAAGGAAGTAGGCGATTGACAACATGCTCAATAAGCGGAGTCCCTGAAATATTTTCGAAAATCTTATTTGGAAAACGAGTTGAGCCCATTCGAGCCTGAATTATTGCAGCTAACATACTATTATCTCCGTTTAGGCCACTTTGATGGATTTAAAATTGATTCTTCAGATATAGCAAATGCAGAATAATCAAAGCAATTATCGATAGAGTAGTTATAATCGTTAATGTTTCGAGTCAACTGTTCAACAGTATTAACGCCCATTAACATAGTGTCAATCTCAGATAAATTCTTAACAAAACCTAGTGCGATTTGTGAGATTGTCAAATTATTCAATGCGGCATGTTCATTTAATCGAATGATTGAAGGTTTTGCCGTATTAAAAAACGTATCCAGCTTAGATGCATCCAGAAACATTAACCCCTGAAGAAATATTGATCGTGCATGAATCTCAATATTCCTCTTTTTCAGCAGTGAAAGATGCCCGGATTGAATTAACCGTTGATCAAAAATATTTATAGGTATCTGGACAATGTCGAAATCAAAATTGCTGAGCAATGAATCAATTTCTTTGCTGTTGTAAATCGATACACCAATCTTCTGGATGATTCCATCCTCTTTTAGTTTATGAACTTTCTTATAATACGATTCACCATCTTTATTCAAAAGATCATCAACACTATGAAAGAGACACCCGTACAACGAAGTCACTCTTAATTTGTCAAGAGATTGCTGAACAATTGAAATACTTGTGTCATTTGATTGGACATCATGATTACCCTTGACCTTCGTTACAATGCGAAAATCAGAAGCTGATTCAATAGTATTACCTAGAATCGACTCTGATTCTCCATATGCAGCAGCAGTATCAAGTAATCTGATACCAGACTTCTTTGCCAGAGATAAGATTTTCCTAACTTCTTCTAAACTGGTTTTTCCAGATGTGTTAGAAATTCCGTAATCAAGACCAAATTGAACAGTACCTAATCCGAGTTTCATTTATTTCCAATTTAAAAATTATTTCTTATCAGAATATTCGGTTTTAATCCAATTCTGTAAAACTTCAACACTCATCCATTCAGAATTGTTATCTGAAGAGTAAACAAAGCCATCAGCGCATCGTTTTCCATCTTTGATTCTCTTAAAATCGTTACACCAGCCATGAATAGAGGGCAGGATTTTAAAATAACTGCCATATTCATATGTAGTCATAGCATCTTCAGCAGAAATCATCTGTTCATGAAGCTTTTCACCAGGTCTGATACCAACATATTCAATTTTTGCATCTGGACTGACTGCATGCGCAACATCAACAACTTTCATAGATGGAATTTTCTTTACATAAATTTCTCCACCTTCCATATCATCAAATGCCTGCCAAACAAGATCGACACCCTGTTCAAGAGTAATCATAAAACGAGTCATTCTCTCATCTGTTACCGGTAATTTGCCGGTATGAGATATAGATCTGAAAAATGGGATTACTGAACCACGGGATCCCATAACATTACCATACCGAACAACAGAGAATCGTGTTATGTGTCCACCGGCATAAGAATTACCAGCGACAAACACTTTATCTGAACATAGTTTTGTGGCACCATAAAGATTGATTGGGTTACAAGCTTTATCAGTACTTAATGCCACGCATCGCTTAATTCCTCTATCAATACAAGTATCTACAACATTCATTGCGCCATTAACGACTGTTTTGATGCACTCAAAAGGATTGTATTCAGCAGCAGGAACTATCTTTAAAGCTGCGGCATGTACTACATAATCAACCCCGTCAAGAGCTCTATACAAACGTTCTTTATCGCGAACATCACCAATAAAGAATCTAAGTCTTGGATCATTATTAAACTTTTTTTCCATGTCCCATTGCTTCATCTCATCACGAGAATACACAATAATCTTTTTTGGATTATATTTATCCAAGGTCATTTTTATGAATTTGTTCCCAAAAGAACCAGTTCCACCTGTTACAAGAATTGTTGAATTTGTAAGCATTTATTTCCTTTCGAAAACTCTATTATTTTTGCTGTTTTAACGATTGTAAATATATCATTTTCTTCAAAAAACAGATCTATTCTTTGCAAAAGGTTCCATTAGAAAAGATGCAATTTTATTGATAATTTTCACTTTAAGAATACTTGGATATTGCTTACCCTTAAAAACATGCATTCTTAATTCGTCTTTCATTTTTCCATCAACTATAATCTGCTTAAAATAATTCATTAATAAGGTTTCATGCATTCTTTTAATAATCAAACTGTTGTTAAATTCTTTTTTAATGAAACTCTTGCTTATCAAATGATCTTTCTCAATCGATTTTAATCTCACATTCTGATCGGAAGATGTATTTAATGATTTGTTATAGTATGCAAGTTTTTTTTCTACAACCATCCCTCCCCCAAATTCAGAGATATAAAGTTTTGTAAATGCATGATCATATGACGGATATAATTCGTCAGAAAATCCTCCTATTTTTAGAACATTTTCTTTTTTCAATAATGCACCTATGCAACAATTAACGTTACCAAATAAGAGCTCATATTTATTTACAGAATGACACAATGTTTCTATAGCGACATCAATTTCATCACTTTTTTGAATTAAATCAGCAGCATGTGAGAATAATTGATATCGTGATAATAAAAAATTTAAATTTATATTTTTATCAATGATACCCATCATTATTTTTAAAAATTTTGGATGTAGTAAATCATCATCACATAGAATTGTCACCCATTTTCCTTGAGACAAAAATACGCCCCTATTCCAATTTCCTACCATACCAATATTTTCTTCGTTTTTATAATAGCTAATTCTATCTGATTTAATTCCTTCAAGAAATTGCAGAACATCGTTATTTTCAGAGTTATCATTATCTACAACTACAATTTCATAATCAAAAAAATCTTCCTGCTTAAGGGCTGTGGTAACAGCATTTTTTAATGTATTAACCCGATTATAAGTGGGTATAACTATCGAAACCATTGGTTTTCTTTCTTCTGTTACTCCTAACAATTTTTTTGACTTAATATTGTCAGTTTTTAAAAAATTATTCCGAATAGTAAAAACTTCACTTTGTTGCATTAGTTATACCCTTTTTTATTATTATGCTGCAGCATTCAAACAATAATTTAAAATAGTTAACATGCAGCATTTTCTCGGTGACTTCATATGGCCATTTCCAATTATTATAGGCAAGTTGAACTATTAATTGAGAAAGGATAACAGCCCAGATGCCCAAATCTGTAAACCCCAACAAAACAATTGACGAAAATATAATTGCAACACCAGAAAAAATGGCGGCTGTTACAAATGGTACATTATTTTTAAAAGTTAGAACAGTAGCGAATAAACTATGCTGCTGTTCCAGTAAATTCATAAAAATAATAACTATTACACACGAAATAGGGAGAAGGGTTGTTTTACTACCAATGAATAATAATATCTTATTCCCAAATAGAAGAATTCCAATCATTGCAAAAATAAATGTACCTATTAATAAAAACGCAGACATTCCAACCTGCTCTTTAACAGAATTTATTTCTCTTTGATAATAAAGAGCATTTATTTTGGGAATTAATGCAGTAAAATAAACCATAGCGAAAACCGACACAAAAGCGACCACTTGCATTGTTAAACCGTACTGGGCAACCGTTTCCAGCGGTAAAAAAATTGGTATCAGTAACATGCTACTTTTGTTAATTAGGAATGCACCAATTGCAACAATTCCCATTTTTTTAGCATTGAACCAAATTATGGAAAACAAGCTAACATTGTTATGAGAATTATTTTTTATGTCATTTATTTTTTCGCTTAGCTTTTTGTCATAAAAATATCGAATTGAAACAACTCTGTTTATAATATTTGAGATTAGATTTGCAACCACAATGGCTATTAGATTGTAACCTAAGATAATTCCAATATATGCCAGAAATATGTATGATAAATTTGTAATAATCACAGCTTTCTGTGCTTCTTTAACCAAGCCTCTTCCCATAAGAAGACTATTTAGATATAGAAAATAGAAATTTAGCGAAGTGGTCACTATAAAAATCGCCCATGCAATCCATATATGTTCTGGATTTACTGATACAGCTTTTTTTAAAACCATATTTATGTACAAGGAACCAAATATTATTAATACTATCGAGACTAAAACTGCTAAGACAAAAAATATTCTCTTAATTGTATGGATAAGATTAAATAGAAGCTCATAATTTATTTCATTATCAGAGTTCCTTGCTCCCATACCATCTTTAAATAGTTGCTTCGCACCACTAAAGACATAAACCACATTTCTGGTTATTGTTGAAGAAAATCCAAAATCGAGCAAGAAGATGAATGATGATATCGTATTGAAAATGTACCAAATTGCAAGCTCTTGAGTTGGAATAGTTCTCAAGACGATTGGGAGCAGAAAAAAAACATTTCCGATTCGTAAAATTTGCGCTAAATATGTCCAGAGAACATCTTTTTTAGTAGTTGAGAACCCCATTCGAACCTTTTTCCGAAAGTATTAATTCAGCAGCTAATTTACCACTCAAAAAACTCTGATCACTCCAGAAATAATCCCACTCTCCAAAACGACCAATAGTATATATGCCAATATTGTCGTAAAAGTCTCGAACGATCTTTCTGTTTTTGTAAATATCATGATTGAAGATTACATTTGCATATTTTTCAAACCGCAGATCAGTTAATAAAATATCTTCAATTTTAAATACTCCAGCTGCTACAAGTTTATTAAGCGATTTATCAATCAGATCTTTTTTTGAATATTTATTCTCATTGCAATATATCTCCAATTGTAGAGAAGAACAATTATCCGGAGCATTATCCGCAGACTTAAGACTTGGTGAATATACTCTTGCAACAGGGATATCCTCATCGTAAATATAAAACCATAGATAAGGTGGAATACTTTTTGTTTTCAAACCTATGGACAATTGATAACCAGAAGTACATCTTAACATTTTTGCAGCTAACCGTACTTCATCGGATACATCTTTTGTTATTTTAACTAATTCTGGAAGTGGAATACTCGATATTAAAATATCATATGAATACATATTTCCATATTCATCCTTAATTACCTTTTCAGAATAATCAATCTCCATAATTTGGGAACGATTCTGAATATCTAAATCTTTTGCGAGTGTCGTAAAAAATGCTTTAAATCCCCCTTTTTCTGGGTATCGCATTTCTTTTGCATAATATGCTAATGGAGTTTCAGTTGACCTACAACCTAAAGCAACTTCATCATAACTCGGACGGTACATGCGATTTCCAACCCATTTAACTCCAAGATCACGAGCTTCTGTTTGCCAGTATTTCTTAGTATACCGCATTGGAAATTTTTCTGCGAAATAGTCACCATACTGCGTTCGTAGCCATTCCTCATAATTATTTATTTTGTCAACAGGAATTTCTTTTCTATTCTTAATATCATTGAGTATTTTAACTTTTTCTTCTTCTGTTAATGGATAGAGATTGTTTTGAGCAGGATGTTTAATCCACTTACCATAATAAAGATTAAATGGATTTGGAGTATGGCGGATATAAGGAGTTGCATTCAGAAATAGATCATTTGCAGCCTTGTCTTCTGTAAACGATAAATGCACAAACCTATCAAAACGAAAATTATTAATAGTAAAATTATCACATAATCCACCCCATGAATGATTTTTCTCAAAAATTTTGGATGATTTTCCAGAGCGTTTTAGATAATAACCAGCCGCAAGCCCCGAAATGCCTGCACCTAAAATTATAATTTTATCATTCATTGGATCTTACTTTCCAAGTTTAATCAATAAGAGATTGAAATAGGTTTAATTATCTAATTTGGTAATTCAATTATATCGACTGTATATATTCATTTGAAGCTATATCCCAAGAATTCATAACATTAAATATTGCACTCTCCAGAATTTAAACCTTCTTTAAACAACCGATTTACTCCACTAAACACATATATAACATTCAGTGTAATAGTTGAGCTGCATATGTCCAAATAACATCTTTTTTTGTTGTAACAATGCTCATAAAGTTTATAAGTTTACAGTCTGTTCAAGGGATGTTTGCTATTATTACTTTTGTAGATACCTTATCATCTACGAGTAGTCGAACTAATCAACACACTTCAATACAACCAATTACCTTTATTTGAAAATTCTCTTCTCCTCAAAGAATTTCAGAATGGTGCTAATCAGGAAATAACACCCATATATGTTCTATATAACAATTGATAGTTGGTTTTTCTTAAATTCATTAAATCATTATTCAAATTGTAACAACCTGTCTATTTTTCGTTTTTCTTATATAATGGTCAATTCAAATATGACGAAACTTAATCTCTGAAAACAACTTTTTTACATACAAAGCCTGGTAGTGATTCAAATGCTTTCCATGTTTTCATTACTTCACGTGAGCGATATGGTCTTCCACCCCAGTTTACTCTCACAGGAGGCTGATGTGTCTTATTGTAGCATTCAACAAAGTGCTTTAGTGAAATAGGATTGCCGGATGATATACCATATGTTTTTGATTTTATATTCGAACTCAGAATCAAATCCATTGCGATTAAATAGCTGTCTACGACATCAGAAATGTGTACAATATCAATTTCCTGTTCACCAGGTGACATATCTAAGACCGTTTCTCTGTTTGCATTTGAATGCAACAAATTTGCTATTTTTGGTCTAGAATCGTTCTCTCCATATGTGTCAAACAACTTCAATGTTATTAATTGAAGAGAAGTTGTTTCAAGGTAATACTTTAAGATCTTTTCAAAAGCTTCTTTAGTAGCGGCATATAAACATACAGGATTATACTCTTCATTATTGTAATGTTGCCACGAAGTACCTGTATTAATAAGCTTATAACAACCGCTATTTATCATTGCTTCGACAATTTCAGTACCAAAGATAAGGTTACTCTCAATCAAAGGACGAATATCTTTAGGTTGATGTTGTGGTAAAGCTAAAGATGCAATATGAAAAACAATATCGGGTTTTACTTGTGTAAAGTATTCAATTAATTTATTAATATTTCCATCATATGCAAAAATTGAAATTTTGTCAATAATATCTTCCAATATCATAATCTTTGATGTTGATCGTACAATTACAAAGACGCTATTTCCATTTGTAATTAACCTACGAACAAGATTTGAACCAACAAACCCAGTTGCTCCAGTAACGATGATTTTCATTAAGAAACCTTATTAAAAATTGAAGATCTGTATTGTAAATACATTAAATACAAATCTCTTTAAGCAAAAATTAATGTCATAACCAGATTACAATGCTGGTCTTGAAAAAGTTTATTACGCATGCTTTCCTACAAATCTTTTTATATGATTCACACAAAGAGAATAAACATCTTCCACTA
>JAAZBG010000301.1 GCA_012513915.1 Fibrobacter sp.
CAGCATTAATTAACAGTTCAGGATATTCCCTTTCATTTTTAACAGAAAATATGGTATATCCACCGTCAAAAAAGAACTCACTGTCATAGGTATAACATATTGAAAACTGCATACTGTTTATTACAAAACAGTAATTTTTTTGATCTGACCTTTCATATAACATCGTCTGGTTTTTTTGGGGAAAATCTTTTTTAAGTCTTTTTTTCAGTTCGTTATAACTTTTATCTGAATTTGATTTGTTAAAACATTCTGCATAAAAAGACAACGGAGGTGCATCTATTCTACCGTTGTAAAATGAACTGTTAAAATTTATCAGGAGAATATTTCCAATTCTAACGGGAAAATTAAATTTTATTGACTGATGGTCATTAGATAATCCCTCAAAAAAGACGTTAGGATTTAATCTCAGGTTTTCAATGGCAGTATCCCAGCTGACAAATTCTTTTTCCGGCGATTGTATCTCAAAACCCGACTCATAATCATGATAATACCCATCAAGAATCCGGTAGGAAGGATCATGTATTTTTCTCCATAGCTGCATTTGTACAGGTATGTTTTTAGTGGTATATGTAAAGAATGCTTTGTCGTTAAATCCAAATTTTTCAGATAGTTCATTGTATACTTTTGAAAATCCGGTGTAATTGGAGGGTAACCAGTTTTCTTTATCATCAAAAACATATAGGAATGATCGTTTTTCAGAAGTGACTTTTAAATAGATATATTGAATGTCAATTATGTCGATTTCACATTTGTAAATGTCATTGTTCCCGGTACAGAGAATTTTATTGTTCTCAATGGATATATTCCCGTTGATTGTCTCTTCAGGGAAAATTCTCCTGTATTCCGGTATTATATTAGATTTTTTCATAACAAATTGATTTTTATGAAATTATTATAATCTTTTATTTCCGAAGCGAATTTACCCGACAATACTCTGCATATAAGGAAATTCAGAAATAAGTACACCAGACGGATAACAGTCAAGTGACCTTGCAAGTCTGGTATCGTACAATTTTTTACTGTATGTCTGTAGATCCTGTTTTGTTTGTATATCGATCCTGTTATGTACATTAAGATAATCAGCAAAATGCCAGATTGACTGTAAAAATGCAACAGCATTAATGTTTTCCAAAGATGATGTAAATTGTTCGATCTTTTCGTTTGTAATCAGATAAATTGACCGTTTGGGGTATTCCATTTTTCTGTTTATGTACCAGTAATCATGCAGCTGATTTACGATAAACTCCGCTTGATAATATGTGCAGCCGGTAGCCTTTTTGATATACTTCATGAACTGCCATCCCATAATATAAAAAAACTCATGAAATTCCCTGTCTTTACCAAAAGGACAATCCCATTCGAAGTGATCTTCTCTGAGCATTGTGATTGCATTTTTATAATAATCTCTGTTGGCAACCTGTTCTGTTTGTGATAGATAGAGAAATTCACTCACCAAGTGTTCAATTCTGCGAAGGCATTCATCAACAGGTAATGAAGTGCCGGCTGTAGACACCAATATATCAAAATATATCCAGTTGCTGACAAAGCTGGAATCCCATACATTATCAGAATCCTCCAAAGGTTTATAGGTGACCTTCGCAAGTTCAAGCAGCTCTTTATCAAGGCCGGCCCACGCAAGCAGAGCAACTATGTTGTTTAGGTTGTCTACAGTAGTGACCGGATCCTTTTTAAAACGTTCAAGTAACGGTTCAATTTTTTCTATCTGTTTGTTAGCTATTGCATTTCGTAAACGCGGCAGATCAAACCAATCGAATTCATCATTATAAAATTCCGGAGCGCATTTCTCCACATTCTCAAGTAGTGATGTATACATATCAAAACTGTTTTTTAGAAACAGATTCTCTTCAAGATAAAACAGCTCATCAATAATACACGATTCTGCGACAAGCTCAGGGAATGTTTTTATAAATGTGTCTACTGTTGATAGGCTTTTGAATGTATCCTCAGGATAGTCTAAAGAATTAAGAACAAGCCAGAGACGGGTGACATTCTCGTTTTCAGGTTCTGATACCTGTTCAAAATCATCTCCTGACATTGAATTCTCAAATAGACCGTTATCAGGAAATGGTTCATCATATGATGCTCGATTAGGGTCTGACAGCTTTTGCAGCGCGATTTTTTCATCCTCTGCAAGACAACATTTTTTATATTTTTTCCCGCTGCCGCAAGGACATGGAGAGTTTCGTTCCGGATATCCCAAAATGTGCTCCTGAGCTCTTTTTATAAAACCTGTAGTTCATTAACGTTACAGTATACTTTATGGATACCATGAAATTGATGTGGAAATTGAAAAATCTGTGTCCAGAATACTATTGTAAAACCGCATTGTGTCCAATAGCTATCGAAATACCGGGTCTAACGGTGGGGCACCTGTCAGTCGGTGGATTAATCACAGGCATTAGACTCAGATGTTATAGTGTGGTACAGACTGAACACTATGGTATATTACTGCTGTAGGGTCAACATAGTGGGTAAAAGCAATTGGAGGATTATGAAAAAACAAATTATCAGCGTAAAAGGCAGTGAGATTGTAGTAATCTCAAGACATGATGAAGAATACATATCGATTACAGACATTGCCCGACATAAAAATCCTGATGAGCCAAAGGATATTGTAAAAAATTGGATGCGGTCTAAAACGACGATCGAATTTTTGGGTCTTTGGGAGAAAATTCACAACCCGGATTTCAAAGGGGTCGAATTCGACTCCTTTATGTACCAGGCAGGCACAAATGCATTTGTATTATCACCTTCAAAATGGATTGAATCGACTAATGCAATTGGATTAATTTCAAAACCCGGCAATAATGGCGGAACATTTGCGCATCGTGATATTGCTTTTGAATTTGCAACATGGGTTAGTGCTGAATTCAAGCTCTACCTTCTGCTTGAATTTCAACGAATGAAAAAGGAAGAAAATCAAAGTCAAAAGCTTGAATGGAACCTCCAGAGAACACTTGCAAAAGTAAATTACCGGATTCATACTGATGCAATAAAGGAAAAAATAATCCCGCAAAAAATAACCAAAACGCAAGCAAATGTAATCTATGCAAATGAAGCAGATCTTCTGAATGTCGCACTTTTCGGGCTTACTGCAAAGGAGTGGCGTGATTCTCATTCTGACAAAGATGGAAATATCCGGGATTATGCAACAATTGAACAACTTGTTGTTTTGTCAAATCTTGAAAGTATTAATGCATTGCTTATCCATCAGGGGCTTAATCAGGCCGAGCGGTTGATACAACTTAACGATACGGCAATAAAACAAATGAAGTCACTTATTGTCCATAACCAGGTGAAGCAATTGAAATGAAATCGTCTTTAGAGGATTAAGTCTGGGTACGACAAAAAAATGATGCAAAATAGGCATATTGTTGGTTAGACGAAGAGTGGCTGAATGCGGTTACAGTGAATTAAAGGCAAATTTACATCCAATAGACGATGGATTAATCACAGGAATATAAAACCGGGAATTATTTTATGAAAAGTGAGATGCTGAACGGGTTTGAAATTGATACACTAACACCAGTCTGGCGTTTAAAGTAGTGCTGAATACCGCGGAGGGAAAAGAATCGCTTTGATTGTTCCCGATGTGGTATCATCTATCAGGCTTGTGTCCACTATTTGTAGAAATGTTGGACACAAATTGCGTAGTGTGTAGCAGAATGGACACAAACATTTATTACAAATGTCGACATTCACTTATGGATAGCCAATCTGTAGTTTAATATGTGATAAACACAGGATTACTGCAAATGGATACATTAACACCGGCACGACGGTCCTGGAATATGAGCAGGATTAAGGGTAAGGATACTAAGCCGAAATTATCTTGCTGTTTTTACCAACCAGTTATCATGCAATCGCAAGTTTTGCAGCATCATTCCAAAGATACGGTGGAATTGGTTCTTCAAGGCGCCAGGTAATGTTCATGGGTTGACTTCCACAGTGGGATTCAAGATTTACTGGGCCAACATTTACAAACCCCATAGCTCTTCCGAATTCATCAGAACTTTTTTCGCGAACGAAAAGTATAATTTTTTTACCGTAGTTTCTATGATTAACATAGGAGAGCCCTCTCCCTCTATCTGGTCGTGCAGCATTTTGTGTTTGCCAGTGAAAGAGAAATTCGCTAATAGCATAGTCTTGATAAAGTGTTGTTGGTGAAAACTTTTTTTCCGTCTTCTGAAGTGTTACAAATAATAACTCGCAGTTTAATTTCTTGATTTCAACAACACCTTCACGGCTACTTGACTTTTTATCAAACTGGTTTTCACCAAATGCAGAAAGAATCTCATCTCGTGTGTAGCGAGCGTGCATCATTAATGCGGAAGGAAAACCTACATCCATAGGTATTTCTTTGATATCAAGAGAATTAAGATACAAGTCAATTATATCACAACATTCATTCTTTAATTGATAATCGCGTGGTATTGCACGAAGTGATTCTTCAAGTGTCGCAAACCCAACCTCATTTCCAGGTTTTTGCCAAAAATCAAAGTGAGCCATCATTGCAAATTGATTATAGATGGGATTTGTTGAATCCCAAACACCATTATTGTTAAGTAGATTTCTGATAAAGAGAAGATAAGAAAATGATGTACATTGAAGAAACCTGTTTGAGATTGCACGAAATTGTGCTTGTTCTATAATGGTGTCAAGCGAATCTGCTAACAAACCGGCTTTAATACAGAGTCGAGACCATCCTCCACCACCATCGATTTTATTTCTGTAATATCATCAATCGTGACATTGGGGTGTAAATTTAAAAAATTAGATATAGTCAACGGAAGTGTGGTTTGATGTGAATATCCCTGAATCAAGCTTAGAAGCCTGCGTTGATTGACTATCGCATTCTTAATATTTTGAAGAATAACCTCTTTTGCTTCTTTTTGTAAAACAATAGAACATCCAAGTGGAAGATGTGGAAAATCGTTTTCAACCTCACCAGTAATTGACAAGTGCGATTTTCCAATCAGCGCACGAAACTTTTGAGAAAAATCATATTCAGCATGGGCATTTCCAACAAAATCAAGGGCAGTCAAACAATCTTTACCTTGACTGAGTCTAAGCCCACGGCCAAGCTGTTGGAGAAAAATGGTCAAACTTTCTGTTGGGCGTAGAAATAGCACCGTATCCACTTCTGGGATGTCAACACCTTCATTGAATATATCAACCACAAATAATACATTGATTGATCCACAGACTAACTGGTCACGTAGTACTCTTCTATCCTTCGAATTAATGCTTGTTAGAACTGCAGATTTTATTCCTTTCAGTAGAAACTTTTCTGCCATGAATTCAGCGTGGTCTTGTGATACACAGAATGCAAGTGCCTTGATTGAATTAATGTTGCCAACGATATCCTCAAGGTTGCGAATTATTTGGTCAACACGGTGATCGTTAGCCATGTAAATTTTAGTAAGCTCAGACGGTAAATAGCGGCCTCGGACCCATTGAACTTGAGATAAGTCTATTGAGTCACTAATTCCAAAATACTGAAATGGACAAAGGTAACGCTGGTTAATCGCTTCTGGAAGTCGCAATTCTGCTGCAATTGTTCCACAAAAATCCTCTCTAATATCAGTTCCGTCAAGACGTTCTGGAGTTGCTGTCAAACCAAGCAGTATCTTTGGTGTAAACCGGTGAAGTATTGGTCGGTAACTATCAGCAGCAATGTGATGTACTTCGTCAATAATAATAAAATCAAAAAAAGCAGGTGAGAGCATAAGTGTATCTATCTGATTATTCAATGTTTGTATTGACATAAAAAGATGGTTGAAATGTGCTGGCTCATATTCTCCAACCCAGAGCTCTCCAAAAGAATGTTCTCGTAAAATCGCTCTGAATGTCGATCGAGCCTGTATCAATATTTCTTCACGATGTGCAACAAAAAGTAATTTTGCAGAAGGGTTTACTTTATAAAAACGTTTAAAATCAAAGGCTGAAATTACGGTTTTTCCTGTTCCTGTTGCAGCGACGATAAGGTTACGATGTCGATGGTGTATCTCCCTCTCTACTAAGAGGCTTTCTAGGATTGCTTTTTGATATGCATGTGGTTCAATATCGAAAAAAAATTGAGATTCAAGATTGTTGCGAGTTCCACGTTCTTTTTGTAAAGATTCCTTTAAGCGTGTTCGGTGCATTTCATCTGATGAATGGTACAACTCAAATTCATCAGAGGCCCAATAGGTTTCAAAGGTACTTTTAAATTTGCTAATAATGTGAGGAATTTCCTCTGTTGTAACTTTAAGATTCCATTCAAGGCCATTTGTCATTGCTGAGCGAGAGATATTGGATGAACCAATATAACCAGTGTCAAATCCGGTGTTACGAAGAAAAAGATATGCTTTTGCATGAAGACGTTCACGATCTGTATTGTAACTGAGTTTCACTTCGGTGTTGGGTAGTTCTGCGAGAAAATCTACTGCTTTCTGATCTGTGGCACCCATATACGATGTAGTAATAATTCTTAACCGTTTTCCGCTTTGTGCTGCTTCTTTTAAAACATCCACAAAGATTCTTATACCAGTCCATTTGACAAACGAAACGAGCCACCATATTTCATCAGCAGACAAGATCTCTTTTTTTATTTCTGATTCAAGTGAAATTCCAACATTACTACCTGTAAATAATTCACTTTGAGATAGGCCTGTAACCGGAAAAACCCGTTGTAAATGTGATTTGAAATCATACGAAATGGGATTGTTTTTCGAGAATATGGCTTTAAGTATTTGGCCTTTAGTATCAATAAGGTTTTCTGAAATCTGAGAATTATTTAAATAATCTCGAATCCATAAGATTAGATTGTTTGAAAATTCTATTTGCTTTTTTATACGATCTTCTTGATCTGCATGAATGCTTTCAAGTGCGATTCTGATCAAATGATTGAGAAATCTAGATAAATAAAGGGCTGCTTCATTACTTTCTATCTTAGTCGATTCAATAAAGTAGTCAGAACCAATCTTATTGAGTTTCTCTTGGCAAAGCTGTGTAATTAGTTTTTCGTAAATACCATCCATAGTAACATCTCATATATGCGTTTTTTTTGATTCGCAGTGTTTACTTTATTTAAATGCCATAGTATCTTAAAGAAAATATATTCAAACCACCTACATTATGATTAGTACCTGAATAATAATAGTTCTGTTGGAATCAATAACAAGAAGGTAAAAAATTCAGATACAGGCAAAATCACACGATAAATATGGACCAATTTGCCATCACGATTTCCATCAATCAAAATGGACGCATTTCAAATAATGCCCAACCACATTCACGGCAACATTAAAATAATCGCAATTCCTCGTACGGACGCCCCTTGTGGGTATCCGTTATGCCCCGCTCGGCACGCTCTCACCATTGATAAAACAATAATCGCAAAAAAATGAATTTGCTATGCTATAAAATACCCCTGAAATATTATCAGCACATACTATTCCAATCGACAATGATAAATCATTGGATGGTACTGCCGTGGTCTGTAAAAAATGATTGATGTGGCGGATGATACGGTGGATTACAAAACGGGTGTTTTATTCGAATTGAGGCGGGGCGTTTAAATCGATCGTTACACACCGCTATTGTAATGGTGTAAAAATGGGGCTGTTTCCATCGTTTAATAAACGGTTGTTTCACCACCGGTATCATGATCATAGTATAAGAAATGAAGATGTATTGTTACGTGTTCGTCAATATATACATAACAGTCCATCAAATTGGCATAAAGATAAAATGAAGACTTTGAATAATAATACGCTACATGAAATTGTTACCAGTTATGGAGAGGAATCCTGGATGGTTTAATTACCATGCCGGATTTCTTAATTGATTTAACAGCATAGAAATCTGTTTACTTGACTCGTATGTGTATCTTTGTTAATACTGAGAAACAACAAACAGAAAAACACTCATTTTCTTTCTGCTCCCCCACTGCAAATCCTTTTGGAAAGGGAGCTGGGGGGTGAGGCTGTTTTTGGCAAAAAAATAAGCGCCAGGTATTACTACCTGACGCCTTCCGCTTCACCCAAATTGTCTGCAAGAGGACCTTGCAATGAGGATTATTATGTAGGTATTAGTAATATACTGTCAGGTTTCCCGTTTTGCAATTTTTTTTTAAATTACATGATTTTGTCAAAATGGAGTGAGTAGGTCATATGTACAAAATGGAGATCGTCTGAAAATGTGTGAATAGTAATTCTGTTTAACAAAACGGGGGGGGGCATCAATGTTGTTAAAAACAGGGGGGGTAATTATAATTAAACAAATAGGGAAATAATTTTGTTTGCAAAAACGGATGGATGATATCATTACGATGGGTGGTTATCTTCCTTGAATGAAACGGGCGAATAATGATTCGCCCCTGCGGTGTTTTGGTGTGCGTTTTGTTACGTGACACTTGTCATCTGTCACTATTTGTCTATCGTTACTTCTGTATTTCCATATCAAATACATTCACAGGGACAATGCTTTGTGCCAGTGGCAAATCATTATCGTATGCAATAAATGTAATGAAATCAACAGATTGTGGTGTGCGGGATTAATCTACGTATTTATTTTCACTCTTAATTATGATATCCAGAAAACTGTCTGCACTATCTGCTGCTAACAGCTTTGTTCGGACATCCTCATATGACATAATTCTCGAGAGTGAAGATAGAATGTTGGTATGATCAGTTGATGTGTTTGCAGGCGAAATCATCATAAAAATAAGATGCACCGGTTCTTCGTCAATCGCATTAAAATCGATGCCTTTATCAGAACGGCCGGCAATCATGTAAAGTTTGTCGATACCACTGATTCTTCCATGAGGTATTGCGATGCCGTAACCGATACCGGTAGACATATCAGATTCCCGCTCAAGTATCTTCTGTGCGATTGAATCTCCATTTGAAATACCGTGAAGCGACACCATATACCGGGCCATCTGTGTCAACACTTCCTGCTTATCGGTGCTGGCAAGCTCAATCAAGATTGAATTTTTTTGAAGAATATCCTGAACTCTCACCTAATTTCCTTGGTTATTGTACTTACGTTGCTATTTGAAAACTATTGTTCAAGGGACTTCGAATTTGAAGACTCTTTTTTTAATTTCTGAGTAACAATGTGTCTTACAATACGGATTATAACATAAAGTGAAACGCCAGTAAATGCCACAATACGTGAAATAGATGCCATCTGAACATTACTTCTTTCATAATAAAAGAAGGTGAGCAGGCTGATTCCTGATATAGCGAAACATACAAGCATTAAGGTAAAACTATTTTTCGCAAACCAGGATTCAAACTTTGTAGCCATATCTATCCTCCATAAAGAGTGATGATTAGTGAACTGGGCAAACGGGAGAGAGCCTCAACCTTCTTCCCTTATCCTAAATCTTAATCTAATCTCAACATCTCTCAATCGCAGGATAAATTAATTTATCCCACTGCTCAGATGGTATATTTTTCAACTTTTCAAGTAACAACTCAATTTCCTCATGTTTGGTTACTGTTAATTTGATCTCAAGGCGGTTGCGTTCGAATGCCTCTGACGGTATAAACTGGCATCGTGATGGTAACGGATTGATTTTCCGGGCAAGTGCAAGCCACTCCTCTTTTACGGTCATAAGCTTTGGATAGCGAAACGCAAAAAAATGATCCCTGATTTTCTGCACTTTCTGAGGTGCGTTAAGTGATTGATGGCTGATAATTGTAGCAACTTCCGGTGAACCGATAAGATCCCGGACAGTTGTTTTTTTTGTATACGCAATCTCAGGAAGCCAGTCAATCAACTCACGCTGTGTTGAGCGCGAGAACTGTAATGCGGTAAAGAGTTCCCTGATTGCATCTCTGCTTTGCTCTTCCAAAACAAGGAAGTCCTGGGCGACTGATATTTCAAGTGCGGTACGATCAATAAGAGCAAGAAGTTCCGGCGTTATTGATGCAATACGCTCAATCTCCCTGCACTCTTTTAGTATGAATGGTGGTTTACTTACAACTGACATATAGAGTGATTCGTCGCAGTGTGTGTGAAGCCATTTAACAAAAAGGACTTTCTCCGGCAGGCTTAGAGTCCTGGAAATGTTCAGGGTGATACGGAGAAACATGCATGCAAGTGAAGTCAGGTCGTTGTCTGCAACCAAACACTGCACATTTGCCTGCGTTGAACTCATTGACGCAAACCGCTTGCAGCCATCAATGATTGTAAAGGTACCATCATTTTCACGGGATACCAGAATAGGGTAGACTGCTACGGCAGATGTTGGGGAAACCCCGGTCGTATAGAACAATTCCGGATACCGGATTTTTTCAACACTAATCTCTGTTACTTGTGATGGTATAACAGTACTACAATGTGGTGCTGTATCGTGTGACAATCGTTTGGTATCGTTTGCAGAGTTCACTATTTCCCCTTTTGTTATAGCCGTTTGCAAGAATTTGTGCCTTTTGGACAAGTACTGTAACTGCTTGATTATACTGATTCGGGACAAGGATGATGGTTTCGAGAAGCTGAAGGATACTCCGTACCCGGAACCTGTCCAGATGTTCTGCGGTTCCCGACAACTGATCATCATGGCCGCCATACCGTGTTAAAAGAAATTCATCAAGAAGCCCGACACGGTTTCTGCAGCAGATTCGCAACCATAGATCATAATCCTCGCAAGCCTGCAGTGATTCATTGAATCCGCCGCTTGAATCAAAGAGTTCCCGTGAGAGGATCACCGATGATGGCGTGATCATGCAGCGATCAAGGCTTTGCTTAAAAATATCACCCTGGATTTTTTCATGTTTCCTGGGAGGATTAACCCGTACACCATTTCGTATCCAGATCTCCTTTGTCTGCATGATCGCTATTTCTCTGTTGCTATCCAGCCATCGGAGCTGTTTTTGAAGTTTGTGACGGTGCCAGCAGTCATCGGAATCAAGAAATGCAATCCATTGACCGTTTGAAACCTTTACTCCGGCATTGCGCGCTGCAGAAACACCGCGACTCTGATCAAATCTTACAATCCTGATCCGCGGGTCATACCCCCCAATGGCACTGCCAGATAGCGAAACATCAGAGCCATCATCAACAATAATCAATTCAAAATCCCGAAACGACTGACATAACACTGACGCTACTGCACGCTCTAAAAGCGTATACCTGTTATATACAGGAATTATTACTGAAATCCGTGGCATGGCTTTAAAATATTATATGCCGGATCACTGACGATCAAAGAATGGACGACCAGTATCACCATATAAAATAGTAGGGGAGACCCGCCCCAACATTACCATCATTCTCCCATCCAAAAAAAATAATAAAAAAGATCTTGCGTTTCCTATACTACAATTGCACAATATGTGGTAATAAAGTTCTTTTAAACATACTGTATGCCGTATTTAATAAAGTTAAATACTCAGTTAATTCTTTTCCGGACTGATACACTTGACTAAGCGGAATGATATACCAGTAGTACATCCTGATTGTACTGTAACTTTTATCATACAAATTCACTAACAACAGTGAGTTGTTTAGTGAATTTCGCCGTTCCGGTAATGTCATGAACTATGGCGGGAGAGCAGAATGTCTTGTCATACGGTAATTAACAAAATGTCATTTGATATACTATTACAAAAAAAACATTGGCAAGTATCACTTTCAGACCTATTTTATATTAAACCTATCAGAAAGCTAAAATGAGCAAACCAAATCTACCCATCGCAGAAGAAGGCAGCCTGTCACTTTACCTGAAGGAAATTGGTAAACTTCAACCACTTACGAGTGAAGTTGAGGCGAAAATCGCCGCTAAAATCCGTCAGGGTGATCAGGATGCTCTTGACACCTTAGTAAAAGCGAACCTCCGTTTTGTTGTAAGTGTAGCCCGCAACTACCAGAATCAGGGGCTCTCATTGTGTGATCTTATTAATGAGGGGAATGTCGGGCTGGTACGCGCAGCGAAGAGGTTTGACGAAAAGAAAAATTTCCGTTTTATATC
>JAAZBG010000302.1 GCA_012513915.1 Fibrobacter sp.
AGAACCGTTTTGGTTTTTGCAATAACAGCATCAGCACTGTACTTTGGTTGCGATTCTGAATGCATGAATGATAATTTTTTAAGATCCGCTTTTGCGGCAGCTTTAATGCAATCGCAAATTCTAATTTTTGATTCTTCAAGGAAAATTCTGGTTCCCATTTTGGGCTTGGTAATAATTTCAATCGCTCCATATTGCATTGCTTTGTAAAGTGTATCGGAACCCTCAACGGTCAGACTTGAACAGATAACCACCGGTATCGGATGTTGTGACATGATTTTTTTAAGAAATGATAAACCATCCATGCGTGGCATTTCTACATCAAGAGTGATTACATCAGGTATTTCTTGTTGAATTTTTTCAGCAGCCTGAAACGGATCACCGGCTGTAGCCATTACTTCAAGATCAGGGTCATTGGATATAATGGATGCTAATGTCTGACGTACTACCGCAGAATCATCAACGATTAATACTCTGATCTTTTTATTCATAATTACTCTGATACCTTTCTGTAAACAGTCATTCTGACTAATTCAAGCGGTAAATCCATACCTGAGAGAGATTCGGAGTGACCAATAAAAAGAAATCCTCCGGGTGCAAGAAGATTGACAAGTTTACGTAGAATACTCTCCTGTACATTTCTGTCAAAATAGATAAGTACATTTCTACAGAAAATAACATGAATGCCTTTCTGAATTTTGTAGTGAGAATCAATCAGGTTTTGCTGGCGAAAATCGGCAAACTTGCGTAATTCAGGGACTATGCGGATTGCCCGTCTGTTTGTATCCCTGCTTCTCATTATGTAAGGATGATACTCAAAGGGAATTGTTTGGAGTGCAGAATCAGGATAAATTCCTTTTCGTGCAAATGCCGCAATGTTCTCGGAAATATCTGTACCAATCACTTTAAAATCATGTCTGGTGTAGTTGTTTTTAAGAAGATAATGATACACTGTTAGTATGATTGAGTAAATCTCTTCCCCGGTTGATGATGCGGAGCTCCAGAACATGACAGGACTTGACAAACCAATATCGTTATCAAGCAAATCGGGAAGAATAATGGATTTGAGTATTTCGAAATGATCTATTTCTCTAAAAAATTCTGTTTTATGAGTTGATACAATCGTTGCAAAATGATCAACCTCATTATTTTGTCCGGTTGGACTGAAAAAATATGCTACGTAGTCTTTAATTGATGTGTATCCAAGCTGCATCGCTCTTTTTTGAAGCCGCGATTGCAGCATGGTTTTTTTTGATGACGGCATCTGAATACCGTAATTTCGTTCAATGAAGGTACTGAGTTCATTACGGTCCTTTTCACTTAGTTCAAACAACGAAAATGCCTCCCGGATACACATTTACGCAAAACTATGATTGCTGGTTTTGTGTCTCTATAGCAAGCTTAAGTTCCTTTTCAGAAAATATTTTATCACTGTTTAACAATATAATAAAGTTGTCATCATGTTTACCGATCGCTGTGATATATTCAATATTGAGATTCATGCCGACACGGGGTGGTGGTTCAAGTTGTGACTTGTCAAGTAGTATCACCTGTCTGGCTGAATCCACAAGTACACCAATCGTCACGGTTTCATCACGGTAATCTGCCTCAAGGATTATAATTGCAGTATCAACAGTACGTACACCTTCCGGCATTTTGAGCAGTTTACGAAGCTCGATTACCGGTATAACGCTTCCCCGGAGATTAATGACACCAATCATTGCATCACTCGAACCGGGTACCCGTGTAATCTGTGTTACCTCAAGCACCTCATTTGTCTTGAGAACATCAAATGCATACAGCTCATCACCTAATTGAAAGGTAAGAAATTGTCCGGATTCTTTAGTTATTTCAATAGTTTCTTTCATAATGTTCCCATTGTTATGATCTTGTAAAATGTGCATCATCGTCATCACCCATATCGAGTGCTATTCCCTTGTCTCCGTGTACTTGACTGTTGAATTGTTGATGTTGCACACTGCTCTTTGATAGTGAATGTCCGGAATGACCTGCAAATGCAGGATTAACGGAATGCACACTTTTTTTGTTGCGTTCTCTGCCTGAAGGGTCACTTCGTCTTACGGATTGATTGTTATCAACCTTAAAGAATTCAAGCCTGTTTTTAAGTTCATCCGCCTGTGATGCCAGTTCTTCTGATGTTGAAGCAAGCTCTTCTGATGCTGATGCGTTTGTCTGAACAACCTGATTAAACTGTTGTATTGCACTATTAACCTGTTGAATACCCTTGTTCTGCTCTGCACTTGCAGCATTGATTTCTGCAACCAGTTCAGCGGTTTTTTGTATGTCAGGAACCAGTTTGTTAAGCATATCACCTGCTTTTTCAGCGACATCGACACTGCTTTTTGACAACTTACTAATCTCTTCTGCTGCATCCTGACTGCGTTCTGCGAGTTTTTGTACTGCTGATGCAACTACTGCAAATCCCTTGCCGTGTTCACCTGCGCGTGCAGCCTCAATTGACGCATTAAGAGAGAGAAGGTTTGTCTGACGGGCTATCTCCTGAATGATTGATATTTTCTCCGCAATTTGTTTCATTGCAGATACTGTCTTTTGAACTGCGTCACCGCCTTCCCGTGCATCCGTGGAGGATTTCATTGCAATTTTTTCTGTCTGATTTGCATTATCAGCATTTTGATTGATTGATGCAGTCATTTCTTCAATTGATGCAGATATCTCTTCAACCGATGCAGCCTGTTCTGATGATCCCTGAGAAATATTCTGTGACGCACTTGACAATTGTACACTTCCTGATGAAACATTTTCCGATGCTTCAAATGCAAAAGTAATAGTATGCTTTAACTGGTCACACATCATTTTCATCGCACGTGTTAAAATTCCTGTTTCGTCAGCAACTTTCAGTGTTTTTTCGTTAAATGATACCAAAAGGTTTCCTTTGGCAAGTTCCTGCATTGCTGCAACACCCTGATTAAGGGGCTTTGTGATAGAAAATGTAAGAAATAAACCGATCAGGATTGCCAAAATAACACCCGTGATCATTACCGTTTGTAGAATCGTTGATGATTCACTTGTCAATTTAGTGTTGTTTGCTGATGTTTGTTTCGCGATAGTTACATTTGTCGCAATCAACCGCTCAATTATTTGTTCCTCAGTTTTACTTGTTTCTGCAAGTTTTGTTTCAATCAGCTCAAATGCTTCTTTTTCTTTTCCTGCACGGGTAAGTGTGTAGAGCGCTGTTACGTAGGTTGCAATATTTTTTCTTGCTTCTATAAAATCTTCAAATATTTTTTTCCCCTCATCGCTAACAATTGAAGCTTCGTAATCGTCACTTGCTTTAGACATTCTTCCACGTAACATCTCAATAGATTTAATAAGATCTTCACGTTTCTGTTCATCTTTAATACGGGCAAGATCTCTGAAATCTCTCATTATCATCTCGAATGACATTGCAATATCAACGAGCGATGCAAGGGGAAGAGTTGCTTTTTCGTAAAGAAATTTGTCTGCTTTATCAATTTGATGCATTTTACTGATACCGGTATAACCGATAAAAATTGATATCCCTGCAACCAGGAGAAATCCACCGATAAGTTTTGGACCTATTTTAATTTTGTTAAGCATTATTCGTACTCCCTGAATACATTAAAAGTGAAAAAACCGCATTTAAAAAAAACAGACGATACGTTTTATGATACCGGATCATCAGTACCAATGTCACTTATCTGTTGTGAAACAGCTGCAGCCAGTTCATTTTCAGAAAAAATTCTGTCACTGTCAAGAAGAATGATAAACGTACTATCCCTTTTACCTATGGCTGTGATATATTCGGTATTAATGCACATTCCAACCCTTGGAGGTGGTTCAAGTTGTGAGTTGTCAAGCATTATTACCTGCTTCGCGGCATCAACAAGCACACCGAGTGTCACATGCTCTTCATTAAATTCAGTTTCGATAATGATAATGCAAGTATCGACAGTGCGCTCTTTCTCCTGTAATTTGAGTTTCTTCCGTAAGTCAATTACAGGAACTACTTTACCACGTAAATTAATAACGCCGATCATCGATTCCATTGAACCCGGAATTGGTGTTATATCCGAGAACTCAAGAACTTCATTGGTTTTCAAAACATCAAACGCAAATAATTCATTGCCTATTTGAAAAGTAAGATATTGACAAACTTCTTTTATCACTGAATTCGTTTTCATTAAATACCTGCCTTTCAAATTCTCTGAAAATTGCTGTCATCGTCATCAGTCATGCTGATTTTAATGCCGGTTTTTGCATCATCAGATTGTTTGTCAGCTGCAGGACTCCAGTTCTGCTTTTCTTTATGTAAATTCTGAGACGGCTGTGATGCATGCATTGTGTACGATGCTGATGTATCTTTCTTTGGTTTGTGCACGTCGTGTTTGAGCATGTATTGTTTACGATGAATTTCGAAAAAGGAGATTCGGTTCTTTAATTCGTCAGCCTGTGATGAAAGTTCTTCAGACGTTGAGGCCAGTTCCTCTGATGCAGATGCGTTTGATTGCACTACCATGTTAAATTGCTGGATTGATGAATTAACCTGCTGAACAGCTGAGTTAACCTGTTGTATTCCATTATTTTGTTCTGCACTGGCAGCATTTATCTCAGACACTAACTCTGCAGTTTTCTGGATATCAGGTACAAGTTTCTTGAGCATATCACCTGCAGACTCAGCAACGTCAACGCTGCTCTTTGAGAGTTTACTAATCTCTTCTGCCGCATCCTGACTGCGTTCTGCAAGTTTCTGGACTGCTGATGCAACCACTGCAAAACCTTTACCATGTTCACCAGCCCGCGCGGCTTCAATTGACGCATTGAGAGAAAGCAGATTGGTCTGGCGCGCAATCTCCTGAATGATAGAAATTTTTTCTGCAATTTGTTTCATCGCATTTACTGTTTTTTGAACAGCCTCTCCACCTTCTTTAGCATCAGACGACGATTTAAGAGCAATTTTTTCAGTTTGATTCGCATTATCAGCATTCTGGTTAATTGATGCCGTCATCTCCTCAATCGAGGCACTGATCTGTTCTATTGATGCTGAGATTTCCTGTACCGATGATGCCTGTTTGGATGAGCCTTGTGAAATACCATGTGATGCAGCTGACAACTGAAGACTGCCGGCGGAAACATTTTCTGAAGATTCAAGTGCGAATGAAATTGTACTCTTGAGCTGATCAACCATCTCTTTCATGGCTCGTGTCAATGTACCGAGTTCATCTTTTCTATCAACGACAAGATTAACTTCAAGTTTACCTTTGCCGATTTCCTGTATGGTCTGCACCACAACTCCAAGAGGACGTGTTATTGACCTGGTAAGAATAAGTCCAATGATTATTGCGAGTAATGTGCCTATAATAACTAATGATATCATCAGTATTTTTGCATTACTTGAAGCACTTGATGCAGCGTTTTTATTGAAATCAACAAGTTGATCAAGGACTTCACTTGCCGTAAGAAATTCTTTTCTTGAATCGATACTTACAATGTCAAGCTTACCATCAAGTTCATCAACAAGTTTCTGATTTGCATCTGCTTTAAGCATTTCAGTTTCTTTTGCTTTAGCAACGGAAATGAATATTTCACCTGCTTTTTTCCAGTTTTCCCATTTTGGTATGAATTTGTTCCAGAGTATATTTTCCTCTTTTGTACGGGACATTTTTTCATAATCGCTAAAGGCAGTGTTAGCATCTGATTGGGCCCCTGTGATCCAGTCGAATTGTGATTTACGCTGTTCGCCATCATTAAAAATCATGGACACAAGAAGACCTCGTTCACCGGTAAGAATTTTATTTTGTGCTTCCTGCATTGTCATCAGCGACAGAACTTTAGGGAATCTGTTTTCAGCAATCTGAACAATATTGATCAATCCGATAACGCCGATCAGTGTTGCAATGAGTGCAACAATTACAAATCCACCAGTCAATTTTGGTCCGATTTTTACGTTATTAAGCATACAAAACTCTCCTTAAAAAGATGAGGTACTTCGATTAATTGCTACATTGAAGACATGAAAATTTTACTTGCTTTCTGCGCTAAAAAATTTGGATCAAGTATTAGTGCAATACGGCCATCACCCAGTATTGTGGCTCCTGTCACTTCCTTTACATTTGAAAACAAACGGCCGGTTGTTTTTACTACCGTCTGATGTTTTCCTTCCACCGTATCAACAACGAATCCAATTGTATAGTCATGCGTATTAATAATAATAATCTGTTCATGTTCGGGTGAATTTCCCTGAATGTTGAGGATGTCACGCAAATAAATGAATGGAACGATGATATCACGTAATTTCAGGATATTTTTCCCTCCGGCCGAATTCATGATCTCTTGTGTCAATTCAAGACATTCTGATACAGATGCAATATTGACTACAAAAAGTTCGTTTCCAACAGTAAAAAGTAATCCATCAATAATAGCAAGGGTAATCGGGAGCTTCATGCGTATTGTTGTCCCTTTACCGCGTTCAGTTTCAATGAACACCTCACCGCGTACCGATTCAATGTTTTTCTTGACAACATCCATACCAACACCGCGTCCGGAAATGTTTGTCGTTATTTCTGCGGTGGAAAAACCGGGGAGGAAAATAAACTGATAAATTTCTGCATCGGAGAGATTCTCAATGGTTGTTACAAGACTCTTATCAATAGCTTTTTTAGCAATAGTATCTCTGTCAAGCCCGCGTCCATCATCGATGACAGAAATAATCACATGAGAACCGGTATGTTCTGCATTAATGGTTATTGATCCCTTTTCCGGTTTACCAAGCGCTGCACGTTCTTGAGGTTGTTCAATTCCATGATCAATACAGTTCCGGATTAGATGCAGCATGGGGTCTTTTAGTGTATCTATGATTGTTTTGTCAAGTTCAGTATCACCTCCGGTAATGGTGAGTTTCACATCTTTTTGAAGCTCTTTGGATAGATCACGCACAAGTCGATGCATTGATGTAAATCCGTCTTCAACCGGAACCATTCGTATCATCATGACAGTATCACGTAACGATGATGTCAATTTTTCAAGATATTCGGAAATTGATGTCAGTTCTGTCTGTTTTTGTGCTTCCGCAAATTGTGTCAACCGTGCCTGCAGGGTAACGAGTTCACTTACGGTATTTGTTAAAAAGTCAAGTTTTTCATTTTGTACACGTATTGATGAGGTCGCGATGGTACTTGATACCTCTTTTTTGACATTTGCTATCGTTTTCTGTTCGAAAAGCGCTGATGCAACCTTGTCTTCTGTGGTAAAACCCATTTCGACGGCTTCAGATCCAAACAGCTTTCTTTTATTAACAAGTTGATCAATTGCTTCTTTCGTTATATTTCCGGTAGAAAGAAGAATGTCTCCAATAAGAGGCATTGTTTCATCTTCAATTTCTGCAATACTGCCGAAAATCTCTGTAATTGTTAATTTACAGGAATCTTCAACAAAAATAAAGATATCCTTAATGGTATTTATTAATTCCGATGTAGTAAGAATGAACGTCCAGCCAGTATAACAGAATTCAGGATTGATATCATTTATTTCAGGAATATTTTCCTCATGTGCAAAGCTGAAACAGCGGCCGAGCGATGAAAGGTTATTATAGATAATAGAAACATTGATTCCTTTAACAAAAATGTCCTTGTCAGGAATAAATTGTATCCGGTATAATTTCTGCTTGAGAGAGATACTTTCGTTTTCTACCGGTTTACTTTTTTTCCTGGGTTCATCGGTGACCGGTGGTATCAGGTCATGCAACGATTCTATTAATTGTTGTTCAAGATCCACTGATTCGTTTTCATCCGGTTCATTCAGTAAAAATTGACAAAAGTCAACAAATTTCAGGGAAAGTGACACAATTTCCTGTGATAATGATAACTTACCATTGCGTATAAGGTCGTATAACGTCTCAAGTTCGTGCGAAAATTTCGACAAACGTTCAAATCCGAACATACCACCGGAACCTTTGACTGTATGAAGTTCTCTGAATACTTTATGGATAAGCTCATTGTCATCAGCATTTGTTTCAAGTGCAATAAAATCCTGTTCGAGCGAATCAAGAAGTTCTTTTGCTTCCTCCATATATGCTTGTTTCAATGGATTCATAGCGTATCAGATTCCTTTCTCTGTACCCCGGGATTACTAAATTTCGACATCATACATTGCATGTTTTTCAATCTGGTACAATAATTTTTACAGTTAAATCCAAGTGATTTGATTGTATCAAGAATAACCTGCGGAACCGGATCTGCAGTTACATCAAGACGGAGCCCCTTTTGTGATAATGAAAAACAAAGCGATACCATCAGCTGGAGAAATGTACAGTCACAGCTCTTTGTTATGCCCGGATTTATTATTACTGGTAAGTTTTTCTCGGATGCCTCGATAAAGAGCTTATGGATTTCAGTTGCATTATCAATAGTCAGCGAATCGTTGAGATTAATAATCGCGGTGTCGTTTTCGATTTTTATGTTTGGTAATGCCATAATTACCCCGCTACCTTTTTAATTGTGTCAAGAAGGATTTCGGGTGTAAATGGTTTAACAATCCATGCTGTCGCACCCGCTTTTTTACCCTCATCTTTTTTTAATGTCTCCGATTCTGTGGTAAGCATTATGATGGGAACAAACTTGTTGACTGATCCATTCCTGATACTTTTAATTAATTCAATACCGTTCATTTTGGGCATATTCAAATCTGTTATTACAAGATTAATATCTTTTGTTAATTTACTTAATGCATCACTGCCATCAACAGATTGTGTTACTGCATGCCCGGCTTCAGAAAGTGTAAACAAGAGCATCTGACGCATTGACGATGAATCGTCTGCGATAAGTATGTTCTTTCCCATTTTTTTGCCTTCCTATATGGTAGAAAAAATTATTTCGCGTTAATTTTATTGAGTATCTCACGTTCCGATTCCATGGTATATTGTTTCAGAAGCTCATCACGTGAAGTTATCGAAACCGTTGATATTGATGATAATTCTTTGTTAATTAATTTGTCAATCATTCCGATAATGTCAGTTTGTATTGATGATAATGGTGTAATGACATGTTCAATCCTTTGACGCGTAATATCCTGAAACTGGATTGAAACAACTATTTTACTGACTTCTTTTGTAAGATGCTCAGCATCAGTGGCAATCGCATTTATTTTTCCTGCAATATCCTGTAGTGTATCATTTATTCTTTCTGTTGTATGCTGAAATAATTCATTTGTCCGGTGTTCAATCTCAGTGGATTGTTTGTAAACGATTTCCAGTTCTTCTTTAATGGCATTAACTTTACTTGTAAGATCTGTGGTTATTCCGGTAATTTCATGAATTGACTGAGTTGAGTTTTTGGAGAGTGCATTGATTTCTGATGCAATCACCTTGAAACCAAGACCAGCTTCGCCACTATGAGCTGCCTGAATTGATGCATTCAAGGCAAGTATGTTGGTTATTTTACCTATTTTGTCAATATTTCCGGCAAAATCATCAACTTTACCGAGCTGCGAAACGACATCAGAAATCATTGAAAGTGTTTTACTGAAAAATGATGTAAGTATCGAAAAATTCTGCTGTATCTCTTTAAGTGTATCCTGCATCTGAAAAAGAACATTATTATCTGATGAGTGTGATGAGAGATTACCAAATAAACCATTGACATCATTGAACTGCTTTTTTGCAAGGGAATTAATACCTATAAAAGCACCGGTTATTTCACCTGCAGCTTCATCGGTTTGATCAATTACAGCTTGAAGTTGTCCTGTGAGAACAGGGATAATTTCCAGTTGCTGACGTATGGAATTATCAAGATGCGTTTCAAGCACTTTTAGTTGAGCACTAACATCGGTACCCGTACTTTGTGTTTCACTGGTACCATCAGATACATTGATTTGCAGTGACTTATATGCAAAAACAACCGCTGCAAACAGAACTGCAATTCCCATTGCAACAACAAGATAAGGGATATCTTTAGTTACAATTGAGAGTATGACACATACTGCTATCAATAATGAGAAGAGAACCTTAATCACTATGATCAGGTGCTTGTTATTTTTGATTATTTGAACATTGTTCCTTTGTAAATCAATTGATTAGCAAAAAAACAGGGATTTTGCATTAAACCTAAAATCCGCAGTTGGATCGCGGTGCTATGCGCAAGCTATTATCCCATCTTGTTATACAAAAATGCTCACCATACTGCACCGAGTATGCCTGCGCTTTTTGTATAACAATCTGTAATAATATCTTGTGCATATCACTCACGCTCAACCGCGAAATTTAGGTTAAAAACTATCGTTAAAAGTGTATTATTACTGAAGCAGAAATGTCAATATCAATGATAGAAATTATGACAAATTTGTATTAATTGTGAAGAATTGATGAAATCATCCGGCCGGTTGGTATATATGTATGGATACATGCACAATATGCACGTATGTATGTCGTAGGGACAGGTCGCGACCTGTCCCTACGACAACGGCGACGAAAACAACGGCGACGAAAACAACGGCGACGAAAACAACGGCGACGAAAACAACGGCGACGAAAA
>JAAZBG010000303.1 GCA_012513915.1 Fibrobacter sp.
AATTGTTGAAAATACACGGAGAATCGAGAAAGGTCTTTATAGAGGATTATCATTATGATTCACGGTGAGAGTTTCTCACCATTTATTTCGGGTACTTTTTCTTATCTATATTCTGATTTTTTGGTTCTACGGAAGTTTCACATTAAAATTTTTCATTTAACTTTTTTGGGTCATCCGGTTTTTTTATGGGTACCCCTAATATACTGTGTTTTATCGTAACACCTTAACCAGCAATCAGCATAGTACATAATTGTTACAGCATAGTAAAGATAAAAGTAGATGCATAAACAACGTCTGGCCAATGCCGCAGTGCTGACAGTAATGCACTGTACTCAGTGCTTTACTGCCGGCATTATGGTTTGGACGTGTTATGCGATCGTTTCTGGTTGGGCTCCGGATTTCCCTAGAGCTTCAAATTATTCTTTTGCCTTTCTTATTGTTTTCTAAATTTGTTTTACCTTAAATTTTTTTTTGCCCTATAAATAATATTTTCCAATAAAACAAACCGAAATGAGAGTCTTCTCCACAACTGCTAATAATTACAAAAAAACATTTTTTCTGAATAGTTATTTGATATTTGACAACAGGATAATTTATGTTTGAGTTCGTTGCGTTATTTCATCCTGAACTCCATTAAAATAAATCTCTTAGTGGGACAAGCCGCTTGGGAAACTTGACGAAACGCTTGATTTAAAGAGAGCTGTAGTACATTGTACGACCAAAAGTAACCATTAGTCTTTTACCAACCGGACAGAATAACCGTTTACCTTTCGACTTTGATAAACATTAAAGTCTGGGTAATCGCGACCAAGATAATATAAGCATGCTGTACTGTCGTTAATATTGGTGGAACCCCACCAATAGCCAAAGTCGCCTTTGTTGAGATAGCCATTGTTCCCTCCGAGCATGGGCACATTAGAATCTATCCTGCATCCACTGGGCAGACCTGAAAATCCAGTTCTATTGTTCAAAGAAGGAGTGGCCCCGATTGTTCCCGCCACTGTTGATGCAGGCCAGTCTGTCTTAGCAGCAATGGCCTTCGCCAACTTGTTTCCAGTCAAGGAACCGTCCCAATTGTAACCATTCGCAATCAGGTGGGCAACTAAGCTGTCCAATTCTTGCTTAGAAGGTACATGCCAACCAAGTGGTGCAAGTTTTCCGGTATTCACTGCATACCAGTTGTAGAGCGCTCCAAATTTTAATATCGTATCGAGATTTGTAGTATTTTCGTAATAGCAATACCTTGGAGCAAATACACTGTCCCAATCTGATGAAGAATTTGCTACCGGTATTGAACTACCGTCATTATATCGTGTTGTCCTCAGATTCTCAACCGTCCACCACTTCGCTCCTATACGCACCGTATTGTAAACATTACCATCAGCATCTGTAATAGTTGGAGATCCAATTGCTATTGTCTTTGTCGTAACTGTTTCATTTCCATCATCATCCCTAATCAGCAATACTGGCTTATAAAACTGATCACTTTGATAAGCATGCGAAACATTCGGATTTGTGGTTGACGAATCATCATACTGACCATCACCTTCGAAATCCCATTTATACATTACAATTGATCCAAATCGTTGCGCTGTGGTTGACCGAAATTCGTAAATTTCATTATTGGCTATACCCGTATCGGATCCAATACTCACTGCGGGTGCATCCCGGATGACTGCTATGGCTGCAGTATCCGATTTCGAATTTCCATCATCATCAGTGACCTTGAGTATGCAGAGAAATTTCGATTGCTCGAAACTCGAAGCTACAATGATTGTATCACTATCACCTGCGTAGAAATTTCCGATACCACCAATGTCCCACTCCCATTTAACAATACTGCCAAACTGTTGAATTACGGACCCTTTAAAATTTATGGTATCGCGAATGGAAACGGTATCCACTGAAGTCAAATTGAGAGTTGGTATATCCTGAATTACGGTAACCAATACAGTATCGGATGAAATCTTACCATCATCATCTTTTATTCTTAATATTGCGTGGTAAATTCCGACTTTTAAATATCTGTAACCTACAGTTATTTGAGTAGAATCAGAATAATCAGATACTCCATTTCCATCAAAATCCCAGCTAATTTGAACAATTCTACCATCGTCATCAATTGCTGATCCATAGAACAATACTGAGTCGTTGATTGAGATGAGTGTGTCAGGCCTGATGTTTACAATTTTGGGAGGAGTATTCCTGACTGAAACGATACGATCGTCAACAGCCTCATTGCCGTCATCGTCTCTTACCAGTAGCTTTGCATTGTATGAAGCTTCATGAGTGTAAGTGTGAGTTGTAGCGCCTGTGATTTTTGACGAGTCATCATAAATCCCATCTCCGTCAAAATCCCATTTATACATAACGATAGTGCCGAATTGTTGAGCTGCCGTTCCTGCAAAAGAAACATTGGTATTAATCGAAACAGATGTATCAATCCCAGCATTGCCAAATGGGACATCCTGAACAATCTTAACTACTGTACTGTCCCACCAGACTATATTTGAAGCATCAACCATTGACACATAGATTTTGGGATTCCAAGCAACCGAGCTTGCGTATTTGATTGTATCATTCCCAATAAATGATGTTTCATTTACAAGTTTACAAACAGAATCTTTGGTTCCAATATACCATGTCAATATCGTATTTTTTCTGGTCTCATTACAGTATGATACGATAATGGAAACAGTATCGTTTATACTTGCTGAATCTGCATTAGTATTGAGATATTTCCATGCGAAAAATGTTCTGACTTTTGTCGGGGATGGCGTGCTGATTATAAATGGCTTAGAATATACAGTACTAAGATTTGCTTCTTTATCCTGCGCCTTTATTTGGTAAGTAAAAACAAGATTATTTGTATCCATTACATTGCTAAAAACAGTATCTATATAGGATGTATCTTTAACCAAAAATTTACTGATTTGTTGAGGAGTTGTAGATCCTGTACCGTTACGATAAATAATATATCCAGCCAAATCGGAAACGATAACAGGTTTCCATTGAATGATAGCGCAACCATGGAGGGTGTCATAGACGACGGTTAGTCCTAATGGAGCAGGGGGTGGATAAGCTGGATCTGCCTCCATGTTTTTCAGCTGTAATTTTGTCATTTTACCTGAATGTATTCCTACACCGGTATCACTGGTTATTTTGAGGCCATCTTTTCTATACGTTATTCTGTAGGTCCCCTTAGGTAAATTTGAAAGTACAAATCCGCCAGTATCATCAGTCATTGATAGGTATGATGTACCGGGTATATAACACAGCACGCCACTATTATCTCCTGTATTTGTATTCACAATTCCCGAAATCTGGCCAGGTGCAAGCAATGTATCACTTTGAACTTCCATAATCGCACCAGCGCTTTCATAGATAACGCCGGTAATAAAAACGACTAGTTTTCCATCACTGTAATCGCCTTGCAAATTATAAGAGCCTGCAACCAAAGATTCAAATGAATAATAGCCACTGCTATCAGTAAAAACTGAGTCGGATTGGGATGCACTTCTGAGAACACCTTTTGATACTTTTTGTAATCCATTTGACACATTAAATGCTTTAACTTTTGCTCCTGATATTGCTTTACCATTTATATCCACCAGTTTACCATATAAGCCTTTATAAGTAACTATATTCTGACCATTATTCGGTTCTGTAGGTTTAGTTGTGCATAAAAACAAAGTGGCCATAATAATTGATATGGTTAATAAAAAAAACATTTTTAAATAATCCATACTGTCTGCTTTCTGAAGAATAAAAATTATCTATATTTCTCGATATCATCTATCATACATTTAGATATAAACAATAACAATTGTTAAAAACCGTTTGATTTTTAATTTTTTTAATAAATTTATTTCTGGTGGTTTTTCTTTGCCGCGCGGGTCTTATTTCCGCCAAACCAGAAATGTTGCATAAACGGGTTGGCCAATGTACGAAGATTTGCAACTATAATATTTTAACCTACCTTAGCTCAGCTTTGCAAATTTTTGTACTTGGCCTGTTGTATGCTTTTTTGTGCGTCTTATGTCCTGCTGCATCTTA
>JAAZBG010000338.1 GCA_012513915.1 Fibrobacter sp.
CCGAAAGGCACCGAGCGGAGCGCTTCCCACACCCTTTTCATAAAGGGCGTTCCTTCCTCCGGTTCCACAGGCAGTGTGAATTCCCGCCGCTTTCCGGCCAGATATTCTTTGATCTGCCGCTCCACTTTCTTATGAAATCCGGTCGGCTCATCGGGGATCGGGGCGGTTTCCTCCGTGAGGGCGGCTTCCTCTATGCGAAAATACAGGCGGGTGACGGCGCCGTTTTGGGCCGCAAGCCCCATTCGCCCAATATCCGTGTCAAAATACCAAACCGGCATACGCCGCCTCCTTTTAAAAAGCCGGGCAGCTTTCTTATTCCGCCCGTTATAATCCAGGCGCTTTCAAACAAAGCATTTGTTTGAAAGCGCCGGCTTCTCTTTGCCCCCGGTGAAACGCGCCAGCGCGCCCCGGGAGACATTGATATTCAAGGAAAATTGTAAAATGAAAAAAACTCGGCTTGTCCTTTTACGCGGGATGCTTTTGCATTTTTGGCCGCGGCCCGCGCAAAAAACGCAAGCCGGCCCGGCGTTTATTTCAGTTCCATGACCCAGCCGAATTCGTCCTTCAGGTCGCCCCACTGGATACCCGTAAGGGTGTCGTACAGCTTTTGGGTGAGAGGCCCGGTTTTGAAACCGCCCAGGGTTACTTTTTTATCTTTATAGCACAGCTCGCCGATGGGGGAAATGACCGCCGCCGTGCCGGTGCCGAAGCCTTCCTCAAGCCTCCCGTTTTCCCCCGCCTCCATCAGTTCGTCAATGGACAGCTTGCGCTCGATAACCGGAACGCCCCAATGTTTCAACAGGGTGAGGACGGAATCGCGGGTAACGCCGGGCAGGATGGAGCCGTCGAGCGGCGGTGTGATGACTTCGCCGTCGATTTTGAACATGACGTTCATGGCGCCCACTTCTTCGACATATTTGCGCTCGAGGCCGTCAAGCCAGAGCACCTGCGTATATCCCTTTTTGCCCGCTTCCGCCGCCGCCTTGATCGACGAGGCGTAGTTGCCGCCGGTTTTGGCAAAGCCCATGCCGCCCCGCACGGCGCGGACATAGAAATCCTCCACCATAATTTTGACGGGGTTCATGCCTTCGGGATAATATGCCCCCACGGGGGAAAGGATCACGACAAATTTATATGTTTTGGACGGATGGACGCCGACGGCTTCTTCCGTCGCGAATACGAAAGGACGGATATACAGCGACGTTTCCGGCAGGGTGGGAATCCATTCCTTTTCATACAGCACAAGCTCACGGATCGCCCCGATAAAATCCTCCACGGGGATTTCCGGCATGTACAGGCGGGCGTTCGAGGTGCTCATGCGCTTTGCGTTCATTTCCGGGCGGAAAAGCAGGACGCGCCCGTCGCGGGCGGGATACGCTTTCATGCCCTCGAAGGTTTCCTGGGCATAATGAAGCACCAAAGCTCCCGGAGAGAGCGGAATGGGGCCATAGGGAACAATCTGCGGGTCATGCCAGCCGATCCCGTCGGTATAATCCATCACGAACATGTGGTCGGTAAAATATTTGCCGAAGCCCAGCTTCGATTGATCCGGCTTGGGCTTTAATACGGCTGCGGGAGTGACTTTTATCTGCTGCATGATTCTACAGCACCTCCTACATATTCTGTTTGCGCGGATTTGACTGCCTGTATCGCGGGAAAGGGGCTTTTCTATATAAGTTGTTTACTATCATAGCATATTCTGTAATAATTTACAAAACAAAATTTCGACCGTATTCATATGGGATTTTGGGAATATATTCTAAATTTTTTCCCGCAAACCCGGGATGGGCGGATTTATTTTTTCTCCTCCGCCCTTCTTCCGTACCCAAGCTCGCAAAGCAGCCGGGACAAGACCGCGAGCCGTTCGCCCACAAGCTCCCCGTCCCTTGAAAGCACGTCGGAAAACAGCCGGATATCTTCGTCGATCTTCGCGTTTTCCGTGCAGACTTCCACCGTCATGGCGTCCCCCTGCAGCCC
>JAAZBG010000021.1 GCA_012513915.1 Fibrobacter sp.
ATTAAAATAAATTTTTAAAAAAGCAGGGAGGTTCCCCCCCCCCTGCTTTTTTGTCATGGAGATAAAATAGGACTAAGTACTATTTTATAATCGACTTAAGAGACAGAGTGGTTGCTTGTATTACCTTTACAAGCGATTACTCACTGGTAAAATTCCATTTCAGCGATATTCCCGAATCCATCATTTGGAGATACATAGCGTATCCAACGATATGCGGTTGTATTAGAAATGGAGACAACATTCCATCCGGTTCCAGGTGTTGAGGGTATTGTAAACAAATCCACATAGCCAATGGAGTCTAAAGTATTTGATCCTTGAAATTTTCCACCAACCATTCGTGATGCAAAACTTGCTCTGGGATAATATCTGATTTGTCTGATTACTTTTGCAGTTCCAAGGTCAATACCAGTGTAACCTCCGTTTCCCTCAGAGAAATCATAGAATGTGTTGATATCACCATCTGTCGCTTTGCAGTATTCAGAACCTGCAGCCCATGGAGGAGTTAATCCGAACACTGTTCCTTTTAGTCCATTTCCACCACCCAGCACACCGGCGCAAGGATCATCGGATAGTGTAACAGCGTTTGTATATGATGAAAATCCTGCACTATTATACGCAAGTACGCGGTATTTGAATGTTGTATTCGGATTGTTTAACCGATCAGTATCAAAAAATTTTGACTGATTTGCACCAACCTGGCCTACAAATGTCCAGTTATCCTGATTGAAGGGAGAGCGTACTATTTCAAATCCGGATTCATTGTGAGAATTATCATTCCATCTGAGCGTATCATTTGAACAGAACCAGGGATTCGTCGGTGCTATTGGAATGCTTATGTCAGAGTAAACTGTAAGTTCATTTGAGTTTGAACTCTCTCCCAAAGCATTAGACGCTGAAAGTACAAAATAATAAGTACTATCCCCGACGAGATTGGTCGTATTATACGAGGTTCCGGTGAGACCTGTCTCACACCAGGTATAAGGCCCACCCTGAATCGTTGATCGCTTGATAGTGTAATAGGTTGCTCCAGGTGATGGTGACCAGGTAATCGTCTGCTGGTTTTCATCAATCCTGTTAGAATAAAGGAGCGTTGGTGCAGGGGGACATGGATCCCCGACAACTCGGAATTCATACATACTTGCAAAATAATATCGAGGTGCATCGGTAAAGGTTATTCTGACATATCGTGCTGTATCAGAAAAACTGTACATTTGTGTCTGCGCTGTATTAGTGTTGGAAGTAAGGTTGACTTTGTTTGTCCAGTTCGAATTATCATCAGAAGTCTGGATAGTAAAGTCGTAACAATCTCCGCTTATACCAGTAATTTCAAATGCTATTTCACAACCGGAAAGTGAAACACGGCCACCCAGATCAACCTGATACCATTGAGGAAATGATCCTGATGATGCAGCCCATCGGGTTGAAATGGAGTTGTCAATTGCATTTGTGATAGTATTACCATTCTGTACACTGCTTGCAGTCGCGCTCTTTCCGGGAGCGATGTTTGTAAATGTGCTACTTGAATCGACATTTGAGTAGATTGTAGTATCGGAACCATTGAAAGCACGTACACGATAGCGATATACGCCGCTTGCTGGTACACTGTTTACTGTTTGACAGGTATTCGCGTCAAGAACAGAAATCTGGGTAAAATTACCGCCGCTTATTGCTCTTTCAAGCAGATAACCTGTCTCATTATAGCTGTGGTCTTCCCAGGTAATTCTTATCTCTGTTGGAGAAATACTCGTTACGTCAAGATTTGTCGGGGTATATACATCTGGAAGATATGTGAAAGGACGAAGAGTTCCAACACCAAGCAGCGTCATTCCATAATGCCAGCTTATATCAGAAAGACCTACCTGAGTAAACCATTCTTTGAATGCCTCTCCGAAAGTCGATCCTGTTCCCAAAACTTGATTGTAAACATTGAACCTTAACATGGATCCGGTTTTGGTACTGCCGACAGAGATTAAACCATTATGTCCCCACCCATAGAGTCCGCCCAGGAAATCAGGATAGGTGTAGCGGGCATTGCTGCATGCGAACAAATTACTAAAGAGAATGTTTGATTTTGCGCCATTGGATGACATGTTTAAAAAATCGCGATTAGAAAACCAGCCTGTCATCGCATGTCCATCGGGACCGGAATGTTCATAGACATTCGCATACTGATAGCCTTTTCTGAGTTCTTTTATCCAAATTGATCCTGAATCAAATCCTCTGCCAAATTGGACTGTTTCATTTGATGAAAACCAGAGGCCATCGCCCATCTCAGTTCTCAGATCTGGCCAGTCATCTGAATTGCCAAATGTTAAAAGCATGTGTGGTATTGTATACTTACCCGTCATATGTGAATGCAATCGTGCAAAATAATCATTAACAATGACATCTTCTGAACCAAGACCTGGTGTTGCTGCCGGAACAATACGGGACACCCATACTTCCGGTGCTCTCGATCCAAAACCATCTATGTGATTATCAAAATAACCGGTTCTTGCATTTCCATTCCATGCGCCGGCTTGCGCATTATCTTCCCAGGTCCCATCAAGGTCCATAAAGTACAGGTCGCATGGAAAGGCTGCATATCCACTTTCCATGAAATCATTCTCTACCTCATACATTGCAATTGGGAGATCTCCGACCAGGACAACACCTTCAAGTCCCATGCTTTGAAAATGTCCTCTTATTTCATTACGCATATTGACAACTGAACTGGTCGAATTAAATGTCGTACTGTCAATCCAGACATCAACGGGAATCCTGCTTGTCAGGTCCGTTTTGTACTGTATAATTGAAGTACGAATTGATGGATAAAGATCTTTGTCAACGATAATGCCTACCTGAGCAAAAAGCGGCAGAATGGTTGTAGTTATAATAAGTAATGACAAGAGCTTTTTCATTTATTTCCTCCCTTCAGAAATACTTGTCTCAATTTCAAGCGCAAGATTGACATTTGATTCAATTTCCGAGTAGATAATCGGATTGACGTTGTTTATTTTGTAATCGTGAATTTTTTGTTCGAATTTGCTGCGGAATTGTTTCAAGTATGATATAAATAAGGGATCTGCTGTTTGTCTGATTGTCTGTAAAATCGCTGTTGCAATATGATCACCATTACTTTCCTCAAGTAGGGAAATGATAAACTGGTCGGATGTGGTGCTTCGGTTTAGTCCCATCGCCCGAATGATAGATATCTTTACTCTTTCTGCATATCCATCATAGGTTAGGTCTGCATTCCTGTACATATCGATCAAAGACTCATCCAATCCACTGATTTTAAGTGCGCCGGTACAATTGACAGCTTCAGAAACAATAGTTGCATTTTTGTCATTCAGAGCTGTTTTTATTGTGGCAATGTCCTGAGTTGAAACAACGGGGTCTGCCACTGATGCCGCAGCTGATCTTAAAGATGATCTAGCCTGTTTAGTGGTGGTGTTTTTTTGTTGAGCACCAATCTCTAGCAGAATCTGCTTTTTTTCAAATGCATTTTCAGTTCTTTGATATTTTTCTGACAATGATTCAGAGGCTTGTAATGGCAGATTTACGACAGTAATAATACTCCCTAAAACCGCAATAGAGATGTGTTGTCTGATTTGTTTTTTTAAAATCATAACATACCTTTCTTTTGAAAGTAGTAACTAATTAGAATGTTTAACAACCGGAATAATTTGCATAAATCATCAGAACTATAAATCAGATGTCGCGAATTATTTTTTTCATTGAATTACAAAAGTATAACCTTCTATTTGCGGTACAAAAAAGAGACCGATCTTTTTGCAAATAGACAGGATGTTTGAAGTCCACTTTTCAAAAATGGAAATATTTAAAACATATCGCCTCCTTCTGGAATAAGGAAATAATCTAAAATCAACAATAATTACAGAGTTCTGTAATCGCGAATAGTTAAGGCGGATAATTTATACGATATACAACTGTGGTAGTTTACCAATCCCACAATGTCAGTTGATCGCTTCGGTGATCAGCTTCAGTCAAAACAGATTAACATCAGGAATAATTGCAATCTTCTTTACCTAATGGTGTCGGTATTGTTCCACAGCTATGTACGATGTAGTTCTTTGTCAATATATCATTTTGTAATAAATGCCAATTGTTGTGATTAGTTGATCGTGATTAGATACAGCTACAAGGCGGTCTTGAGTTAATGTTTTCATATATAAACAATATAAATGATGGGTACCTTTTAGTAAATAAATTAATGCGTTAATTTATTTACTAAAAGGGGTTGCCGCTAAAAATGTAATGCTCACAAAATGGAAAAATATTAACGTATGGTATATCTTCCATATTAAATCTTTTCATTTGGGTAAATTATGGTGTTAAAAGTGGCATTTTAAAGCAGATTTAACCACATTTAAATCTGCAATGCATGTTTTTATCTCGATTTCCTAAGTGATCCCCCGGCTGTATTACAGTAAGCACTGGCATCTTTGCTGTTGCATGTTAAGCGTTTATATAATGTACAATTTGTTAACGGCTTGCGAATAGCATTACGATTCAATTGAATTTCGCTATTACAATGTATAGCAAAGATGCATTCTCAGTATGTTTCTGTAAACGTACGGAGTATCGCTTCAGTAACCTGATCAATCCGCTCCACTTCGGTAAAAAAGGGTGCGTCAGGGCCGATCGCAATCAGGGGAACTTTGTTTACCGTATGCGAGGCAGTGGTCAGATCCTCAATGTTGCCATGATCGCTGCAGACAAGCAGTGTCGCGTTACTGTTAAGAGATGCAAGGGTTGAGTCAAGAAGTTGATCAATTTTGTCAAGCAACCTGACACTTTCATTCTCATCGGCATTATGTCCGCAGAGATCGGATGCGAAGCTTTCGTAGAGGGTAAATGCATGCGTGTTGGTGATCTGTGCAAGATGTTTTCCGGCTTCTGACGGCGATACCGGATTGATATCTTCAATGAGCGGATCCAGATGATCCCGTGTTATGTCCCAGTACACCGCATTATTATTCCGTAAATCATCGGTCATTCGAAAAGGAAGATTCGCTGCAAGCACGCAGTGTGTGGTGACACTATGCGCATATTTCCGGCGTGCCGCTTTTTCGAAATAGGTATCGGTATAGGCGTTGGCAAATGTTGCCGTGAGTCCGAGGTCAGTGACTTGTTTCAATATTGATTTGGATTGAATTAGTGTCACCAGTTCGGGATTAGGAAATGCAGGGAGATGATACCCCAGATGCTTAGGTGCGTTAATACCGGTCAGCAGTGATGTCTGCCCGGTGGCGCTTTGCGGAATGCCATCAACACCCAGACAGGCATCAATTCCTTTCAGTAAATATCCGGGTTTGTTGACTACTGTATTTTCCCTAAGCTTTACGCCAATGTGTTTTTCAAATCGCGGCAGCCCATATACATAAAGCGGATTGGTATGATCAGCCCGGCCAAGACCAAATCCATCAAGAAAGACAAGAAGAACATGGCTGGAAGGAGATTGGGAATGAGGTTGAGAATGAGAATCGATCCCGCTAATGTTGCTATCTGAAATTGTCATTATGTAAAACACCCTCTCTTTTCTTCCTCAACCTTAACCTTAATCTTAATCTTAACCTCAACCTTAACCTCAACCTCAACCTTCCTATACTTCCTGCTACTTGCTACTTGCTACTTCCTCATCATATCAATTACTTTCGCGTTTTGCAACGACTCTTCGAGCGGCAGGAGCCACGATGGTTTTCCGAGTACTGCATTTGCAAAGTTTTCGATTTCAAGCAGAAACCGGTCACTCTCATTCACTGTGACTTCTCTGGTGCCATTGTCGGTAATGACCGTAATTGGATCATCTGTTCCGTCAAAGGTTGCTGGTATTTCAAGAATACCCTTTTTTCCGGTAATTCTTGTGTGCATCTCAAAAAAAGCATTAAACCCGCAGTTGACAGTTGCAATAACACCGTTTCTGTATTTCAAAGCGCCGGTGAACTGTATATCGACACCATGTTCAGAGATGTATTGGGTTTTTACCGATTCCGGGATATCATTCATGATCATACCGAGAAAGTTTACAGGATAACAGCCGACATCATAGAGTGATCCGCCGCCAAGTTCACTATGCAACCGTATGGCACCGGCGCTGTCAAGCATGAAACGGAATGTGGAGTGAATCTGTACAATGTCGCCGATTACCTTACTGTTAATAAGTTCTTTGACTTTTTTAATGCGGTCAGTGTACCGGTACATAAACGCTTCCATGCATAATTTATTGTACTTTTTTGATGCAGTAATCACTTCGGTGCATTCATCGGCGTTAAGGCACAAGGGCTTTTCGCATAGTACGTGTTTTCCTTTTTCCATTGCCCGTATCGCCCACTCTTTATGTAAAGAGTTCGGTAACGGTATATAGACTGCATCAATGTTGTTGTTGTCAAGAAGTTCTTCATAAGAGCTGTGATACGCAGGGCATGTAAACTGATCCCGGTAACTGTCAATTTTAGAGCTGTCTCTTGTCGCGATTGCTTCAAGCGATGCATTTGATGATTTGAGAATTGCAGGGATAAATTTTTGTGCCGCTATCCGGGCAAGACCCAGGATACCAAAACGGATACGTGAGTTTGATGTGTTCATTGTGTGTACCTTTGATAGTTAGTTTTGTGGTTATTACTGTCGTTAAAGCCTCACCCCCCAGCCCCCTCTCCGCAAGCGGTAGAGGGGGAGCCGGAATTTTGTTTCTCCCCCCCCTCTACCGCGCGCGGAGAGGGGGCTGGGGGGTGAGGCCCCTATTTCGTTTACGATAAAGCACCTTTTTTACACTATACGAAATACCATAGGCACAACATGCGAACATGATTATTGTTGCACCTGCAGTCAGGTCAAGGAAGTACGCCGCAAGAATTCCTCCGGTAGTAAAAACACATCCGAGCAGGACCGACCAGATCATCATACGTTGTAAATTATTCGTGAACAGTTCTGCAATGGAGGCTGGTATGGTGAAAAGCGCTATGACCAGGATTAGTCCAACAGCTTTAATTAAAAGCACCACGGTTAATGCAACCATGCAGAGAATCATATAGTAAAAAAAACGTACCGGAATTCCCCGTAGTGATGCAAACTCAGGATCATAGGACATTGCGAGAATCTCTTTAAAAAAGAAACTGATCAGAGCTATTACACAGATGTCAAGAACTGCCATCCATAGCAGACTGTTTCCTGATACTGCCATGATTGATCCGAACAGATAACTCATCAGGTCGGTGAAATAACCCGGTGTTATATCAATAAGGATAATTCCTATTGCCATTCCCGCTGCCCATACAACACCAATAATTGTATCGGCACGCTCTTTCTGATTACGGGAGATAAAACCTATCAGTAACGATGACGCAAGCGAAAAGGGAATCGTTCCTGCCATCGGTGACCATCCAAGAAAGGCCGCAAGGCCCAATCCTCCATATGCAGCGTGCGCTACACCACCGGCAATAAATGATAACCGGTTAACAACAACAAGAGTACCGACAATACCTGATGCAATACTGACCAGTAGTGATGCAATCAGGGCATTGCGGATGAATTCAAATGAAAACAGTTCAATCATGGCAGTCCTTACAATTGTGATGACTCTGGAAAACCCTGTGTGGAAGACCGTGTGCGATTATGTCAACAGTACAACCAAAGGTATCAGTAACACTCTGTTCGTCAAGTTTCCCGTCAGGGTGGTAGTGCAGATGTTTATTAACACAGGCAACCGACTTGATATACTTTGACATGATACCGATATTATGTGTCACAAGAACGATTGTTGTTCCGGTGTTGTTAATATCAAGTAGATGCTGATAAATTTCATCCTCTCCGGTTGCATCAACGCTTGCCGTGGGCTCATCAAGGAATAAAATTGATGGATTGGAAACGAGCGCTCTTGACAGGAGAACCTTCTGACGCTGGCCGCCGGATAGTTCTGCTATTTTTCTTTTCCGGAATGGAAGCAGTCCAAGTTTGTCAAGTATTGCATCCGCCTGCCTGTGCTGCTGTTTTGTAAATGGACGCCAGAACCCCTTCGAAGTTGTCAGGCCGGTCATGACAACATCATGAACAATAATTGGAAACTCCTTGTTCACATTAGTTTCCTGTGGAACGTAGCCGGCGTTGTGACGGGTTCTGAGAGGTGAATCACCAAGGAGAAGAACTTTTCCCTGTACCGGATGTAACATTCCAAGAATCAGGCGAAGCAGTGTTGTCTTGCCTCCGCCGTTAGGACCGATAATACCAAGGAAATCACCTGCCTGGACAGAAAAAGAAACGTTACGTATCGCAAGATCGTATGTATATCCAAAGTTAACTTTGTCAAGCTCGATTACTGTATTACTTGTCATGTGAACAGCTGTTTGTTACTTTTGCTACCTGTAAAAGATTCTCGGCCCAGTTTTCTGCAAGATCGTTGACTTCAATGGTTGATGCCCCGATTTCTTTGGCAATCTGCAATGCGGTCTGCGGTGAGAACTGAGGCTGTATAAAAATGGTTGTTATGTTTTTCTCTTTTGCAAATAGTACCAGATTGACAAGTTCTTTGGGGCTTGGCTCTTTTCCGTCAATCTCAACAGGATATTCCGTAAGTCTGAATTCGCGTGCAAAATATGCCCACGCCGGATGAAAAATCATAAACCCATGGTCATCAGGACACGCTTCACGGATTCGTCTGATTTCATCCTGAAGCGTTCCGATCTCCTTGAGAAAGTTTTCGTAATTTGACTGGTATGTTTCTTTATGTAACGAGTCGGCTTCAATGAGCGCATTACAAATGGTCGCGGCCTGTTGTTTTACAAGTTCGGGCGAAAGCCATATGTGCGGATCAAACCGTTCGTGTTCACCGGATTCACTCCGATCTCCGTGCGTATCACCGTGGTCATGATGTTCATGTGTGGAAATGATTTTCTCAATACCGGTATCTGTGGGAACGACGATAAGCTGTTTTGATGCGCTGGTAAGCCTGTCATACCATGCGGACTCAAAATCAATACCGATGGTAAAATAGAGCCTGCATTGCGAAAGCTCCACCATCTGTGATGGCTTCGGCTCAAAAGAGTGGGGTGATACTCCCGGTGGGACCAGCGCAATGACATCAACAAGACTGCCTCCAATTTTCTCGACAAAGTATTTTTGAGGCAAAATTGATACTGCTATTTTCAATGTAGTAGTGTTGATACTGGTTTGAGCCCGTTTGCAACCAGGTATTTGAAAAACTATTAGTAGTGTCAGAAACAGTAAAAAAGCGCGCATTGTATCACCATCATATCCCGATAAATTGAATTCCTGTATGTACTATTCTGTAACAAAATACATTCAGACACTTGAATTATACATGGACATAGCCTTGGAATATGGAGTATTTTTAAAGAAATATTTTTAAAGGCATCGTTTGGAAACGGAAAAAACATGATTACCTTTGATTCAATAAGTAAGCAGTACGGCAGTACGGTAATTCTCGATACCTCATCATTTGCGTTCAATCCTCAGGAACGGACCGGTCTTGTCGGGGTGAATGGATCCGGAAAAACAACAATTTTGCGGATGCTTGGGGGGGCGGAGTCACCTGATAAGGGAACCATAAAAAAAGCATCAGATCTTTCAATAGGTTATTTGCCTCAGGAGGTCGAGGTATTGGATTCGATGACGCCGCTTGAAATCGTACTGGAACCGTTTAAGCATCTCCTGAATTTTGAGTCGCATCTTGAACACATTTCAAACAGTCTGCACGAATCGAATGTAAAGGAATCACTGCATAAGATTGACAAACTATATGCTGATATGCAGTTTCATGATGCATATTCGCTTGAGGCACGGGCGAAGATGATTCTTGGGGGCCTTGGGGTACCTGAGAAGAGCTGGTCGGAACCGGTTCAGTTTCTCAGTGGTGGTTACAGGATGAGAACTGTTCTTGGGCGTCTCTTGTTGACATCACCGGATTTTCTGCTTCTTGATGAGCCCACAAACCATCTTGATATGGATTCACTTGTATGGCTCGAGAAATTTCTGGGTCGTCATAAGGGTGGAATGCTTATTGTGAGCCATGACCGCGATTTTTTAAACAGGATTACTACGTATACTGCAGAAATAAGCAATCGTGCGCTGACTCTTTACAAAGGAAACTACGATGCCTACGTTTTGGCACGCGATGAGGCAGCGGCGGCGGCGCTGAGTCGCACCAGAAATCTGGAGACAAAAATTGCACAGGCGGAGCGGTTTGTAGAACGCTTTAAGGCAAAGGCGACCAAAGCAACGCAGGCTCAATCGCGAATGAAACTTCTTGAGAAGCTCAAAGACGAGCTTCCTGAAACTTTTCAGGCCGAGAAGTCGATTGACTTTACATTTCCCGAACCGAAACAATCAGGCAGTATTCCACTCAAGTTTGTAAACTGCACCGCGGGTTATGGCGAAAAAACAGTTATCAGTAATCTATCGCTTCTTGTGAATCGTGGCGACAAAATTGCAATTGTCGGTCCAAACGGTGCCGGCAAATCGACACTGTTAAAATGTGCGGCATCACTGCTTGAACCGAAATCCGGTACCATGGAAATCGGACACAATGCGACAGTGCGGTATTTCGGGCAGCATCAGCTCGAACAGCTCGATCCAGAAATCACCGTACATGAAACCGTGGCCCGTCAGTCGGTAAGTACCGATAAAACGTTTATCCGTAATATTCTCGGGGCGTTTCTGTTTAGTGGTGATACGGTTGATAAATATGTAAAGGTACTGTCCGGCGGTGAGAAGGCACGGCTTGTGCTTGCTACGATATTGTCAAATCCGGGAAACGTGCTGCTCCTCGATGAGCCCACGAACCATCTTGATATACGGTCAATAGAGATGCTTGGTGATGCAATGAGGGATTTCGGAGGAACGATTGTTTTTGTGTCGCATGATGAATACTTTATTTCGAAAGTCGCAAACCGGATTATCGAAGTGCGTCCTGACAGAGTACGTGATTTTCCCGGTACACTTCATGACTATCGCGATTATATCGAGCGGATGTTTGCTGATGAACCGGATAGTTCACAAAAAGGGAAACAGGATGTACGCAATGGTGCTGATGACGTAGCAGTGCAGAAGGAACAGCGTATAAAGGACCGTGAAACACGGAAAAAACTTGGCCGCACCATCGAGAAGCTTGAACGTGAGATTGCTCAGGCTGAAGAGAAAATCACAATTCTGACAGAACAGCTTAACAATCCGGCAAATGCACTCAATCACGTACTGCTTCATGAGACATCTTCGGCAATTGCTGCAGAAGAGGATGCATTATTGGAATGTATGTCCGACCTTGAGGAACGTCAGGCGGAACTTGCTAAAATGGGAGTTGAATAGAAAATAGAGGTAGGGACAAGGACAAGTCATTGTCCCTAATGCGGAAGAAATAGTTCCGGTTCAGTATGCGTGGTGCATAGTCAATGAAAAAGGGTTGGCAGGGACAAGGCTTGTCCTTGTCCCCGCTTCCAATCATATCTGCAATGATATTGGATAAAATACGAAGAATGTATTATAATAAGTATGAATGTAGTAACAAAGCGGAGCGATATAAATGAGTGAGAAAGATTTAGTGATTGAGATGATTCGTCAGTTACCGGATGATTCAACCGTTGATGATATTTTTGAAGAACTTTTTTTCCGTATGCAGGTTGATAAAGGTATAAAAGAACTGGATAGTGGTAAAAGGGTTGATCATTCTGCGGTTAAACAAAGGCTTTCACGGTGGCTGGAAAAATAATCTGGTCACCGCATGCTGTAAATAATCTTGAGGATATCTGTAACTATATAGAACGGGATTCTCATTATTATGCGTCAATATTCGCACAAAGAGTTGTCCAGAAAATTCAAGCGTTAGTGATTTCCCGGAATCCGGAAGGATTGTACCTGAGTATAAGAATGATTCTATTCGGGAGATCTTTCAAGGCAATTATAGAATTATCTACAGAATTCACCCGTTCAAGATTGAGATCGTGGCAATTATTCATGGTGCACGGTTAATGAAATAGGGCTATGTTGTGGGTCGGTAGGGACAAGGACAGGCCTTTGTCCCTGCCGAAAAAAAAATTAAATCAACGGATCAGAAACCCTGAAGATTTACCATATCTTTGTGTTTTTCGGGATCTTCAACAGCTTCCCTATCGAAATCTTCACAGGTCTCTGTGTATTCTTCTTCTTTCATTGTCGGAAATACTGTTGCATTGGTAACAATTGATAAGTAGGTCAGTTTTTTCTGTTCGTTAGCAAAATCATCGGGAGTTTTTCCAGTGAAAGCGGTTCTGGCAATATTAGCTCCTATAAAAAGTCCCTGCAAAACTCCCTGATATATTTCCTGCTGAATGTAATACACTTTTCCTGCATCAACGGTGATTTTAGCACATGCATTGTTCTCAGATGCACCGATAAGATAGTGAGATCCTGGATCAACTTTTGTAATGAAATAGCTTTTCCCTTGTGTCTGACCAATAAATGTATTGTCAATGTAATTATCAATTGTCACACTGAGATTAAACGGGGAACTACGATAAATTACAATTGTGGCTTTATTCGGAACTGCTTTTATCTCTGGCCCGCTTTCGTTTTGAAGCATATAGAATCCACCGCCGCAGGATAGTAAAAGGAGCGGTAATGCAACAATTGCAATGAGACTTTTTAATTTCATAGAACCTCTGTTATGGAGTAGTGGAACAGTATAAAAATGATAATTTTTCGTTATGGTAAGAACTGATTCTTGTAAAACAGATGATACTGTATTCCTGTATGACTGATATGTCAAAGTGCTTAAAAAAAATATCAGTATGCAATAATTACCTGAATTACAAATTTAAAATAGTTTTTGTATGTAATAGCAGCAATAATTCTTGATCAATAATAACCCGTTGAATTATATATAAGGACATAATAAACTCTGGTTGTATAAAAACATAACACCGGAATTGCGGCTCGGGACCGTCACGGGGGAAAGGTGCGCCCGGAAGAGGAAGTGACAAGTGACACGTAACGCGTGACAAGCAAAAACATACCTCGCGGAGCCGCGGAGCGCGCGGAGGAAGAGAAAAAGGTTAAGATTAAGGTTGAGGAAGAGACTAAAACGAAATGTCATCTCCAATTTGGGTACAACTGAAATTGAATGTTGATGGAAAAAAAATATGGAAATAGATAAATTCGAAAAAAACAAGCAGTATGCAGAATGGCTGGCTGGTCTAAAGCACAAAGTGCAGCAACACCAGATTAAAGCCGTTATTAAAGTAAACACTGCGATGTTGGAATTCTACTGGGAACTGGGATCTGATATTGTTGAAAAACAAAATACATTTAAGTGGGGTGATAGTTAATTTCAACAACTTAGTAATGATTTGAAAAAAGAATTTCCAGATATGAATGGGTTTTCAGTTACCAATTTGCGCTATATTCGTCAATGGTATTTATTTTATTCTCAATGCCTGTCAATTCACCAACAAGCTGTTGGTGAATTAACAATGGCATCAATTGTTCAAATTCCCTGGGGTCACAACATTGTAATAATCTCTAAGTGCAAAAGTAAAGATAAACTGATTGCAGAATATGCCTTAAGTGATATAAATAAGCCGATTGGTGTTTCTGAATATCAATTAACACAATCATTACCGGAGGATCTTAAGTCCAGTCTGCCAAGTATTGAAGAAATTGAAAAGGAATTAGCTGGTAAAAAGTGAATACAGAGTAAGAAAAAGTGACAAGTAACACGTAACACGTGACCAGCAAAAACATACCTCGCGGAGCCGCGGCGCGCGGAGGAGGAAGAGAAGGAAGAGAAGAAGGTTAAGGCAAAGGTTGAGGTTGAGGAAAGACAAAGACGAGACAGATATTGTCCAATTCTTCCCACTCCCAACTCGTCACTCGTCACTTCTCCAACCCCAGCGCTGAAGCGCGGAATATACCTGCACGGGCAAAAGGCCCGGGAAATTTGTACACCCAGAAAACATTCAAGCACTGAAGGGACGGAATACTTTTTTGTCAAATAAGTGGATTACGTGCCCAATAGAACCCGATATGCAAATAGATAAATTCAGCGTTACCACAGAGAACACAGAGGACACAGAGAGAGAAGAAAAACGATAGAGTTAAGAAAAGAGTGAGTGTTAGGGTTGGACTTACAATATGTTAGTATAAATCAGATTTTTAAACCCCAAAAATTCTTATCTCTGTGTTCTCGGTGTCCTCTGTGGTAAATTAAAAAGCAATGTGTAAATAGTACTACCTTTTTGTCACATAAGTGGATTGCGTGCTAAATAAAACCAGATATGCAAATCGATGAATTCAGTTTAACCACAGAGAACACAGAGGGCACAGAGAAAAGAAAAATAGGCTTAAAAATTACGATCTTACCGTTACCCTATCACACAAGTCAGGAAACATAATGTCTTTAAAACACGATAAATGGTACACACGGATCTTCAGTGATCCTAAGATAATTGAGGAATTGCTCAGGTCGTTTGTACATGAGCCTTTTGTAAACGAACTTGATTTTTCCTCACTTAAAAAACTGAATACGAAATTTATTCCTGTATCAGAACGATCACGGCATGCGGATGTTATTTTCGAGATTACATCACGAGGGCAGACAGCCTACATTTATCTGTACATTGAGTTCCAATCGACGGTTAATCGGTTTATGGCTTTACGGATGGCTCGATATCTATTTGAATTTTATGAGGAAATTCAAAAAATAACAAAACCGGCCTATCTCAATCCTCTTTTTCCCATACTTATCTACAATGGTGATTCAGAATGGGACGCACCTGACAGATTTAGTGACTTACTCCATAAATCATCAATTCCCAAAGATTTTCTCCCGGAATTTAGATATTTCAAGATTGCAATAAATGAGATTTCTAAACGTGATCTTGTTAAAATTCGTAATGCAGTGGCAACAATTTTTTATATTGAAAACAGTAATGCTGCTGAAATTGGAAAAAATCGAAAAGAGTTGGTATCATTATTATCAGCAGTATTAAAAAAGCATGGTGGAGTGCTAGTGAAATCAATAGTGGATAGAATATATCAACTTCAGCGATTGCCACCGACATCAAAGACTATAAAGACAATTAACGATTTAGCAGAGGTTTCAAGTATGCTGGAAACAAGAACGAAGCAGTGGGAAGAAAGAGTCCTGGAAAAAGGAATTGAACAAGGAATTGAGCAAGGAATTGAAATAAACACAATAGAGTTAGTTAAAAGTATGAAAAAAAATGGAGTCACTATCGAAACAATTCGCAAAATCACAGGCCTTTCAATGGAAAAAATAAAACAGATTCTTGCGTCGAAGAAGTGACAAGTGACACGTAACACGTAACACGTGACCAGCAGAAACGTACCTCGCGGAGCCGCGGAGCGCGCAGGAGGAAGAGAAGGAAGAAAAGAAGGTTAAGGCAATGGTTGAGGTTGAGGAAAGACCAGGACGAAACAGACGTGCCCAATTCTTCCCACTCCCCACTTTTCACTCGTTACTTCCCTCTTCAAACTCGTCACTCGTTACTTATCACACGTCACATTCTTATCACAAGGCCTTTAATTATGATAAATACTAATGATACATCAGACTTTGCTGAAAAAATTATGGTTGATGCTTATCGTAAGATGAGTCCCCGGCAAAAAATACAGCAGGTTGTTTCATTAACACAAACTGTTCAGAAAATGGCACTCACCCGACTACGGGATCAATATGGACCAATGACAGAACAAGAAGAAAAACTCCGGCTTGCATCACTATGGCTTCCACCGAAAACGATGATACGATTATTTAATTGGAATCCAGAGGAAAAGGGGTATTAATTAATGCTTTCAGATCCACTATTGGTTGTACAAAAGGCAGTTTCGTGTTTTGATTCACTTGGTATTCCCCATCCTTATGGTGACTGATAGTGACGGTTTACAGGAAGAGATAACAGTGTTAAAGATCCCCTGCATTACCATTAGCGAAAACACTGAGCGGCCTAGTATCATTGATATCGGATCGAGTGTGGTGGTTGTTCAAATTGCGTTTCAATACTTGATGCCTTTACTAAAATAGAGTCTATTTCTGGTAAACAAATGAAATCTGAATTGGCTCCAGATCTTTTCTGCAACAGAAAATAGGTAAATATATGCCTGATACTATTCAAGAACAAAGAACAATTTTTAATCAAAGATTAGATAATACGCCTACATATCGAGATCGTGTATGGACAGAATTAATAAAGTATTACTTTTATAAATGGGTTCCTGCAGATGCAGATGCACTTGTTCTGGGCTGTGATTGCGGAGACTTTATCAATAATATTAAAGCACGGAATAAGTTTGTTCTGAATTTAAGATCTCTACAATTCTTTTATTATGGTGATGTTAATTTTATTAACCAGGATTATTCATTAGAGTGGAAACTCAATGAAAAATCGCTCGATGTAATATTTTGCAGCAATTTAGATCAGCTTTCCCAAGGTGAGAATGATTTCAGCGAAATTCTACAACAAGCGTATCGTTGTCTTAAGCCCGGAGGGGTATTGATTGTCCTTGGATATAATGTTAGATATTCTCCAGACGCGTATTGGCGTATTTTCAAAGACGAGATTGTATATAACGACAGGTTATTAGCAAAAACACTGAAAAATGCAGGGTTTACTATTGAGAAACGTGTTTCACGCTTTCTTTCTTACTATTCATATCCTGTTTCTTCCCTCAAATCCTATATTGAAATGCCTTTTCTCTGGTGGTTCAAAGGGCGTGAATTCCTTATTGTTGCCGTTAGGTCAAGACGTGACTTGTGATTCGTCCACAAAACAATGGAAACGAAGTTTCCTTCTTCATGCGAATCACGCCCTTTCCCCCAGCGCTGAAAGCGCGAAATATACCAGCCTGGGCAAAAGGCCCGGGAAATTTGTACACCCAGAAAACATTCAAGCCCTGAAGGGGCGGAATATCTTTTTGTCACATAAGTGGATTACGTGCCCAATAGAACCCGATATGCAGATAGATAAATTCAGTTTTACCACAGAGAACACAGAGGACACAGAGAGAGAAGAAAAACGATAGAGTTAAGAAAAGAATGAGTGTTAGGGTTGGGCTTATAATACGTTTGTTCAAATCAAATTTTTTAAACCCTAAAATTCTTATCTCTGTGTTCTCCGTGTCCTCTGTGGTTAATAAAAAAACATCGCATAAACACTACTTCCTTTTTGTCAAATAAGTGGATTACGTGCCCAATAGAACCCGATATGCA
>JAAZBG010000304.1 GCA_012513915.1 Fibrobacter sp.
CGGTTCTCACCGAGACAACAGAAAAGATCATCGCGCTTGGTGCATCAACAGGAGGCACTGAAGCAATACGCTATTTTCTTGAACAGCTTCCACTTGACATACCAGGTATGGTAATTGTCCAGCACATGCCTGAAACCTTTACAGCATCCTTTGCAAAAAGGTTAAACGATATCTGTGATGTAACTGTAAAGGAAGCAGCAAATAACGATACTGTTCTTCGCGGACATGTTTTAATTGCTCCCGGTAATAAACATATGCTTCTGAAACGAAGCGGAGCGCGCTATTATGTTGAGGTTACAGAAGGCCCACTTGTCAACAGACACCGTCCGTCTGTAGATGTTCTTTTCAGATCAACTGCACGATATGCAGGAAAAAACGCTATGGGAATTATCTTAACCGGAATGGGTGATGATGGTGCGCGGGGAATGAAAGAGATGTTTGATGCCGGGGCGTTTACTGTTGCCCAGGATGCGGAAAGCTGCGTTGTATTTGGAATGCCCAAAGAAGCGATAGAGACCGGTGGTGTGTCTAAAGTAATGCCACTTGACAAAATAGCCAGTGAGGTTACGAGATTCAGTAAGCTGTAACCACTTCACCATTTTGGATCAGAATTGACACATTTATATTTAATGGAAGAGAACAAGGTGATTTTTTAGAATAAAACTTCAATCTTATACAATCACATTAAACTTCGAAAGCATGTTTTCCAGCGACTGTCTGCCTGTGATATACTTTGATACATCAGGAACACGCATAAATGAGTTAAGTGTCTTTTCCACTGATGCAGCATCTGAAAGAGGATCTGTAGTACCCGATGACAATGCATTGATTGACATAAAGGCATTTGACGACATTTTCAGTGCAGACAGCAGATCATTTGCCCCGCCTGTGGTTTTGTCTGATGCTCCGTTACTTCCGATACTCTGAAATACTTTGTCAAGATTTGTACTATCATTCGCAGATGCAGTAGAGTTGCCCGTTTGAAGGATATCAGCCAGACTGGTATTTGAAACAGAATTGTTGAGGGCTTTTAGCAATGCCAAACCGGAATCAGTTGCCTGAAGGTTATCGAGTCGATTTATTAGATCTGTTTTTTTACTGGATTCAGTTTTATTCGCCGTTGATACCGGTGTTGTTGTCGTGCCAGAGATATCTTTAGATGCAGTATTTACGGCTGCTGGCTTCGCGGTCTTTTTAGACACCGCCATTAAAGCATCCCAGATGACACTTCCACCGGATCCACTGATTCTTGAAATATCCATAATTAATTTCTTACGAAAAGTGTTACCATAGATTCTGTCCTATTTATCGGTAGCACCTTACCAGAACTTTAGCACTTTTTTTTAGATATTACACCAGCGTTAATTTTCACTGGTATGCAATTAAAAAGATTCATTCCCCGATTCTTTCCCAGTAAGGTCACAGAATAATTCTTTGATCCCACTGGATAAACCAGGAATTGTCTGTTACCAAAAAATGTTCGCACATAATCGAAGCATAATACATTTACGATGCTTATTTATCTGCTCATCTCACTATTAAATATAGATATTTCATATTATCATGTTCGCACAAATATCATTATGAATCCATTTATACAAATTCTTTTTCATGCAAATACCGATGTTTACTCTTATTTTGTTTATACAACGATGTTTTGAATTTATTATGAACCATACAAAAAATCTCAATAGCATCAAGGAGAACCTATGTGCATCTGCAAAACCATGCTGATGATGCTTTTTCTAAGTTTTAGCATTCTCGCACAAGAAATCAATCTACGTGGAACAGTATCAAATCAATCCGGTAAACCAATTTCCAATGCAATCGTATCGCTTATAAAACAGACTATGAAAGATACGACAGATGCTAATGGTACGTATGCTATTTTAAGTACTGCCGCAATAGTTACACCAACTGCATTAAAGCCACAATTTCAGAGTATCAACCTTGAAAATGGGTATTTAGAACTCAGGTTACCATCACCATCACCGGTAAAAGTTGAAATTTTTGATGTCAATGGCAGCCTGCTTCAACGGGAAATCAATAGTGATGCGACACAGGGTTTTTACCATTTCAGTATTAATAGTAACTTTCATACAACACTGCTTATGATTCGTGTCACAATTGGTAAAGAGGAGTATACCTACCGCTATCTGCCGTTACAAAGTACCAGCGGGATACAGCAACCATTAAATAGTTCCGGTAGTGCAGTGGGCAGGCTTGCAAAACTCACGGCAATAACAGACACACTGAAGATTTCAGCATCGGGCTATCTTTCAAAATCTGTTGCAATCACAAGCTACGATCAGCTGCTTAATGTCACCCTTGACACTGCAAACGGAAATGCAGGATATAGCAGCGGCTGTGGAAAGACTCCAACACTCAAGAGTGGAAAGCAGACAATTCAGGTAAACGGGCAGAATCGTGAATATATGATCAGGATTCCTGAAAATTACAACAATACACATCCCTACAGACTCATTTTTGCATTTCACTGGAGAGGTGGCAATATGAATGATATTGACGGAGGGGGAACAAGCGGATACACATGGTCATACTATGGCCTTCGAGAACAGGCGAACAACAGCACCATTTTTGTTGCGCCTAATGGTATCGGTGGTGGATGGGGAAATGATGGCGGCAGGGACTTAAAGTTTGTTGATGAATTGCTCAAGCTGATCAAGGGCGATCTGTGCATTGACACCACAAGAATTTTCGCAATGGGATTCAGCTGGGGTGGCGGTATGAGTTATGCAATTGCATGCGACAGACCAAAAGTTTTCCGTGCAGTAGCGGTATATGCCGGAGCGGTACTCAGTAACTGCCTTGATGGCACTTTGCCAATTGCTTATCTTGGTATCCATGGTGTCAGTGACGGAACGTGTGGAATAGCTGGCGGACGCGCATTACGCGACAAGTTTGTTAAAAACAACGGTTGCACTCCAGAGAATCCTCCGGAACCAAGAACCGGCAGCAGAGCCGCTCACATCTGTACTGTATACAAAGGATGTAACGATAAATATCCGGTAGAATGGTGTGCTTTTGATGGTGATCATACACCGGGAAATGTTGATGGCGGTGGTGATGATGGTGCAAAAACCTGGACCAAGAAAAAAGCCTGGGAGTTCTTTACACAATTTTAGTTTTTTCATGACGCGGTTAAAAGATTGTTATAACAACTCTTTTAACCGTGTCGTAAAGAGTATTTATCCTAACATTTGTATACTATTGTAAATACAAAACAAACCGGCTTATCAATAAAACATTCCAGTACTCAGGAATGTTTCTTAAAAAACATTTCACCAGTGTCATTCCATTGTTTTATCAACTTGTTATGTGTCTTTGTTGACGATGAATTTACCTTGTTGAGTTCCTTTACCGCTTTATTATAAGTGTTAACTGCACTATTATATTCCTTTACATCGGCTTCAGTCCGGGCCGCTGACTTTATCGACTGGTATTTTTTAGCAGCCTCATCAAACTGGTCCTTTTCCAGATGAAATTTTACATTTAGTGGAATTCTTTCCTGCCCCTCTTTTTTATAAAATTCGACCATATTCTTTGCAATCGTTATCAACTCATTATCACCCTCAAAGGGCTCCTTATTCGATAATTTTTCAAGAGCATCATCTGCATACGAGACTATGGTAACAGAAAATTGTTCAAGTGCAACAACATCATTTCTCGCTATAGCCTCATGTGCCTATCGATGAATTATACCAACTTTATAAAAGCTCCTGTGTACAGTGTTAAAATATTCAATCAGATCATTTGCACGTTCAATTGCCAAAGACATTTTATCTTTTTCGGTGCTCTTTTTGATATTATACCTGGCAAAAAAAGCATCTTCAGCACGTTCAAACTGCTTATAACACGTGTCAAGTTTTTCAAACGCAAGATCAAGAGCCATCTGATGTGCTTCCTCCTGATCAATTGTCAAAGCTTCAATTTGCTCCATGTCAACTATTTTATCGAAGTCTTCCTTGAGAATAGTATATTCGAAATCAAGATAGTGCTGCAGTTCATCCTTAAATTCGTTATCATTATTGAAAGGAATAAATGTTTTAAAATAGTCACTATTTTCTTTAATGACAACGATCATTTCCTGGCGTTTTCTTTCAACGACCCTTGTTCTTCTTGATTTTGTCACACTTTGAAGATACTCATACACAGCTTTCCTTTGCGGTAACAGTTTTTCATGCACGCTATTCAGATATTCGCTTGCATTTTTTGTAAGTATCTGACTGTTATAAGAGGTTGTGTCTGCGGTAGTCTCAGCCTGAGCACAGCAGACTGTTATAAAACCTGCAATAGACAACAGTAGTCCTGATTTGAATAGTGCATTAAATTGTTTCATTGTGCGCTTTCTGTAGTTGATGTTGTGTTCAGTAGATCAACAGCGATGCGGTATGTTTCGTTAATGTAAAGATCTTTTCTGATTGCATCCATTATCCGCCGGTTATCCTCTTTATCAAGTGATGTCATTTTGTCTCTGCTTTTTATGTAATCGGGCAGTCCGACAGTAAATTCCGGGTTCTTTACACTTATGGAATCATCACAATCATCAAGACGATGGATATATTCATTAAACGCATTAAATTGCAGCGGAACTACTGATGACGCATCCATTTTTCTGATAATTCCGGCATATCGCTTAACATAATTAAATTGAATACTTTTATTAACACGGTTTGCGCTTGATGCAACGAGCCTGCTTAACGGCATTTCATTTAGGGGTTTGTAATAGCTGTTTTTTTCAATTTTTTTCAATTCAATAGAATTTCTGAACGCAGATTCCCTGAAAGATACATGTTCATACATATCTGGCAATGTGATATCAGGATAGATACCTTTATTCTGATGACTTTCTCCGGTTACACGGTAAAAACCTCCTATTGTCAATTTGACAAATGCAGATGCGTAACCTTTGTAGGCTTCAAGTGAGTCAAATTTTCCGGCATCAACAGGAATTGTGCGTTGCATTGTACTTTTTCCGAAAGTTCCTGATCCCACAATAAGCGCTCTGTGGTAATCCTGCAACACACCTGCAAGCATCTCGGATGCGGATGCGGACATTGAATTAACCATGACAATCATTGGTTTTCCAAACACAATACCCTTTGCAGGATCTTTCAATAATTCAGGCTTTTTATTACGTTCATGAGTAATACTCAGGCAACCAAAATCAATAAGCGATCCGGCAATCCTGAGTGCTTCATTCATTGCTCCCCCACCGTTATCCCTCAGATCAAGTATCAATGCATCAATTGGAGCATTTTTCAGTTTTATCAACTCCTTGGCGAAATCATTTGCACACCCTGATGAAAAATAATTGGAATAATGAAATTCCTGATAAAATGAGGGAAGGTAGATATATGCAATGTTTCTGCTGCCATTCAGTAAATAACAACGTATCACGTTATCATCAACAATCAACACATCTTTTTGCAGTGTTACTTCAACAATCTTTCCATTCTTCTTCCGTACCTTGAAATTAGTCTGCTTAAAACCGATTGTCGAAAGAAATGCAGAGAGATCTTTTAGTGAAACACATTGCATATCAAGTCGTTTTCCATCATCTTTGATAATGTCAACAATAATATCTCCATCATTAATCAGATTAGAACTCCATGCCGGACCACCCGGTACAACCTCATCCACCACAATCTCACCAATTGAATTTATTGAGAATGTAATTCCAAATGCTGCGGCCTCTTTTGAAAGATTCCCCTGAAATTCTCTTGCTTCAGCATTGGTCAGATAGATGCTATGCGGATCAAATGCCAGCGACAAAGCCTTTAAGAAAGCATTCTCCACATATGCTTTTAAATCCTCAGGTGAATTGATTTTGAACATAAACCTGCAGGAGATACGGCTGATTGCATTTTCAATAACATTCTTTATTACATCACCTTGCGGCAATGTAACCACCCCGGATGAATCAGCATCATTTTGAATAGACCATAATACATGATATTTGATCCACTGCGACATCCGGTTACTCCAAATCGCACGCTCAGCAAACTGCAGTTTTTTATCGGTAACAATCGAATCTTTCGCAGAAAAATCAAAATCCCTGCCTGAAAAAGACTTAACAAGTGAATCCGCTGCCATAAGCTGGCGTTTATATATGGCAAACGCAGTGTCGGTAAAAATCGTTTGGCGTTGCTTTATATGATTTGGAATGGATTTTTTAAGTTTTTCAAGTGGTGCTATACTTTCTTTGGTAAATATGATTGAATACGGATCCAGAAACTCCAGAAATGACTTATAAACGTTATTAGAAAAGGTATCATTTATTGCACATGGTTTATAATGATACTTTTCGGCTGTTTTTAAAAGGGACTCAGCAAGTTCAGGCAGGGTTTTCTCTTTTGGTGCCGAGAATATTGAACTGTATATGATTGAAATTATAAGAATAACGTTCTTCATTGCGCCCCTTATGAAATTGGTGTCACGAATCAATAAGATAGTAATATTTTATGCAAAAGTAAAGACATTTTTGTTGTTTATTAATAGTCATTGTAATGTGCCGTTTTTATCTGCGAAAACTACTTCCTATTTGTTTTATTCGGTATTCGTCCATTAATTTGTAATGTTTTTTTGTTTAACCATTTTTTTCGGGTGGAACGTTTTTCCGGGTGAAACATTTTTTTCCGGTTGAAACATTTTTTCCGGTTGAAACATTTTTTCCGGTTGAAACATTTTTTCCGGTTGAAACATTTTTTCCGGTTGAAACATTTTTTCCGGTTGAAACA
>JAAZBG010000305.1 GCA_012513915.1 Fibrobacter sp.
AAGCCTTCAAAAAATTTAAAACTTTAATTGCGGAATGGACTGATTTAGCAATAGAACACTCGATTACAAAAATCAAAATTGCAAAAGAGGATGGTGAAAAAGTATCTTAGAACTCGGTACTCTTGAGATCATTAATATATATATGAAAACTGTGCTGTTGTAAGTGCTATATTCTATATTTATAAAGCTATACGTAGATTTTCGGATTTTTCCGCAGATTGAGTGTATAGCTTAATGCTTTGAAAATATGTTATTTACGTGATCCGTTCTGCATGGTAAAGAGTCACTGTAAGGGAGCCGTCGATTTGAAATATCAGAATTATGAGCTGGATTTTTTTCAGGAGGAAGCCGTTAAGGCTATTGATCGCGGTGAGTCGCTGATCGTTGCTGCACCAACCGGGTGCGGAAAAACACTGATCGCAGAATACGCAGTTGATGTATCACTGGAAAAGAAAAAACGGGTGATCTACACGGCTCCCATTAAAGCCCTCTCTAATCAGAAGTATCGTGATTTCAGAAAACGTTTCGGCGATGAAATCGTCGGGATACAAACCGGTGATGTCACCATTAATCCCGATGGTACGCTGCTAATCATGACTACCGAGATTTTCAGAAATCTTATTCTCGAGAATTCATCACGGCTTGCAGATATTTACTATGTGGTATTTGACGAGATACACTATCTTGACGATCCGGAAAGAGGTACGGTTTGGGAGGAGAGTATCATTCTCGCTCCGCGTGAAATCCGCTTTATGTGTTTGAGCGCAACGGTACCCAATATTCATGAGCTTGCCGACTGGATGGGTTCGGTGCGTGGTACCGAGGTTACGGTTATTGAGGAAAAACATCGTCCTATTCCATTAAAACATGCATTTTACAGTCCGAAATTCGGTATCATGAATCTGAAATATATCGCAAAAAAGTACAGGCAAAGCGAGAAAGAACGGAAAAAGTTTCTTAGGCGTAAACCATCGTCAAGAAGAATTATTCAGTATGTCCTTGAGCAGGGGCAGGTACCGATTCTTTATTTCTGCTTTAACCGCAGATCCTGTGAATTTAATGCAGAGCAGCACAGTGCGCTGAATCTGCTTAATGACGATGAACGTTTACAGGTACGGAAAATGGTCGATGAACTTGTCGAACTTTACAGCTTGCAAGGGTATGATCGTCTTGCGTATATGAGAAATCTCTGGGAAAGCGGCTGCGCGTTTCATCATGCGGGTATTCTTCCTGCTGCAAAAGAGATTGTTGAGCGCCTTTTCACTGCCGGGCTTATTAAACTGCTCTTTTGTACAGAAACATTTGCTCTTGGAGTGAATATGCCTGCAAGTGCGGTGGTTTTCGATGAGCTTGAAAAGTTTGACGGGGTCGAATTCAACTACCTGATGACTCGTGAATATAATCAGATGGCCGGCCGGGCCGGGCGGCGCGGTATGGATGCTGTTGGTTTTGTTTATTCTCAGGTTATCCCGGAAGCTACCGATGTGCGTCAGCTGGAACGATTGTTGTATGGACAAAATGAAAAAATACGCAGTCGTTTCTTTGCGTCATATTCGACGATTCTTAATTTGTATAGTCAGCATGGAGAAGGCGCTTTTGAAATATTCAGAAAAAGTCTTCACAATTACAAGCATGGTGAATTCACTATGTCAAAAGCATACTGTAAAGAAGAATTGCAGATCGTAAACAGAATTAAATTTCTTCAGTCAGCAGGGTTTCTTGATGGACAGACGCTTACCGAAAAGGGAAAACTTGCGGCAGCGGTGAGTGGATATGAAATTCAGACTGCGGAACTGTATTATTCAAGAGCGTTTGAAGAGTGTACTGCGCAGCAGCTGCCAGTTGTGCTTGCGGCGATTATCACTGAAGAAAGCAGAAGAAATGCACCGCTGACAAATGTTACACTCAAATTTAATGCAGAAAAAGTGATTCACAAACTGCGTTCAAAGGAAATCAGAGCCGGTATTACCAATTCAATCCGTGAAATGGATTTTTCACTTGCTGCACCGATTTATGCATGGTCAAATGGATGCAGTTTAAAGGAGCTCGAAAGCTTTGGTGTACCCGAAGGTGACCTGGTGCGTGTTATCCGTATGACAGTACAGTTGCTTCGTACGCTGCGTGACAAGATTCCCGATACATTCCTCGCAGACCGCTTTCATGAAGCGCTGCTTCTTGTTAACCGTGATGTCGTTGATGCACAGGCGCAGCTTGAGGTCGGTTGATTCTTTCACCCGGGTATGTCCAAGAATAAATAGTGAATTGTGCTAATACTATTGGATATACTGGGAATTGGCATTCCTGGGCTTACCGCTATCATGAATATAATTCATTGCTATTATTGATGTTACAAAGGTAATTGTTAATCCTGTGTTAGCAATGAAGCTGATCCCAAAAAATAAGCGCCAGGTATTACTACCTGACGCCTTCCGCTTCACCCAAATTGTCTGCAAGAGGACCTTGCAATGAGGATTATTATGTAGGTACAAGTAAGATACTTGTCTGCAACATGGTAATGCAAGAGCTATTATTAAAAAAAATAATTTTTTTGGGTAGTATTTAAGGTGAACACAGTGATCAACACCGGGATAATCGGGTTAAAATAACTGACTTTAGTCTCGAATCAAAAAAACAAACGTAAAATTATCTGAAATATTCACTGAGACAATAAATCCCCGTTCCTGTAATTTATTGTGGCGGATATCTGATGTTATGAGATACTATGATCAAAGAAGTATATTCCACGTTCTGGATACTTTGGCACAACATAACAAGGAAGCCTGAATGACTAATCATGAAATAAAAAAGAAGATTGTTCAATATACCCGTCTTGCTCAATCCCGGGGCTATACCGTTGCATCAGAGGGTAATATCAGTGTACGGCTTCCTGATGGCTACGTGATGATCACCCCGACAAAAATTATCAAGGATTTTATCACCGAGGATGATATTGTTGTTGTTGATATGGATGGCAATCAGGTTGACGGGACAAGGAAAGCGACTACAGAGCGTTTTACGCATCTTGCTATTTACAAAAAAAGACACGATATCAACAGTATCGTGCATGCGCATCCTGTCTATACGGTTCTTTCAACCGTCATAGGCACAAATCCTTTTGAAAAGATATTTATTTCCGAAGCAGCCATGTTTCTGAAAAAAGTTGCGTTTGCAAAATTTGCGAAGCCATCAACAAAAGAGGGCGCTGATGCGGTACGGGATGTATGTGGAAACAGTGATGTTATCGTGATCGATCGTCATGGTAGCTTTACATGTGGAAAAGATGTCGAGACCGCTTTTTCGCTGCTTGAAATCCTGGAAAAGTACTGCAAAATGTACTATATGGCATCGATGAGCGGCAAACCGATCAATTTTATCGATTCGTCAATTGTCGAAGAACTGCGCAATGTTCTGTATTGACAGGTTTCCCGGATGATGGAAATCTGTCATAGCAGTAAAACAACCTTGGCGGCGGATTATCGTCAGCGGATCAATCGTGTGATCGATATAAAACCATATCATCCAGCAGTTGATCGTGTGAAGAACGTTTCTACTCCGTCGTGGTGTTCACATTGGCCGCAATGGTATGAAGAATCAGGTGATTTCAATTGGACTGATGAGTTTAATTTTCCCCTTTAATAAAATTGGTGCGGCTATTCGGGCCGCATTTTTTTGCAGCAATGACTCCACAGAATGTCGCACCACAACAGTTGTTGGTTTCAGGCGAGTGGGCGGAAAAAGAAACTGTGCGGCTAACACGTATATAACAATTCTACATGACCATATTATTTACAGATACTACTGTTCAAATTCCTTTATTTTGAAAATTTAATACAAACATCGAATGGTTAACATTATTTTAGTTAGTCTGATCTATAACTGTTTAATAAAGGAGTGCGGTGATGGTGCGAAACAAGACATCGTTGTTAAGACGCCTTACATGGTTACTGCTAATAAGTTCATTTGGGGCTATAGCGCAAACATACACAGAAAACACAACTGGTGTGCATGATGGTTTCAACTATGAATTATGGCTTGATGATCGCATGAATGTCGGTTCTGGAAGTATGACACTTGCCAGTGGCGGGACATTTTCTTGTGAGTGGGAAAAAGCACAGAATTTTCTCGCCCGTAAAGGGAAAAAATTCAATGAAACTAAGACATTTCGTAAACTTGGTGACATAAAGGTTGAGTATAGTTGTGAGTATAATCCACAAGGAAACTCCTACATGTGTGTCTATGGATGGACCGTGGATCCCCTGGTTGAGTTTTACATCGTAGAAAATTATGGAACCTGGAGACCACCAAACGGCGGTTTTATCGAAACCGTTACAATTGATGGCGAGAGCTATGATATTCACAAAACGACAAGGACTGATCAGCCATCAATTAAAGGTACTGCAACATTTGATCAGTACTGGAGTATTTGTAATACACAAAGAACCAGTGGAACCATACCGGTCAGTAAACATTTTAAGGCATGGAAACGTTTGGGATTGAAAATGGGTAAGATGAATGAGGTAGCATTTTGTATTGAAGGGTATCAAAGCAGTGGTAAAGCTACAATAACAAAACATATTCTTACTGTTGGTAAAGAGGTATTAAAATAAGCAGGCGGCTCAAAAAACATTTAATAAAAAGCTACTGATTCACCCAAAATCCGAGAGAATCATGTAGCTTTTCTCAATTAATATCTTTTGTATTAATTCTACATTTGTGAATGTTCCCCTGCAGGCTGCGCAGTCGTTCCTGATAGCATTGTAATCTCCTCTTGTTAAAATTTATATCGTCCTTCCAGGACTCGGATTGGTTATGTTGTCTTGAATTCTATAAATATTTGATCACGCCGGGATCAGGAAAAAGTCTTAATCAAAAACGCCTCAATAAAAAAATATGAACATAAAAATAACTGAGATTAACGCGAGATCAATTATTACAAAATCGAATCTGCCGGATGCCGATTATGTCATTAATCCTTATGTCGGTTGTACGCATGCGTGTGTTTATTGTTACGCACGGTTTATGCGAAGATTTACCGGACACAATGAACCCTGGGGTTCATTTATTGATGTCAAAATCAATGCAGAAGAATTATTCCCGAGAAATATGGACAAATATTCTAATAAGTCAGTTTTTTTATCCTCGGTTACTGATCCCTATAATTCTTTAGAAAAAGAGTATAGAATTACCCGGAACATTCTAAAGAAATTAATCAGCGTCCAGCCTGTGTTGAGCATACAATCAAAATCATCACTGATTACCCGTGATATTGACTTATTAAGAGAGTTTAAGAATTGCAGGGTTGGTTTGACCATTACAAGTGATACCAATGAAACTGCAAAAATACTTGAACCTGGTGCTTCTGGTATAGATGATCGGCTGACTACACTGAAAATGTTACATGAAAACAATATTGATGCCTATGTATTTATCGGGCCAATTCTGCCATATATTACAAACTGGAAAAAAATTATTGACATGACTAAAAAATTTGTCACTATGTACATGTTTGAAAATGCCAATCTACATGGCACTATATGGAAAGATGTTAAAAATACAGTCAACAATAATTTTAGTGATCTGTCTCAAAAGTATGATTATTTTTATGCTCATCGAAATGAATACTGGGATAAAGAGGAATCAGACATAATTACTTACTGTACGGAAAATGACATTAACCATAAGATGTACTTTGATCATAAAAAGATCAGGAAGAATTAATGCTGATGAGCAATTTTGGACACTTTTTGAAAATCAGAAATTTGTAAAAAGGAAAAAATTACTATGAATATTAAAAATACGGAACAGATTAAGAGGATGCGGGAGGCAGGCCTTCTATTATGGGAAACGCATCAAATAGCAAAGTCGTTTGTCAATGCAGGTATCTCAACAAAAGAAATTGATGCTGAAGTCGATGCATTTATAAAGCAAAAAAATGCGATCCCGCTTTTTAAAGGTGTGCCATGTTCTGTTGCTGGCAAGCCCCCATTTCCTGCCGCAACGTGTATATCTGTTAATGAACAGGTAGTACATGGAATTCCATCAGATCGTAAGCTGATTACAGGCGATATTATCAGCATAGATATTGGAGTTAAATACAATGGTTGGAGCGCGGATGCCGCGGTGACATATCCTGTCGGCGCAACAACTGAAGAAATTGGCAAATTGTTGACAGTAACTGAAAACTGTCTGAAAATGGATATCGAATTACTAAAAACAAAATCAAAATGGAGTAAAGTTGTAAAGCATTCTTCCAAATTAGTTCATCAGGCTGGTTTTTCAATTGTCGAGGAATTAGTAGGTCATGCGATAGGGAAAGAACTTTGGGAGCATCCACAGGTACCCAACCACATTCCAGGCCCTAATGATGATTTTAAAATAAGAATAGGTATGGTTTTAGCAATTGAACCAATGGTTAACATGGGGGGAAAGGATGTTGTTTTTAAAGATGATGGATGGACGTGCATAACAAGAGATAATCTTCCAAGTGCTCATTTTGAACATACCGTAGCAATAACTGAAAATGGACCCGAAGTATTGACATGTGGACCGAATGGTGAAGGATGGGCAATGTAAGCCGAAATGTCAATACAAAAGAAATTACAGTTTAGCATCAGAATTAACATCAATTACTTAACATGTAAGAATAAAAGCTTTAAGGCAAATGGAAATAAAAATTGTTAAAGCACGTAAAGCTGATAAAGATATAATAAAAAAATTATCATTCCTGAAGATCGTAAAAGTGATACTCCGAAAACACTTGGTTTTGAATTTTATTCAGAGTAGCAGCAACAACCCCTAACGTCTAATCTCAATATCAATAGTAGCACGAGTAGAATGAGTAGAATGAGGAGCATGTCGCCCGTGATTCGGGTGGCTCGGCTCATTTGTATAAACGGAAATTTCAGGATTGTAAACAAGTTCATCAGATAAATTACACGATCTGTCGTTTCGCTTGCTTAACGGTTCCCATCTGGGATAATGAATACCTACAACACAGCCGTTATCATCAGGGTACGATTCACCGGGGTGCAGTGTTACCCCGGATACATCATACCGTACAGCATATTTACCGGGCCCGTGTTTTTCAAGTGAGACACGGGCATTGGGAACATAGTAGTTGTCAACTATTGGCCTGGAACCCTTTTCTGTAGTGATATAGTAAAAAAAAGAAAAACCATGCACCGGTCGGGTGCCGGTATTTTGAATGACTATGCGCGGTTTTGAAATGTTTCGTTCATGAAGCGCCTCTTCTTTTGAATATGCTGTCAGTGAAACTTTAGCATACGTTGCAACTGGAAGTATTGTGGTTAATGAAAACAGCGCAAGTAAGAGATAGCGATTCATGGTTTCCTCCAAAGGTATTTAAAAATATCAAAAATCAAATGCTACGGTATATAGATGCATATACAGCGGAAAACCGCTCAAATATAAGATTGGTTTTACCGGCATTCGGTATACGTCCGGAGTGTAAAGATCACCCACCAGTTTCAATTTCCAAATCGTCTGAATCTGGTTTCACATTTTGCGTGCGCAGGATTTATATAATATAATCTTTGTCTGTCTACACAGATAAAACCAGTTGTACAAATAAGATTATACATTTTTGTATTGTATTAAACTCAACATGCATGCAACTGGAGTGCTCTTCAGGGAGATTTTTACATGTATAATGTCAATGATGGTAATGAAAATGATCCGGTAAGGTATTTGAATGTTCTTTCAAGGATAGCAGCTGAACTTGAGGCGCCTTTTTCGCCTGGCCAGTTATGCAGTGATTTGTGCGACATGCTCAAAGCGATCACCACCCATCCGGAGATAACCGTCGTTCGTATACAATTAGGCAGTGTTGTGAGAATGACACCTGACTTCCATACGACATCATGGGGACTTGTACGTGAGTTTGAGGGTGTTGACAAAACAACGGGCAGACTTGAGATTTATTATACACAAGACATTGCAGAGCATGGGGGGCTTCCGTTTAAGAACGAGGAGGTCTGTCTTCTTGATAATATCGCACATCTTCTGAGCGGGGCAACCACGAAGGCCGCGTTTGAACGCCTGCTTATTGACAATATCGAGCGTGAAAAAGAGCTCGGAGGTATTGCAAAAATCAGCGCGATTCTTCAGCAGGATCGGCCTGTAGCGGAACTTCTGTTTGACATATGCAATATACTTCCGCAGTCGTGGCAGTTTCCTGATTTTACCGGTGCGCGGATCGTTTTCGATACAATCGTTGTTGCAACAGAAAATTTTTCAGAGACACCCTGGATACAGCATCAATCGTTTATCGTACCGGATGGTCCCGAAGGGTCAATTGAGGTATGCTATACAAAAGAATTTTCTTTACGCGATGAGGGACCTTTTCTAAAAGAGGAACGCAACCTTATTGTCAATATTGCGCAGCTTCTTGCGGCTGCAGCCGGAAGCAGGATGTATCGTGAACTTGTTAATCAGAACCGGGAGCGGCTTAAGGAACTTAATGCGATCAATCAGACCACACAGATTATCTCACACGGGAAAAGCATTTCGTCAACGCTGCAAAGTGTCTGCTCGATTCTTCCACAGTCGTTTCAGTATCCTGAGCAGACTGCTGTACGGATCTCCTATGAAGGGAAGGTCTATGTCAGCAGGGATTTTAACGAGACGCCATGGGTGTTACGTGAACAGCTTGTAACGATCGATAATAAAATTGGTACGATAGAGATCTATTATCTTACAGAATTTCCGGAGATCTATGAGGGGCCATTTCTTAAGGAAGAGCGCGATCTTGTAGGGAATATCGCACGGCTGCTTGCGCACTTTTTCAATAACTACAAGGGGCGTCTGCTGATCGAGCGGTCATCAATAAACTCAATCGCCTCTGAGCATCAGCGGCATATCATTGCAGACCGTTCGGGCATTGATGAACTCTTCAGGAAACCATCACCCCGAACGGCATCATCCTACTATTTTGTCAGGGAGGTGCTTTTTATTGCAACACCGTATGATGCATTCGCGATTAAAAACGAGGAGTTATCATTTATAAATTTATGCGGCGGGGCACTGGGGTATGTCCCCCGTATAACAGTTGTTAATACAGCACAGCAAGCCCTTGAATTATTGTCGTACCGTGTATTTGACATGGTAATGATCATGGTCGGGGTTGATATCAATCAGTCAATTGATATTCTTAATCAGATTGATAGATCATACCCTGTTCTGCCAGTATATATCCTTGTCAATATGGATTCGCAGTTTGAAGCGTTCATGCAGAGTGATGCATTCAAAGACGGGTATAAACAGATTTACGTATGGAACAAAGATCCTGCCCTGATACTTGCGCTTACCCGTCTTCATGAGGATATTCACAATGTGGCAGACAGCCTTGCACCGGTGGTGCTTGTCATAGAAGACACTCCTGATATTCTTTCAAAAATAATCACCCGTTCATTTCAGGCAATTGCCGAAAGCGCTGACAACGGTGTTGCATTAGTAAATCAATCCCCGTTTGATTATCTTGAGGAGATTTACCATCGTCCGCATCTGCTGGTAGTTTCCAATTATGAAGCGGCAGTGCATGTTATCAGGGAATATCACAACAGAATAAGCTGTGTAATCAGTGATGTCGAATTCGGAAAAAACGGTGTGCTTCACCGGAAAGCCGGAATAGAACTTGTTGACGTAATCAAGGAGCAGAGTAATCATATTCCGATTTTGTTACATAGCAGCGATCTGTCAAATGAGAAAGCTGCATTTGATTTTGGATTGTGTTTTCTTGATAAAAGTATCCCGGATCTGCTTGACAAAATCAAAGTATTTATTAAAAATCATCTGAAACGGGTTGTGGTGACACTTACAAAGAATGACGGGAACGGTACAGAGTGTACTGATGAGATCGCGCAGATAATCCGCCTTGTCGGTAATGAAAAAACACATTCTATTGCAGAAGCTTTACAGAGTGGTGAATTTGTCCGATGGCTGCTTTTTCAGGGAGAGAAGGATCTTGTTGACACGGTCACTAAGTTGACTGTGAATAACAGTGATAATAACATGTGCCAGATGGCAATTGTTGAACAGTTGAAAGCTCTGCTTGTCCGCAGGTATCGCGGCACGACCATACGGTTTGAGCATACCTGCTTTTTTGATGAATCTTTTGTAAGCGTATTGTGCGGCGGTTCATACGGCGGCAAGGGCAGAGGCGTGGCTTTTCTCAATGCATTGATTCACGATAAGACATTTCAATCGCAGATTCCCGGACTGGCAATAAGTACTCCACCTACGTCAATTATCGGTACTGATGAATTCGAGCGGATTGTTAACGTCATACAGAGTAGAAATGTCAATCTTTACGAAGAGGAATACGATTCTGTCAGGAAAAGTTTTCTTTCCGTACCCCTGAGTAACAACGTACGTAAAGGCCTTCGTGCTTTTATTGAGCAGTACCAGTCGCCAATTGCCGTGAGGTCATCAAGCCTTTTTGAGGACTCGCTGACACAACCATTTGCCGGTGCATTCGAAACGTATATCATCCCCAACGGTGATGACCACGTTGATGTACGGCTCGAGCAGATTGAACAGGCGGTAAAGCTTGTATTTGCATCACTCTACCGGCCGGAGGCCAGAGCCTACTTTGCCTTATCCGGCAGAACTGTGCAGGAGGAGCGGATGGCGGTTGTGGTGCAGCAGCTTGCAGGCACCAATTTCGGAGATGTTTATTATCCTCATATCAGCGGTGTTGCGGGGTCGTTTAATTACTACCCGGTTGCGCACATGAAATCCGTTGAGGGATTTGCGGTTATCGCGTTCGGACTTGGTGTGTATGTGGTTGAAGGGCGTAGTGGTCACCGGTTTTCACCTGCATACCCTGAAATAAATTTTGGATCACTCAAGGATTTGATGACTAATTCACAGGTGCAGTTTTATGGGGTTACTATGGCGAAAAACGGGTTGAATCTTTATGAAAAGGGGGAAAAAGCCGGTTTGGATCTTCTCGGGATTGATTTCGCAGAAAAGAATAAGTCGCTGATTCATTGTGCCTCGGTGTACGACAGTGAGAATGACCGGATGGTTCCCAACCTTGCCCAGCAGGGGCCAAGGGTTGTTGATTTTGCTGATATTTTAAAGTTTAACTATATTCCCCTGGCAGAATCACTGGCTGCTCTTTTAAAAATGCTTTCGGTGCGAATGGGTGCGCCGGTTGAGATTGAGTTTGCAGTCACACTGCCTCATAAATGTAACAACTATGCTGATCCAACACTGTATATGCTTCAGGTAAAACCGCTTATTGGTGAACAGATGTCACATGTGATGAGTGAGGCAATCGATCCGGAATCGGTACTGATGTATTCACAAAATGCGCTGGGTAACGGTGTCATTGATACAGTTACAGATGTTGTCCTTGTTGATTCATTGCGGTTTGATAAGACCAAAACTGACGCAATCGCGATGGAAGTTGAGTATATTAATCGTAAACTTGTTAAGGAAAACAGACAGTATGTTCTGATAGGTCCCGGACGGTGGGGAACACGTGACAGGAGTCTTGGAGTTCCGATTGCCTGGGGGCAGATCTGTAATGCACGGGTGATTGTTGAACTTGGATTTGCAGACTATCCCCTTGATGCGTCACTGGGATCACACTTTTTTCATAATCTGACTGCAATGAATATAGGGTATATGGCAATCAACGAGCATCATCAAAACGATATAATTCGCTGGGAATTTTTCAGTGATGCCGTTACTATTGAAAAATTGCATTATGTACAGCATCTGCGATTTGCAGCACCATTACATATTGAGATTGACGGATTAAAGCGTAAAGCTTCAGTTATAAGGGGAAAAAGCAGGTAATGTTCGGGGTTGCTGTTTATACGGATAGTGCGACGATTGTTTCGTCGGGTATACATACGACACTAAAGTCAATTGACGAAGTCGAACTGTGTGATGTTTGTACTGACGGGGAGTCGGTGGTTAATCTTGTCAGGACCGGACAGTATCAGATTCTTTTTGTTGCATTGAAAGATGTATCAAATTCTGATATCCAGTTTGAGCTGATCAGGCAGATTCGGGCACAATTTTACGGAATGAGAATTGTCGCGGTTGCTCCGAGGGCGTGCAAGGATCTTGTTTTTAAAAGTATCAGATGCGGGGCAAACGGTTTTCTTTCCGCTGATGCATCAGTGCAGGAACTTAAGGAAGCGGTGTTTACTATTCGGGCCGGACATGAATTCTTTTCTGCATCAATTACGAACCTGCTGGTTAATAACTATGTCGAAAGTATGCGTACCGATTCCGCTGATCATATCACCCTTTCCGAAAAACTTGGTAAACGCGAACTTGAGGTACTATCGTTATGGGGTGATGGTCATACGAATGTCGAAATTGCTGATACGCTGTTTATAAGTGTCCGCACTGTTGAATCGCACAAAAATCATATTATGCAAAAACTCGGAATCCGCACTACGGTCGATCTTCTGAAATTCGCTATCCGCAATAATATTACCTCATTGTAATAGGAATCGTAAGGGTGAATAATGATTCGCCCGTACAGGATGCCTCCATCCGTAGATCCCGCAATTTGTTCCGTGTTTCACGTAATTTTGGGGTGTGCCGGTTTTTTTTTAAAATCATGAAGTAGATTATCTGGTGTAGAGATGCAAAAAATTGTTTTTGTCAGCGGGAATACGCTGATAAGAACAACGGCATATAACTAACACTATTTAATTTATCATCAAGCAAAAGGATCGATAGATGAGTAACATGTTTGAAGTACAAGTCAATGATTTCATGGCAAAACTTGTTGCCAAGAACCCCGGCGAATCAGAGTTTCATCAGGCAGTACAGGAAGTTGTCGAAAGCCTTGTTCCCTTTATTGAGGAGAATCCTCAGTACAAGCAGGCAAAGATTCTTGAGAGAATTGCAGAACCGGAACGTGTTATTATGTTTCGCGTAGCGTGGCTTGATGACAAAGGTCAGATTCAGGTCAACCGTGGTTTCAGAATTCAGATGAACAGTGCAATAGGTCCCTATAAAGGTGGTCTCAGATTCCATCCATCAGTAAACCTCGGAATTCTTAAGTTCCTTGCTTTCGAACAGGTTTTCAAAAACAGTCTTACAACACTGCCAATGGGTGGTGGTAAGGGTGGATCAGATTTCGATCCAAAAGGAAAGTCAGACAACGAAGTAATGCGTTTCTGCCAGAGTTTTATGACTGAACTTCAGAGGCACGTTGGTCCGGACACAGATGTTCCTGCTGGTGATATCGGTGTTGGGGGTCGTGAAGTCGGATATTTGTTTGGTCAGTACAAGAGAATCCGTAATGAGTTCACGGGGGTTCTCACCGGTAAAGGTATTTCCTGGGGTGGAAGTCTTATCAGACCAGAAGCAACCGGGTATGGTGCAACATACTTCCTTGAAGAGATGCTTGCTGTAAAAGGTACCGGGCTTAAGGGCAAGGTAGCAGCTATTTCCGGTTCAGGAAACGTTGCACAGTATGCTACAGAAAAAGTGCGTCAGCTTGGTGGAAAAGTTGTAACACTCTCTGACTCTGACGGTTACATTTATGATCCGAATGGTATCGACGAAGAAAAACTTGCATATGTCAAGGATCTCAAGAATAATAAGCGCGGTCGTATCCGTGAGTATGCTGAGAAATACAAAGTTCAGTATGTTGCAGGTAAACGTCCATGGGAAGTTAAGTGTGATATTGCGCTTCCTTGTGCAACTCAGAATGAAATTAACGCTGATGATGCAAATACACTTGTAAAGAACGGTTGTATCGCTGTTTCTGAAGGTGCAAATATGCCATCAACACCTGAAGCCGTTGAAGTATTCCTGAAATCAAAGATCGCTTTTGGTCCGGGAAAAGCTGCAAACGCAGGTGGTGTTGCGACATCAGGTCTTGAAATGAGCCAGAACTCAATGCGTCTTCCATGGTCACGCGAAGAAGTTGATGCAAAGCTTCATAACATTATGGTTAACATCCACAAAACATGTGTTACTTATGGTAAAGAGGATGGTAGTTTTGTCAACTATGTTCGAGGCGCAAATATCGGTGGATTCATTAAGGTTGCTGATTCAATGCTCGCACACGGATGTCTCTGATCTGTGAGGAAGTTATGGCTTATTCAATAAACAATCTTTTGTGCGGTGGATGCGGGGATTGCAGCAAGGCGTGTGCAGTTAATGCTATTGCTATGGATGATAACTTCGTTTCTATTGATACAAGCACATGTGTTGAATATGACAGGTGCATTGACGTTTGCAGCAGAAGTGCTATTAGCCGAACGTGTCCTGTCCGTTAAATAAGACGTAACAGTTTATAATGTGACAACCGGTTATATATCCGGTTGTCACATTTGTTTTCTGGTGATGTCCAGCAAAAAAGTTTACATCACGGGACAACAAAAGTGTCGGAGTATTTAACACGATACTATATTTTTTACACTGCTTCATATAGTACTACAAGTCCGGATGCAACAGGACAGAATCAGAGGTTTCTGTCAGGCATTGAGAGAATTTCGTAACTCACTGTTACATTCTCTGTTAATAAATCCACTACCATATAATCCGATAACTGGCCTGAAAATTGCTTCCTGTTACGTGTGCAATTTACGCGGATACTCAACTGTTGTCGTATTATAATTTGTCAATTATGACAGGTGTCAGTTTTGTTGTCGTTTTTAGTTATCAATTAATGAATCTGCACTAATTAGTAACTATCAGCGCTGCTGTACAGGAGAAAATTCTATTGAGGATTCAGACCACTTCACATCAAAAGGAGCACTATTATGTTTAACCATTTAAAGACGCTGCAAGGTTACAGGCTTGAAGCTTTTGATGGCCCGATAGGCAAGGTTGATGAATTCTATTTTGATGAACAGTTCTGGACTATCCGTTATCTTGTTGTCAATTCTGGAAACTGGCTCAGTGAGCGTCAGGTGTTGATCTCACCATATGCTATTGGTGAGGTAAGCCCATCAGAACATCAGATATTTATAAAATTAACAAAGAAGCAGATTATCGATAGTCCGTTCCTTACAGCTGGTGAGCCGGTTTCAAAAGGATTCGAGCGTGATTATCATGGGTATTACGGATGGCCGTTGTATTGGAATGGAACCTGTATGTGGGGAGCAGATCCCTACCTTAACAAAACACCTCCAATCTGGAATCAACAGCTTAATCATGAGGAGTGGGATCCTCATTTATGCAGTACCCATGATATCAGCAGGTTTACAATTCACAGCATGGATGGCGAGATTGGACCAATCAGGGATTTTCTGATCAGTGATACAACCTGGACAATCCGTTATCTGGTAGTTGATTCGCAAAAACAGCTGCGTGGAAATTATGTGTTGATTTCACCACAATGGATCGAATCAAGCGAGTGGGAGCAGTCAAAGTTTACTGTCAATATTTCAACAGAGCAGATTGCAGTATCACCGGAATACTTTGATGATCTCCAGTTGACAAGAGCTGATGAAGGTGCGCTGTATAAACATTACAATCGCAATGGCTACTGGCTTGAAGATGGTATGGAACTTGAACTGCATGAACACTCAAACTGGAGGTCGCATGGTGATTATGATCAGGGATTGAGAATGTTCTGATTGATTATAAGCAAAGAGTGCGATGTTGAGGGGGGAGATATATAAACAAGAGTTCACATAAAATGTAATGACTTTTGTGAACTCTTGTTTCAAAATTTGTTCTTGTAAAAATACATCACTGCGTTTTCTTTGCCTCAGTACCGATCCACCTTTAAGCAGTTACCGCTGGTAGTTATCTGTGGTTCTTTTGATAGGATATACGAAAATAGATACGCTGATCAGAATCGATCTGCTTGCAGCAGAATTACCTGAAATTGCTGTCAACCAGATCAGGACAACTGTATCGGCTGAATCTGTTTCTACAGTTCAGAAACTGGTAATTAAGATCGGGCATTAATTTTATTACGATATTTCAATGCTTTATTGATTGGGGATGCTGTTTAATGGTATATTTTGTATGCTGCGTGGTACTGCAATTACTATGTGGTACCATAAAAGTAATGTGTTGAGGATGTTTTACATTGGAGCTGATAAACTATGCACAACATAAAGAAATCATCAAAACTTGACAATGTTCTTTACGATATCCGCGGACCTGTTCTTGACGAAGCAAAACGACTTGAGGAGGATGGGTTTCAGGTGTTGAAACTTAATACCGGTAATCCGGCACCGTTTGGCCTTCTTGCGCCTGATGAAATTATACATGACATGATGAGAAATCTACAGACGACTCAGGGGTATTGCGATTCGAAGGGACTCTTTAGCGCCCGTAAAGCAATTATGCAGTACTGCCAGCAGAAGAAGATCATGGATGTTGGTATTGAGGATATTATTGTTGGTAATGGTGCGAGCGAAGTCATTGTAATGGCAATGCAGGCGTTGCTTGACAGCGGTGATGAAATCCTGATCCCGTCACCGGATTATCCGCTCTGGACTGCGGCTGTAAATCTCTCGGGTGGAAAAGCGGTACATTATATTTGTGATGAGCAGGCGAACTGGTTCCCGGATCTTGACGATATCAAAAAGAAGATTACCAAGCACACAAAGGGTATTGTAATCATTAATCCTAATAACCCTACCGGTGCGCTCTATCCGAAAGAGTTACTTTTACAGATAATAGAGATCGCCCGTGCACATAATCTGATTGTCTTTTCTGATGAAATCTATGATAAAATTCTGTATGATGGCAACGTGCATACCTCGACGGCATCACTTGCGGACGATATCCTCTTTGTCACATTTAATGGTTTATCAAAAGCCTACCGTATTGCAGGTTTTCGCGTGGGCTGGATGATTATCAGCGGTAATAAGAGTATTGCAAATGATTATGTTGAAGGGCTTGTGATGCTTGCGTCAATGCGACTTTGCAGCAATGTTCCCGGACAGTCAATTATTCAGACTGCGCTTGGCGGGTACCAGAGTATTTTTGATCTGACAAAACCCGGTGGCCGTTTGTGTGAACAGCGGGATATCTGCTTTAAAATGATTAACGAAATTGATGGTCTGTCATGTACGAAACCGCAGGGTGCATTTTACTGTTTCCCGAAGATTGATATTAAGAAATTTAATATTACCAGTGATGAACGGTTTATTCTTGATCTTCTTAAGAACGAGAAAATACTGATGGTACATGGAACAGGGTTCAACTGGCAGCAGCCGGATCACTTCCGTGTTGTATTTCTGCCTCGTGTTGATGAACTCAAAGATGCTATTATGAGAATGGGTAAATTTTTGTCGATGTATAAACAGATCGCTGGCAGTCTTTGATTACTATGATTTCTGAATCTTGAGAATTAAAGGTTGTTGTATAAAAAAGGCCCGTCATTCGGGCCTTTTTTATTGGTTTGTTGTTTATCATTCCGGCAACCAGAAACGATGTGCCAGGTTATTAAGACGTATTTGAATTCCTGATAAAAATTACTTTTTATAATTACCATGTTATTGACTAAGCATTCGTTGATTTTTCGTCTGCCTGTATGATTGTTGTTTCTTATTGTGTAGAAATGTTGCTATTTTTTTAATTTTCCAAACAAAAGTACATTTTTGTAACACGGTCAGGAAAGTATGGTTATAACAGTTAAACAGGTTGTACAACCTGCTGTAAAGAGATTATATTATAGACAGCAATTAACTATGGTTTTATTGCTGTTTTATAATAAAAGTTAATGAGTTCAGAAGCCACTTCGCTATGGTCTTTTTTCAGATTACTCTCGATAGTATTACGTTTTACAAGTCAAGCTTATACCATTCGGTTATGCCACTGAAACGCGTATGCTTTTTCCTTTGTTTTATCCCGTTATTTTCAGAAAATCATATAAAAAACCTGTGAAAAAGGAAGAACTTGTTAATTTGAAAGCTTTTATTACAATGGTAGTGTTAATGTAATCCAGGTTATGAGAGAATTGCTGATTGCAGTTGTCTTATGCAGGGATTGTTAGTTACTATAAAGCGTTTTGACACGCGTCTAAAACAGGAGCTGTTTATGGAGTTGATGAATTCGTTTTACAAAAGGGCAAAGAGTCTTAAAAAAACGATTCTTTTTCCTGAAGGTACAGAAGCACGTACCATCAAAGCCGTCTCAGAGCTTGGAAAAACAGGAATTGCAAAGCCGGTTTTACTGGGAGTTGAATCTGAGGTAAGGAAGAAAGCTGCAGAACAAGGGGTTACATTTGATGGTATAACGGTGATTGATCCGGTTACTGATCCCCGCTATGAGGAACTATGCCAGAAATTCTATGAATTGCGAAAAGCAAAAGGCATGACAATAGAGAAATCTCATGAAACAATGAAAGATCCTATCTACTATGCAACAATGATGATTCAGGAGAATCTGGCTGATGGGCTTGTTTCCGGGGCAGAACATTCCACTGCGCATACGATACGGCCCGCACTTCAGATAATAAAAACCAAACCAGGGATAAGTGTTGTTTCAGGCTGTTTCATCATGGTCGTACCTAATTCTTCTTTTGGAGATAATGGTCTCTTTGTTTTTGCTGATTGTGCAGTAAATCCTGATCCAACCAGTGAACAGCTTGCAGAGATTGCTATTGCGTCTGCTGATACTGCACGAAATCTTTGTGGAATGAATCCTCGTGTTGCTATGTTGTCATTTTCAACAAAACGTAGTGCTGAACATCCAAACGTTGATAAAGTAATTAAAGCTTTCGAAATAGCGAAAGCTAAGGCACCCAATCTTGAAATTGATGGAGAGCTTCAGGCGGATGCCGCACTAGTTGAATCAGTGGGTCAGAAGAAATCTCCGGGAAGCACCGTTGCTGGAAAAGCAAACGTTCTTGTTTTTCCAGATCTTCAGAGCGGCAATATTGGATATAAACTCGTTGAACGTCTCGCAAAAGCACATGCCATCGGACCTTTTCTGCAGGGGCTCAACAAACCGGTTAATGATCTCTCCAGAGGGTGCTCGGTTCAGGATATAATAGATGTAACAGCGGTAACAGCAATCCAGGCTGCCGCACAATAACAGAAAGTTGAGTTAACAATATGATTTTAAGTATAAATTCAGGCAGTTCATCATTAAAGTTTATGCTCTACAGTTACAATGATCACGAGACTGTATCAACCGGCATTGTGGAACGTGTTGGTATGGATGGGAGTTTTATTGAGTTTACTAAAAAAGGTAAAATAAAAGTCAAGATTGAGCACCACTGTGTAAACCATGAAGTAGCCATTGAACTTATGATAAAAACGATGCTTGATCCAGAGTACGGCATCCTTGATTCAATCGATCAGATCAAAGCGGTTGGACATCGTGTCCTTCATGGCGGAGATATCATAAAACATTCTGTGGTGATCACAGATTCAATCCTGAAGGCATTCAAAGATCTTGTAGACCTTGGTCCCTTACATATGCCACCCAACATTACAGGTATCGAGGCTGCCAAAGCAGTTCTGCCCTATGTACCACATATGGCGATTATGGATACAGCATTTCATCAGACGATGCCGCCTCATACGTATATGTATGCACTTCCATACGAATGGTATGAAAAGAACAAAGTGCGAAGGTATGGGTTTCATGGTACAAGTCACCTTTACGTTTCAAGAAGAACAGCAGTTCTTCTTGGTAAAGAGCCAAAAGATACAAATGCTGTGATCCTTCATGTCGGAAATGGCGCTTCTGCATGTGCCATTAAGAATGGTAAATGTTATGATACCAGTATGGGGCTCACACCGCTTGAAGGGCTTATGATGGGAACCCGTTCCGGAGATTTTGACCCCGCGATTGTTGAGTATATTGTTGACAAAGAGAATCTGACTCCATCACAGATAAATACTATCCTGAATAAAAAAAGCGGACACATTGGTATTACAGGAAAATATTCTGATCGCCGGGATATTGTTGACAATGCGGAAAAGGGTGATGAGCGGTGTAAACTATCCCTGGAAATGGAATGTCATCGAATTAAGAAATATATAGGAGCCTATATTGGCGGACTGGGTGGCGCTGATGCAGTTGTTTTTACTGCCGGTGTCGGGGAGATGAGTCCTGTTGTACGCGAAAAAGCACTTGAGGGGCTTGAGTGTATCGGGGTTAAACTGGATAAAGCAAAAAACAGTATCTGCCGGAATAGAAATGGTGAATTCGAAATTAGTGCTCCCGATTCAAAAGTAAAGATTTTTGTAATCCCTACCGATGAAGAGATTGTTTTTATAGAGGATGTTGTTGCACTTCTTCATGGAACATACAAAGATCATGATGAGTACGTATATTCATTCCAGAACAAGAATTATGTAAATCAGCAGAGAAAAGAAGCGTTTGAGGAAGATTTGAAAACCAAACCGGAACTGAAAGATATTGCTATCTATCCAGTTTGATAAGCGTTACTCGTTTCTTGATTGTTACACCATATGATGGCAAGGGTTGCGAATACTGCTTTTCGCAACCCTTTTTTCCTTTTCTTAACAATGCCAAGGCTCACGCTGGTGTGTTTTGTAAATGTTTTCTGTTAGGAAACAGATACTTTTCCTGTTCAAAAAATCTACCCGCATTTCAAATTCTCCTGATTTATACTTAACAAAGGTACTTAGTATCCTGATTTGACATAAAATCATGTATTCCATTGTATACAGAAAAATTCTTTCAGACTGTATAATTGGATATATTTGAGTTATATTAAAAAAACAGAAGGCGCACGAAACCTTTTTTATTGGCTATTGGAGGTCACACATGAAACAATTTAAGAGGAGTCTGCTGTTAGTCATTTTTACTGCAGTTGTTGCTCAATCGTTTGATATTCCTGCTTATAAAGCATTTCTCCAACAATCATCAACACTTACCGATGTCACACTCCTTGAACAGAAGAAACCTGCAGCTCCATATTTTTCATCAATCGGCCCACAGAGCAGAAATGTCCTCTATCTTGATTCGATACAACAAAAGTACAAGCTGACAGACGGAGAGGTGGCTCTTCTGAATAGAAATAATTTTGTTGTTTCCGAGCGAATGTCATTTGAAACCTATGCTGAAGCTCTTAAAGACGTTTTTTGCAAAGATATGCCGGTGTTTTTAAGTTCCGATGCTGTTCTTGGAACGTTTCATCAATCATATGATGAAGTACTTATTAACGTTGAGACGTCTATACTTCAGCCTCTTGTCAAAGAGATTGTTAACGACATGCGAATCGCATTTCCTGCTGTAGCAGAAAAGTATAGATCGCTGTCAGAAAATGTAGCTGATGTCGATTTGTATCTGACTGTTGCTGCGATATTGTCAAAAAACAGTAATGTAACATCGACATTCGCTGATGCTGCTGATATTAAAACTGTAACGGATGCAATCGCTTCGGAACAGTTTATATCAATGAAACTATTCAGTGATGTTCCGCGTGATCTTGACTTTAGTCAGTTTACTGTGCGTGGTCACTATGTAAAGGCAAATCTTGGTGATTATTTTAAAACACTGATGTGGCTTGGAAGAACCGAGTTTGTAATGACATCACCGCTTGATACAATTAAACCTTCCACGCTTAAAGATCTAAAACGAATGTCTATTGATGCATTGATTCTTAACGATGTACTTGAGCAATCCGGCGCGAAAAGCAAACTTGCTCAAATGGATGCTCTTTTGTCGGTACTGATAGGGGAGAGTGACAACCTGACACCATCAGAGCTGACATCAATTACCGGTAAAGCAGCTATTACTGATGTATCAAAACTTCGTGATGATAGTACCTACAACAGATTCGCGAACATCCTGAAAACATCACCTGAAGCACAACAGATGATTCTGTCACAAGTGATTTACGATAGAACATTAAGTAACAATCCGGATAGTGTTAAGTACCCGATAAGTTTTTTACTGTTGGGGCAGCGGTTTCTTGTTGATTCATATATATTCGGCAGTGTAGTGTACAATAAAGTGCCGAAGTCATCACAGGGGTATCTTCGAATGATGCCCGATCCGCTTGACGCAATGTATGCTCTTGGAAATAACGATGCACTGCTACTGCTCAAGAATGATTTGAAGAAATATGAATACACAAAATATCTCGAGAAAATACGGTATCTGGTAGATTCCTATGAACCATCATTCTGGAGCGGTTCTCTTTACAATACAACATTGAATGCATTGAAAACCTTAAATCCTCAGGCGTATCCGTCAATAGAAAAACAGCCGCTTTTTATGCGCTCTGCAGCATGGCATCAACAGAAGCTTAACACACAGCTTGTTGCATGGTCGCAGTTGCGTCATGATAATACTCTTTACGGAAAACAATCATATACAGTTTCTGTTAGCTGTTCCTATCCGCATGGTTATGTGGAACCATATCCTGAGCTGTACAGAGTTCTGGGGAATTTTGCAAAAGATGCAGCATCTCGGTTTGGAGCACTGAAGAACGGCAGCAAATATGCTCAATTCTATACCGGCGTGGCGTCACTAATGGACACCATTGGCTTGCTTGCTGCCAAGGAGCTTGATGGCACACAATTCTCGCAAAGCGATTCATTGTTTATGTCAAGAATGATTGCGATACCATCAACGAATATGTGTGGTGCGCCATCAGTTGCGGGGTGGTATACAAGGTTATTGTTTTCAAAGGAGGTATTGGATGATGGCGATTTTACAATTGCTGATGTCCATACGCAGCCTACTGATGAACTTGGAAATATCGTGGGTAAGGTACTTCACACCGCCGTTGGAATGGTAAATCTTGGCGTCTTTCTTGCAAATTCACCGTCTGCATCAAACCAGCCGATGGCTTATATCGGACCGGTTTCATCATACTATCAGGATACAACACTTGACTTCAAGCGTTTGACCGATCAAGAGTGGAAAACAATAATTCGTCAGGATCAATTTCCACGTCTGCGTCCTGATTGGGTTTATTCTTATCTTGCCGATAGCAGCGGGGCGGCGTATGGTGCAGGAAGAGTTCTTGATGGAGTCCAATATGTGCCATTATCAGTCAATCATAAAATCGTAGAAACCGCCAAAGGGCTTAGGGTAGCACCGTTAATTAACGGTAAGGGAATTCAGGTTGTGCTCGACAAGTCATCTGAGGTTGCCGTTACTGTGTTTGATACAAGGGGAAGAGTTGTGTTGAATAGTGCACAGAAGGTATATCCCGCCGGCACACATGCAATGCAGCTTACTACAGCTGCTGGTATTTACACTTTGAGAGTACGGTGTGGTGCAGAGTTGTACTCCATGCCATTGACAATTATAAAGTAATTAATAAGTTTCTTCCTTTATGATCAGGTTCGGAAATCTCATTCCGAGGCCTGACCGCAAGGGATGGCTTTTCTTACGTAAACCTATGCTGTCTCCGGCATGTTCAAATCAATCCATTCGCCTTCAGCAAGATCACCAAGTGTATATTCACCAAACCGGGATCTGTGCAGTTCTGTAACAGTATACCCGAAGTGCGAAAACATGCGCTTTACCTGATGATACTTACCTTCATGTAGTACGACGGTAGCATGTGTTGCATCGGTAATGGTTAACGTTGCAGGAAGACATGGTTTTAGCTCTTTTTCGAGCATAAGAGATCCGGATGCGAATTCTTTAATCAGATTGTCAGTAAGTGGTTTGTCAACGGATACTTGATATTCTTTGTCAATCTCTCGCTTTGGTGAAATAAGCATGTGGATTAGCTTGGTGTTATCGGTGATAAGCAGTACTCCGGTTGTATCTTTGTCAAGCCTTCCGATTGTTGATGGAACCGGGTTGCGGCTAAGCCACTGGTCAGGAAACAGTTCGAATACTAACCGCCCGTCAGCGATATCGTGTGAGCATACGTAGCCTTTGGGTTTATTGAGCAGAATAAAAATTCCCTCGGGATGATCAAGCGGCTCACCGTTTATAAGCATGTCAACACTATTGACTTTATCAGATGGTTCCAGTAAACGTGTTCCGTTTACGGTTACATCAAAGTCTTTTAGAAAAAGCTTCGCAAATTTTCGGGTGCAGTACCCGTGGTTACTGAGTATTTTGTCAATGCGTTCCATAATTGCGGAGGACGGGGGCCATTCCGTTGGTTATACGTAATCCATAATCGATAATCCATACATCCCGTAGGGACAGGTCGCGACCTGTCCCTACGTGGTACGAAATGGTCCCTATCCCGATGCTCCTCATTTCTGAATAATAAATTCGTGCAATCGGTTAAATATCGAATGGTCATAATCCTCACGAACCGATACACTGATTACGTCGTGAAGTTTGCTGACCTGTTTTACGATCTGATCAAGAGTTTCATCTTTGTTTACAAGAAGGTACATCCTGCTTTTCGAGCCGTCATCAATCTGCCCGCAAAGGATTCCTTCAAGGTTAAAGCCGCGTCTGCTGAACAGACCGGTTATATGCGACATGACACCTGCATGGTTGTAGACGGTCAGTTCGATAACTGTTGATGTCTGTTTAATCATAATTATTCTCCAATCGATTCTGTGTTAGATCCGCCCGGTGGAACCATCGGAAGTACATTCAGATCAGGGGCGATTGGTACGTTTACAAATGATGGACCCTTTTCAGTGAGCGCTCTGCTTAAAACGTCCCTGACATCTGTTTCGTGTGCCAGATCAAAACTACGAATGCCAAATCCATTAGCAATTGTTTTAAAGTCAGGATTGGTAATGAACTTTGATGCAATATAATTTCTGGTATAGAAAAGTTCCTGCTGCTGACGAACAAGGCCGAGATGGCCATTGTTGAACAGTACTACGGTTACGTCAAGGTTGTAATCAGCAAGCGTTGCAAGCTCCTGAATATTCATAAGTATTGAACCATCACCGCTGAAACACACGATTCGTTTTGATGGGTTCGCAAATGCTGCGCCGAGTGCTGTCGGGAGCCCGAATCCCATTGTTCCGAGACCGCCGGATGTTAAAAGGGTACGAGGTTTTTTAAATGGGTAATACTGCGCAACCCACATTTGATGCTGGCCGACATCCGTGGTAATAATGCTGTCCGGTGCAATAACCGAATCAACCGTTCTTATTATGTTAAACGGATGCAGCAGGTCTTTTGGAAATGTTTTTGGAAAAGGATACTGCTTTTTATAAGCGGAAACCGTGTTTATCCAATCACGGCGTTCGTTGCGTGTTGCTTTCTCCAATAGTTTTGTAAGAATTTCTTTGATATTACCGCCAATACAAAGATCAACCTTCTTTATTTTATCAAATTCAGAACTGTCAATATCTGCATGAATAATCGTTGCATTTGGACAGAAACCTGAAACTTTTCCGGTCGCACGATCATCAAACCGTACACCAAGCGCAAGCACAAGGTCTGCTTCATTGAGAATGATGTTAGTCGATTGTGAACCGTGCATTCCAAGCATCCCAAGGCATAATGGATCATCATAAGGTATTGCACCAAGTGCCATCAGGGTTGGTGTTACCGGAATCGAATTCTTATGTGCAAACGCAAGCAGTTCTTCTGATGCATTACTGTGAATAATGCCACCTCCAACATAAAGAACCGGCTTTTTTGACTGTGTAAGCATGTCTATTGCTTTGTCAATCTCTTTACTATTGTCAATTTTAATTTCGATTGTTTTTCCGGGCTCCGGCCATTCACTGAATTCATAGCGCTGGCTCTGAATATCTTTTGGTACATCAATCAGCACCGGACCCGGACGTCCTGATGCTGCAATGCGGAATGCCTCCGGAATCACTGTAAAAAGCTCTTCTACAGAACGAACAAGGAAATTATGCTTTGTTATCGGAATGGTCATTCCGTAGGTGTCAATTTCCTGGAATGCATCAGTACCGATTAACTGGCTGGGAACCTGTCCAGTTATTGCAACAACAGGAACTGAATCCAGTTTTGCGTCAGCGATAGCCGTAAGTAAATTGGTAGCACCAGGTCCTGATGTTGCAAAACAAACTGCAGTGGTGCCGCTTGAGCGGGCCATACCCTGAGCGATAAAGCCGGCAGCCTGTTCGTGGCGGGTTAGCACGTGATGAATTTTGCTTTTGTGAAGCGCATTATACAATGGAAGGTTTGCACCACCGGGTATTCCGGCAAGAATGCTGATTCCCTGTCGCTCGAGCAGTTGAACAATTATTTCTGCTCCTGTAAGATTCATATAGTTCTCCTTGTTGATTGATTTCAAAAAAGTATTCTCGAATTTTAACAGAACTACAAACTCCAGATGTGTTGCATATCCATAGGGTTTATATTGAACAGTTATAAAACAAAAAAGCCCCTGGCGGTAATTTTTCCGTCAGGGGCCTTGCAAACTATTTATTAAAAAATTCTACAAAGCCCCTATGACGGTGTGATTGTAACCACGACCACGACGACCACAAGTGTGAGCGCTGTTGTAAGGAGTTGTGTAAAATTTTTATGAGAGTTCATGTAGTAACTTTCTTTTACGTCCTTCTTAGAATATACACATTTATGGTAATGTGGTCAATCATTTTATTTTGACACATTGTAACCAGCAATCAATGAAGACAGATGTACTACTGGTAAAAGATGTTAATTTACATTGTATTACACCTGTCTTAAATGCTCTTCATCCCTGCGAATTACGAACCCCGAATCACCACTTACGATGTACGCTTCTTCGTCCTGAACTGAACAATGTTCTGCCCCGCATTTTCTGTGGTTTTCTGTGGTTCCGGTTCCGTGTCAACGGGTGGTTGGACCGGCATATTAATATCAATACGCAGAAATCGGATTTCCACCGTGCGCTCGGGATTCTGAAATTTACCTTTTGCGATATGTGGCGGCTGAAGTTTCATTGTCTGGCGCTGAGGTGGAAATGTCGATAAATCAGTAAAATGCATCCATATCCATTTACCTCTTGGTTTGGATTCTTCATCGAATGTGTATCCATGGCAGTATGCATACCCCCGAAACATCCATCCCTCCTCATCATCTAAAACTTTATTTTGAACAAGTTCCCTGACAGCGAAGAAGAATAACTCATTTTCCTGTGGAAAATCAACAACTTCATCGGCACCAATATACTTGCAGGCCATATCAATTATTTCATCTTTTGTACATCCCATGAATTACCCCGGCGTTTCCTGTGATTAGCATTATTTAATAATTCCTTAAAATACATCATTCTTAATAAATTCAAACTTCTTCCTTCAAAAATACTGTTATCATATGATATACTTACTGTTATGACTAATGTGCGAAGTCTTGCGTATTTTGCAGTACTTTTCCTGTTCTCGTGCAGCGACGAGAAACCTGTGGGGTTTGAACTTTTTTATCAGCCGCCGGTTTACTTTGCGGGAGTGATAAATGGTACCTACGATAGTCTTACAGGCAATTACTGGTATCAAAACAGGTGCAAATTAGTTGGTGATACAATAAAAATGTTTTTTTATAGTAATGAGTTCAGTGAAGTCAACAGGGTTCGTGAAGGGGATTTTATACACATCGATATTTACCCGGGAAGTGACAGCGCACTTGGACGTTCCAGGGTACTGTTTCACATGGCACGATATCACGGGCGAAATACATCTTATAATGTGAGCCCGATTGACACGGTATACGGATTTGACAGAATACAATTTAAGGTTCGTTCGCTGGAGCGGCGGCGTGGTGGTTCATTGGAAATTGTTGACTTATCAGTGTCTGCCGGAGTTATTCCGGGTACATCAGGTGAACTGCTTGAAATTACCAAGGGTACGATTAAGGGGACTATCAGGTAGTATGCAGAGTATCAAATGTTTGATAATAATTACTGCTCTTGCAACAATGATTACAGCTAAAGGGCCGGGTGGATTTAATGGCGCATCCTGGGGTGATGCATCAGAAATGGTCCGGACCGCGACTAAAGCATCATTATGGCAACCTGATAATGCAACAACCAGAGGGTTTCCGTCCGGCATGAATATCTCTGTATTTCAGTCAGTTGATTCAGTCGCAGGATATAAGGCATCTATTAAATACTATTTTTATAACAACCGTTTTTTTCAGGCAACGGTAACATTCAACTTTGATGACATGAAAAGGTATGATTTTAACTACAATGTATATCGTAGTGTCAATGAGTATTACCATTACATTCGGAGTAAGTCACTTGTGTTTACAGATGATATTTACAGGCTGCTGCTTCAGAAGTATGGTAAAAAAGAACCGGTTTTCGAAGGACTCAATCCGCGTTACATGTTTGTCAATATTGATAAGTATCTGAACCGCGAGCGGTGGAATCTCCGGTATCATCCCTATGATTATTATACTAAAATTGTTACCGCTGCATACGCACGATGGGATTTTCCGGAAACGAGAGTAACATTTTCTGTTGCAATCAATGCTAAAGAAAAGCGATTCGATTATCAGCTCTCACTCATTTCACTTGACATGGAGAAAACAGTTCGTCAAATGATGGATTCTTTACGCATGAAAGGGCTGTGATTTTCCTGAAGGCATTCTTTTTGGGCGGGTCTAATGATCGGGCGAATAATCGGGCGAATATTGATTCGCCCTTACAGGGAGATATGGATTCTGTTGCGCTGCTTTCCGGTTTATTACCGGCGATACGACGTATGCCTCTGGTTATGTATTACTGATAATTCTTTGCATAGTAACAAACTCATTTTCCGAAAACAAAGCACCTGTTAACGTTCAACAAGATCAACCTGATCAGTCAATAAAATTAAACACCGATCCGGTACTTGTTGCTGATGGGCCTTTTGAATTTCCGCTTGAATGTATTAAGCAAAGAGTAAAGGGTACACTTGTTTTAGCTATTGATATTGACAATAAGGGCACAGTTGAATGGTGTCGGGTGAAACAGGGACTAAATCCACTGCTTGATTCGGCAATCGTCAAATCAATACTGCATTCCCGTTATAAACCTGCTGTTGAATCAGGCCAGCCGGTTGCGTCATCAGTTGTACTTGAGTTATTCTTTGATTATGAACAGATTGTTAAAACCAGCCGTTTTGGTCCGGTTTTTGATGGTTATATTACTGATAAGGAATCAAATGTACCGTTACGTAATGCAGTAGTAAATATCACTCCTTTTGACATAATAAGTGATACAACAATCTCCGGGAGTATTGATAATTATCTTCAGTTGATAGATACTGCCCCTGATCAGAAATATTCAAAAGGATTTCTGACAACAGCCACAGATAGTACAGGATACTTTGCGTTTAAACTTTTGCCGTCAGCAAGTTATAAGATTTCAGTGCTGATGCCCGGATTCGAAATCGCTCAGCATCATGAACAGTTTAATGGAGAAAGGGTTAGTGTACGGTATGCATTGGATCCTTACAGAGAGATCATGGATTCATCATATGCGATTACTGTTTACGGAATACAAAATAAACATCGCGATGTGATTCATCTTGAGCATGAGCAAATGAGGAATGGTCTTACGCATTACGCAAGTAAGGTAATTCTTTCCAGGTCAACAGTTCGGTCTGTTCCCGAATCACCATCACAAATGCTTGTCAGATTGGGAAGCCCGTATGACAATCGTTACAATGTTGGCGGTGTCATGATGCTTGCGCCATTTCATTTTGGCGGGCATCCGTATGCCGATATTGACAAAAAGCAAAGGGCTGCCATACTATGATTTTACAAGTAAAACGTATCGTAACCTGCCGGAATATAGTAGTGTTGACTTTTCCATACAATACCGGTCAAAAACGCTGGATCGCCGATTCCTTTCCCGGTATGATGCCTACTTCATAGTTCATAATGTGTTTGGAATTAAGAATATTGGCGGATATGATTGGTCTGAATCAGGATCGAAGATACCGATTTATCTGAGTGGAAATAAATATATTGAATGTGGTGTTAAAGTAGCACTTAGATTGTAGCACCTGTGATTTCGCTGTGACCGGATCCCTGATTGGGTCATCAATTAGTTCAACATTCTTAGTTATATTCTCCCATTTAATGAGTCATTTCAAGATATCACATATATTATGTATAGGTTTTTTCATCGAGCGCCAGTTCTGCCATTTCGGGGTTTAAATCATAATGTGGAAAATGTAAGAAAAAAAGTATACACAATTGGATTGCGGAAAAGTATATTATAGTCCGATTTTTGAAAGTAAGGTGTCTTGGGCTGCTAAAATGAAGGGCATGGTGGCTTGGAAGGATGAAATGTATCGATTTTTTTCCAGGTTGCTCTAAAAAAACTGCCAGGAAGATGAAAAAAGTTAAGTTTTTTTTTGACACACCGATTTTTATCAATTATATTTGAAAGACTTTTTTCTACAGGTAATTATGCCGACGTAGCTCAGTTGATAGAGCATCCGACTTGTAATCGGATGGTCGGGGGTTTGAATCCCTTCGTCGGCTCCAGTATAAATGGGTAGGTGCCCGAGTGGTTAAAGGGGATGGACTGTAAATCCATTAGCGTAAGCTTACGGTGGTTCGAAACCACCCCTGCCCATTATAAATAAAATCTGCAGGCATAGCTCAATGGTAGAGCTCCACCCTTCCAAGGTGGCTGTTACGAGTTCGACTCTCGTTGCCTGCTTTTTTATTTGTGCCCATGTAGCTCAGTTGGTAGAGCACATCCTTGGTAAGGATGAGGTTCACGGGTTCGAGTCCCGTCGTGGGCTTAATATCTTGAGAGAATAAAGTTTACATAACATTAGAATTAACAATAATTATTAACAATCCACACTGTACTGAGAGGTTTCCATGTCAAAGGAAAAATTTGATCGCACCAAACCACACGTCAATGTCGGTACGATCGGACACGTTGACCATGGTAAGACAACCTTAACAGCTGCTCTTACCCGTGTTTCATCTGTTAGAGGTCTTGCTAAATATATCGCTTATGATGAAGTAGCAAAGGCATCTGAATCACAAGGTCGTCGTGATGATACAAAGATTCTTACAATTGCTACATCACACGTTGAGTATTCAACTGAGAATCGTCACTATGCTCACGTTGACTGTCCAGGACATGCTGACTATGTCAAGAACATGATCACTGGTGCTGCACAGATGGACGGTGCAATTCTCGTTGTCAGCGCAGCTGATGGTCCTATGCCTCAGACTCGCGAACACATCCTCCTTGCTCGTCAGGTTGGTGTTCCATATATCGTTGTATTCCTCAACAAGGTTGATGTCGTTGATGATCCAGAGCTTCTTGAGCTCGTTGAAATGGAAATTCGTGAACTCCTTTCAAAATACAACTTCCCAGGCGATGAGATTCCTATCGTTCGCGGTAGTGCAATTGGTGCGCTTACAAATCCGGAAGATCCTGCAAAAGCAAAATGTATTCTTGACCTTCTTGCAGCAATCGATTCATACATTCCTACTCCACAGCGTGAAATTGATAAGCCTCTTCTTATGTCAGTTGAAGACGTTTTCTCAATCACTGGTCGTGGTACAGTTGCTACTGGTCGCGTAGAACGCGGTGTTGTAAAAGTAGGTGACGAAGTTGAAATCATCGGTCTTAAAGATACGCGCAAGTCTATCGTTACCGGTGTTGAAATGTTCCGTAAGCTTCTTGATCAGGCTCAGGCTGGTGATAATATCGGTACTCTTCTTCGTGGTGTTGACAAAAACGATATCGAACGTGGTATGGTTCTTGCAAAACCTGGATCAATCAAACCACATAAGAAGTTTAAAGCAGAGGTTGTTGTTCTTTCTAAAGAGGAAGGTGGACGTCATACTCCTTTCTTCAGCGGATACCGTCCTCAGTTTTATTTCCGTACAACTGATGTAACAGGTACACTTAAGCTTCCTGAAGGTACAGAGATGCTTATGCCTGGCGACAATTCACCAATCGAAGTTGAATTGATTTGTCCTGTTGCTATGGAAAAGGAACTCCGCTTCGCAATCCGTGAAGGTGGACGTACTGTTGGTGCCGGTGTTGTTACAGAAATTATTGAATAAGTTCGTTAAACGTTTTTTGAAGTGAAAAACAAAATATGCCAAGAGAAAAAATAACGCTTGAGTGTACATCTTGTAAGCAACGTAATTACGAGACTACAAAAAATAAGCGTAAGCATTCCGGAAGGGTTGAATTTATTAAGTTCTGTCCCTTTGAGAGAAAGCGTACAACGCATAAAGAAAGTAAGTAGTTACGGCTGTTTGCAGTCTGCGCAAAGCATTCGGCGAACGGACTTGTCAAAACACAATCAATTAGGTCTGTAGCTCAATTGGTAGAGTAGCGGTCTCCAAAACCGTTGGTTGGGGGTTCGAGTCCCTCCAGGCCTGTAAAGTGATGTTTTTGAAATGCAAAAGATAATACAATACTTAAAAGATGTTCGTTCGGAGTTGTCCAAGGTCACGTGGCCGTCAAAGGCTGATGTACAGGGTGCAACACTTCTGGTAGTTTTCCTGAGTGTTGTTATTTCTATATATGTTTATGGCGTAGATCAGGCCATGACCTTTATAGTTGGATTAATTCAAACTTCCATTCGCATGTAAGAATCAGGGGCTTTTGATGGCACTACGTTGGTATGTCGTTCATACATATTCCGGTCAGGAAGGTAAGGTATTCAACTACCTTAACGAAGTAATCCAGTCAGGAGACCTGGGTGATCAGATGAAACAGGTTCTGATGCCCACACAGGATGTGGTACAGGTTAAAAACGGGAAGAAGTTAAAAACTACCCGTAAATTTTTTCCAAGCTATGTTCTTGTAGAGATGGAATTGAACAAGGAAACTATGCACGCAGTACGAATCTGTACGAGTGTTACTGGTTTTGTTGGCGGCAACAAACCGCAGGCTCTTCGTGAAGAAGAGGTTCGTAGAATTCTTGGGCAGAGTGAAAAAGTATCGCGTCAGCAGATATCCGAAGTTCCGTTCGAGATCGGTGATGCTGTGAAGATTAAAGAGGGACCATTTAAAGACTTTGACGGTGTGGTTGATGAGATTCATCCCGAAAAAGGCAAAATAAAAGTTATGGTGAGTGTGTTTGGAAGATCGACACCTGTAGAAGTCGATTTCATGCATGTTACTCCAATCAGTTGATTTTAACAGGAGTTTGATAAATTGGCTAAGAAAGTTGTAGGACAGGTCAAACTGCAAATCCCGGGTGGTGCTGCGAACCCTGCTCCTCCGGTCGGACCGGCTCTCGGTCAGCAGGGTGTTAATATTATGGAATTCTGTAAGGCATTCAATGCCCGTACTAAGGATTCCGGTGGTTTGATTACTCCGGTTGTTATCACCGTTTATTCAGACCGGTCTTTTACTTTCATTACTAAGACACCTCCTGCACCTGTGCTTATTATGAAAGAACTTGGTTTGAAAAAAGGTTCAAGTGTTCCAAACAAAGATAAAGTCGGAACATTAACAAAAGCTCAGATCAGAAAGATTGCTGAATTGAAATTAAATGATCTCAATGCTGCAAGTGTTGAAACTGCTATGAGTTCAATAGCTGGTACAGCACGTAGCATGGGTGTCACTGTCACAGACTGATAGTATATCTGTCTGTAAAGATAAATAGGGAGTCAGTTATTCATGAAACATGGAAAAAAGTACGAAGCAGTACATGCAAAAGTCGATAGACTCAAGGAATATGGGGCTATCGAGGCCATTGAGTTTCTCAAGGCGAATAAGACTGCCAAGTTTGATGAGACAGTAGAAATCGCTGTAAATCTCGGGGTTGACGCACGCAAGAGCGATCAATCGGTCCGCGGTGCAGCCGTGTTGCCTCATGGACTTGGTAAGAATGTACGAGTACTTGCATTTGCTGCCGGTGATAAAGAAGCCGAAGCAAAGGAAGCCGGTGTTGATTACGTCGGTGGGGATGATCTTGCGCAAAAAATCCAGGGTGGGTGGCTTGAGTTTGACGCTGTTGTTGCAACACCTGATATGATGAAGGTTGTTGGAAAGCTCGGAAAAATTCTTGGTACTCGTGGACTTATGCCAAACCCGAAGGTTGGAACAGTTACAATGGATATCGGAAAAGCAGTTAGAGAACTGAAAAAGGGTAAAGTGGAATTCAAGATTGAAAAAGCTGGAATTCTTCATGCCGCTCTTGGAAAGCTTTCCTTTGATTCTGTAAAGATCCTTGAAAATGCCAAGGCATTTATGGAAGCTGTCAACAAAGCAAAACCGGCAGCTGCAAAGGGTCAGTATATCAAAAGAGTAACACTGACATCAACTATGGGTCAGGGTCTAAAAATCAACCAGAACGATTTAAAATAGTTTTGTAATTTGATAAGTTGTTCATAAAAAAAAGGTTTGACGACAATGTCTACAAAAGCTGAAAGAACAGCAGTTATAGAAGAGCTTGAAACAGTATTTCGTGATGCACGAGGAATTTTTGTTGCAGATAATAACAAAATCAACGTGGAAAAAGTTACAAAGCTACGCTCTGATCTGCGCAAAAATGGAATACAGTTTATAGTTGTCAAGAATACTCTTGCAAAAAAAGCAGCAGAAAAAACCGGTAAAGAAGGTTTAAGCAAGTTCTTTACAGGGCCAACTGTTGTGGCTGTTGCCACACGTGAAGGTACTGCTCCTGCAAAAGTACTTAGAGATTTTCAGAAAGATAATAAAGATCTGCTCAGTTTAAAAGCCGCATATGTTGATGGAACACTGTTCAATGCAACTGATGCACTTAAACTTGCAGATATTCCGAGTCGCGAAGCACTTCTTTCTCAGCTCCTTGGATGTCTCCAGGCTCCTATGGGAAAATTTGCTGGTGCTCTCAATGGTATTCTATCAAAATTGGTGGGTACTCTTGAAGCAGTGAAAGAACAGAAAAGCGCATAATTACTCGGACAATTAACAAAGAATTAAAATTCATCTTATTTTTAACGGAGGTTCATTGTGGCTACCTTAACCAAGGACGAAATCATTGATGCGATCGGTTCGATGACTGTTATCGAGCTCTCAGATCTTATCAAGGCTATTGAAGAAAAATTCGACGTGAAAGCAGCTGCACCTGTTGCAATGGCTGCTGCACCTGCTGGTGGCGCACCTGCTGCAGCAGCAGAAGAAAAAACAGAGTTTGACGTTATTCTTAAAGAAGCTGGCGATAAAAAAATTAACGTAATTAAAGTAGTTCGCGCAGTTACTGGTCTTGGTCTGAAGGAAGCTAAGGATTTGGTTGAAGGTGCACCAAAGCCTGTTAAAGAAGGCATACCAAAAGACGAAGCTGAAAAGATTAAGAAAGAACTCGAAGAAAACGGCGCGAAAGCCGAAGTTAAGTAAAAATTGCTTCTTTGGAGATGTGCAGATTTTCACGCATATTAAATCTCTCATATTTTTTAAAGAACACAATATGACACGAAACACTCTGAGCACAGAGTGTTTTGTGTCATTTATTTACTTTTTTAAAGTCACAGATGTGACTTTCAACATCGAGAGGATTTGCGAATGGTAGAGAGAAAAAGCTATTCCCGTATCAAGAGAGTGGCTGAGCTTCCTAATCTTCTGGAAATACAGACAAGATCATATGAATTATTCCTGCAGCCTGATGTCCCTCCTCGTCAACGTAGAAAACAGGGATTGCATGGTGCATTTCTTAGTTTGTTTCCTGTAAGTGATGTCAAAGGATACTACTCACTTGAGTATGATGGGTACAAGCTTGGAATACCTAAATATACATTGAAGGAATGTAAAGAGCGCGGTATGACCTTTGCCGCACCGCTCAAAGTCGATATGTCGCTTCTTGTTTTCGAACAGGATGGTGAAACAAAGAAATTCGTTGAAAAAATTACTAATGAAGTCTATATCGGTGAAATTCCCCTGATGACCGAACGTGGCACCTTTGTCATCAATGGTGCAGAGCGGGTTATTGTCAGTCAGCTTCATCGTTCTCCTGGTATCACCTTTGATGAAGTGATCCATCCGAATGGTAAAAAACTTCTTACAGCACGCGTAATTCCTCAGAGAGGTTCGTGGGTCGAACTGCTTCTTGATGTTGACGATGTGCTTACGGTCAATATTGACAGAAGAAAGAAAATGCCGGCAACCATTCTTTTACGTGCACTCGGTTTTTCAACCGATGAGGAGATCCTTGGTCTCTTTCATGACACGATTAGAATCAAAGTTACTGACGAAAATAAAGAAAAAATCCTCTCCAGCGTAAACGCTAAAACAATTTTCAGTGAAGAAACCGGCGAAATTCTTGTTGATGCAAATGAAGTAATCAATGAAGAACGCTGGAAAAAGATCCTTGCAAACGGTATTGACCATGTGGAAGTTCTTAAGGATATTCCTAACTCTGAAAATATGGTTATCAGAAATACCCTTGCAGCAGATCCTACTAAATCAGAAGAAGAAGCTCTATTTTTCATGTATGCTACAATGCGTCCTGGCGATCCACCAAATGTGGAAACCGCACGTAACCTGATTCAGCGATTGTTCTTTGATGACAAACGCTATGATCTTGGAAATGTCGGACGTTACAGAATGAATACTCGTCTTGGTGTCATTCCTCCGGATGAAATTACAACAATGACAAAAGACGATTTCATTGCTGCATACAAATATATTATCGGTCTCAATGCAGGTGTCGGTTTCATTGATGATATCGACCATCTTGGCAATCGTCGTGTGCGTTCTGTCGGAGAACTCCTGAGTGCTCAGTTTACTGTCGGTCTTACAAGAATGGTACGTACTATCAAAGAACGTCTCAGTCTTCGTGATACCGAAAACGTTACTCCTCAGGATCTTATTAATGCCCGTACCGTGTCAACTGTTGTTCAGGCATTCTTCGGATCAAGTCAGCTCTCTCAGTTCCTTGATCAGACAAACCCGCTTTCTGAGCTTACTCACAAGCGTCGTGTGTCTGCACTCGGTCCCGGAGGTCTTACCCGTGAGCGTGCAGGTTTCGAAGTCCGTGACGTGCATCATACACATTATGGTCGTCTCTGCCCGATCGAAACTCCTGAAGGTCCGAACATTGGTCTTATTGCATCATTAAGTACATTTGCAAAAGTAAACGAATTCGGATTCATTGAAACTCCATATCAGAAGGTTGAGAATGGATGTTTGACAGGTGAAATTTCTTATCTTACTGCTGATCAGGAAGATAACTATATTATCGCACAGGCAAACACGCCGGTTGATGAAAAGGGTAAATTTGTTGAAAAACTCATTTTCGCCCGTTATCGTGCCGATTATCCTGTTGTTGCGCCAAATGAAATTGCTTATATGGACGTTTCACCGATGCAGCTTGTTAGTATTGCTGCCGGACTGATTCCGTTCCTTGAACATGATGATGCCAACCGTGCTCTCATGGGATCAAACATGCAGCGTCAGGCGGTACCGCTTCTAAGAACTGAACCACCATTTGTTGGTACTGGTCTTGAAGCACGTGCAGCATTCGACTCCGGCTGTATGATTGTTGCGAAAAACCCTGGTATTATTGAGAAGGTTGACGCTAACAAAATCGTTATTCGTAAAACAAAAGATAAAGCAACGGATGATATCCTCGGACTTACCGAGTTTGATACCTATGAACTGACAAAATACGAACGATCCAATCAGGACACTTGTATCAATCAGAAAGTATGTGTCAAGGCGGGTATGGAAGTAAAAACCGGTGATGTGCTTGCTGATGGTCATGCGACTCATGAGGGCGAACTGGCACTCGGACGGAATGTTACAGCAGCATTCATGCCATGGCGTGGTTACAACTTCGAAGACGCTATTATCATTTCAGAAAAGCTCGTTGCAGAAGATGTTTATACATCAGTACATATCGAAGTGTTTGAAACTGAAGTCCGCGATACAAAACGCGGTCCTGAAGAATTGACACGTGAAATTCCTAATGTCAGTGAAGACGCTCTGAAAAATCTTGATGAAAACGGAGTCGTCAGAATCGGAACAGAAGTTGAGGCTGGAGACATTCTTGTTGGTAAAGTAACGCCAAAGGGTGAAACTGAGCTCTCTCCTGAAGAACGTCTTCTCCGTGCAATTTTCGGTGAAAAAGCCGGTGATGTACGCGATTCATCGCTCAAGGCGCCTCCGGGTCTTAAAGGAACTGTTATTGACACACGTATTTACTCACGTAAAGAACGCGATAAACGTTCAAAGAAAAAAGACAAGAAGCGTATTGATGATCTGAAAGAGGAAATCACACAACAGATTACAGAGATCGATAAAGTAAGGCTTGATCGTCTTGCTGAAATCCTTACTGATACATTGACAAATGAAATCACTAATTTTCACACCGGTGAAGTACTTGTCACTGAGGGAAAAAAGTGGACAAAAACAATTTTGTCAAAACTTGATTTCCGGAACATATCATTTAAAGACGGTCTCTGTCAGGATGAAGCAAAGAATCTTAAAGCTGAAGAGGTGCTTTACAGAGCGAATGACCTTATCGCAAAGCTTGAAGATAAACTTGATAAAGAAATTGATAAAGTGGTTCGCGGTGATGAACTCAAGCCGGGTGTATTACAGCTCGTAAAGGTTTACGTCGCCAAGAAACGCAAACTGTCGGTTGGTGACAAGATGGCGGGACGGCATGGAAACAAGGGAGTTATCTCAAAGATTCTTCCTGTTGAAGATCTTCCATTTCTCCCCGATGGCCGTCAGGTTGACATTATCCTTAACCCGCTCGGTGTGCCATCACGTATGAACGTCGGACAGATTCTTGAAACACACATGGGTTGGGCAGCTCAGAAATTGGGTATCCGTATTGCGACACCGGTTTTTGATGGAGCAAGTTATGAAGATGTTCTTAATTTGCTTGACGAAGCCGGGATGCCAAAAAGCGGAAAGATCAGATTACGTGATGGTCGCTCGGGAGAACCGTTTGATCATGATGTAACAGTCGGACCAATGTATATGCTCAAGCTTTGTCACCTTGTGGATGACAAAATTCATGCCCGTTCAATTGGTCCATATTCTCTGGTTACGCAACAGCCGCTCGGAGGTAAATCTCAGTTTGGAGGTCAGCGTTTTGGAGAAATGGAAGTGTGGGCACTTGAAGCATATGGTGCAGCCTATACACTTCAGCAGATCATGACCGTAAAAAGTGATGACCTCACTGGACGATCAAAGATCTATGAAGCAATTGTAAAAGGTGAAAATACGCCGGATGCGGGAATTCCTGAATCATTTAAAGTGCTTGTTCGCGAAATTAAAGCTCTTGCACTTGATATTGATGTTCTTACTGAGGAAGAAACCGCAGAATAAGTTTTTGAATAAGTCGGGCACTGTAAAAGGTGCCTTTTAACCCAGGGGGTTATACGTGGCAGATATTGGAAGCCAGCTTGACAAAAAAGCGCAGGAGATTACAGGTGTGTCAATCAGATTGGCATCACCTGACACAATCAGGAACTGGTCATTCGGCGAAGTAACTAAACCGGAAACCATCAACTACCGTTCGTTTAAACCGGAACGTGATGGTCTTTTCTGTGAAAAGATCTTTGGACCGGTGCGTAACTGGGAGTGTAATTGCGGAAAATATAAACGTATCCGTTATCGTGGTGTAGTTTGCGACCGGTGCGGTGTTGAAGTGACACATTCAAAAGTACGACGTGAACGTATGGGGCATATAGAACTTGCTGTGCCTATCATTCATATCTGGTTTTTGAAAAGTGTACCATCATTTATCAGTTATCTTCTCGGACTGCCAAATACAGTCCTCGATAGAATTGTATACTATGAATCATACGTTGTTATTGATCCGGGTAATACAACTCTTCGTAAGGGGCAACTCTTAAGTGAAGATGAATATATCGAACTTGAAGAGCAGGATAAGCAGTTTGTTGCTAAAATGGGTGGTGAGGCAGTTCTTGAGATGCTCGCTACTATTGATCTTGAAGAGCTCGCCATTGACTTACGTTCTAAAATAAAACTTGAGTCATCAGAGCAGCGTCGTCTGGATCATTTGAAGCGTCTAAGAATAGCAGAGGCGTTTATCAGATCACAGAATACACCGGAGAACATGATTCTCAGAGTGCTTCCTGTGCTTCCTCCCGATCTAAGGCCGCTTGTTCCTCTTGAGGGTGGACGTTTTGCGACATCAGATCTTAACGATCTGTATCGTCGTGTCATTAACAGAAACAACCGTCTCAAGAAACTTATTGAGATAAAGGCACCTGATGTCATTTTGCGTAACGAAATGCGCATGCTTCAGGAAGCTGTTGATACACTTTTTGATAACGGCCGCCGTACATTCTCGGTTAAAGGGGAAGGAAAACGTCCACTTAAATCACTCAGTGATCTTCTCAAAGGTAAACAGGGACGTTTCCGTCAGAACCTTCTTGGTAAACGTGTTGATTATTCAGGTCGTAGCGTAATCGTAGTTGGTCCCGAACTCAAGATTCATCAGTGCGGACTTCCGAAGATGATGGCGCTTGAGCTGTTCAAACCATTTGTAATTCAGAAGCTTGAAGAAAAAGGTCTTGTCCAGACAGTAAAGAGCGCGAAAAAGTTCGTTGAAAAGGAACGTCCTGAAGTCTGGGATATTCTTGAGGAAGTTATCAAGGATCATCCTGTTCTTTTAAACCGTGCTCCAACGCTGCATCGTCTTGGTATTCAGGCATTCTTCCCGGTACTCGTTGAAGGAAAAGCAATTCGTTTGCATCCTCTCGTATGTACTGCGTTTAATGCTGACTTTGACGGTGACCAGATGGCTGTTCACGTACCGCTGTCGTTTGAGTCGCAGCTTGAATGTCGTTTCCTTATGTTAAGTGCCAATAACCTGCTGTCACCTGCATCAGGGCATCCGGTTATGACACCGACACAGGATATTGTTCTTGGAATTTACTACCTTACTAAAATGGCAATGGGCCGCAAGGGTGAGGGGCGTATGTTCTCGGATACAGACGAACTGCTTCATGCGTTATATGACAAGCAGGTTGAGCTTCATACGAGAATTAAAATCAGACAAAGAGGGAAACTTATCGAGACTACACCAGGTCGTGTAATACTCAATACAGTAGTTCCTGAAAATATGCCTTTCTGCAATGATCTTCTCAACAAGAAGAGAATTCAGGCGCTTATTAACGAGGTTTACAAACAGAATGGCACAAAAGTCACCTGTAAGTTCCTTGACAATATTAAATCGCTTGGATATGAAAATGCAACAAGAGCAGGTATCACCTTTGGTGCTGAGGATCTTGTGGTTCCTGAAGCGAAGAACGAGATTATCAATAAGTCAAAAGATGAAGTGATACGTATCAGAAAACAGTATGACCGCGGTATTATTACAGAGGGTGAGCGCTATAACAAGCTTATCGACCTCTGGACACATACAACATCACAGGTTGCGGATATCATGCACGATGCACTTGCCCGTGACAAAGATGGATTCAACCCGGTGTACATCATGATGGATTCTCAGGCCCGTGGTAGCAAAGATCAGATCAAACAGCTGGCTGGTATGCGCGGACTAATGCAGAAACCTCAGAAAAAGATCACTGGTGCTGTTGGTGAAATCATCGAGAATCCGATTATTTCCAACTTCAAGGATGGTCTTACTGTTCTAGAGTACTTTATCTCGACACATGGTGCCCGTAAAGGTCTCGCAGATACTGCGCTGAAAACAGCAGATGCAGGATATCTTACACGTCGCCTTGTTGATGTTGTTCAGGACGTGGTCATATCAGACGATGACTGTGGTACATCAAAGGGTATTGAGATCAGCTCACTGACTGAGGGTGATGAAGTTATGGAGCCATTGGCAACACGTATACTTGGTCGTGTTACTCAGGAAGATGTGTATGATCCGGTTTCAGAAGAAATTATTGTTCCGATTAATACGTTAATAGACGAAGTGCTTGCAAAGAAAATCGAGAATGCGGGGATTGAGTCGGTACTTATCCGTTCAGTGCTCACATGCGATTCAAAGCAGGGTGTTTGTCGCCGGTGTTACGGGCGTAACCTTGCAACAGGTAAGATTGTTGAGCATGGTGAAGCAGTTGGTATTATGGCTGCACAGAGTATCGGTGAACCAGGTACTCAGCTCACACTGCGTACATTCCACATTGGTGGTACGGCATCACGTCTTATTGCACAATCAAAGGAAGTCGCAAAAATCGACGGGTTTGCCAAGTATTATGGAATTGAGGCTGCACAGCATACCAATGGTTCAGTTGTCATGAACCGTACCGGTGAACTTGCAGTGCTTGATGAACAGGAACGTGAGCGTTTCCGTTATAATGTTCCATATGGTTCATTTTTAAAGGTTACGGATGGTCAGAAGTTGACAAAGGGTACTATTCTTATAGAATGGGATCCATACAACAATGTCATTATGACACCTAAGAGTGGTACGATTAATTTCAGTGATATCGTTGAAGGTGAAACAGTACATGAGTTATATGATGAACGTTCTGGTATCACTAACTTTGTTATCGTTGAACACCGCGAACGTAAACTGCATCCGCACATTCAGATTTTGGATGGTGATAAGCGTGTTGCAAATATTGCCGTCCCTACCGGAGGTTATCTTGCTGTAAAACAGGGTGACAAGGTCAGTGAGGGTGATATTCTTCTAAAGATCCCACGTGAAAGCAGCAAGAGTCGTGATATCACAGGTGGTCTTCCGCGTGTTGCTGAGCTTTTTGAAGCACGCAGACCAAAGGATGCTGCTGTTGTTACTGAAATTGACGGATTCGTTGAATTTGGTGAAAACGAGCGTGGTAATAGAAAAGTAATCGTTCGTGATGAGCACAGTGATGCAAAAGAGTATTTGATTCCTCTTGGCAAACATCTGCGCATACATGAGGGTGACCGTGTAAAAGCCGGTGATCGTCTTAGTGAAGGATCAATTGATCCGCATGATATTCTTAGAATCATGGGGGAAAACGCTGTTCAGAACTATATGCTTGATGAAATTCAGGCTGTGTATCGTCTGCAGGGTGTTACGATTAACGATAAGCACGTTGAAGTAATTGTTGCCCAGATGTTAAGAAAAGTTCGTGTTGAGCGTAGTGGTGATACAGAGTTTCTTGAAGGTGATGATGTAGATAAGAAGAAGCTTCGTGAGGTAAATGAAAGAGTTATTGGTGAAGGTGGTGAACCTGCAACGTTTAAACCGTTACTATTGGGTATCACTAAGGCATCATTGACAACAGAGTCATTCCTCAGTGCGGCATCATTCCAGGAAACTACCAAGGTTCTTTCAAAAGCTGCTGTTGAGGGTAAAATTGATAATCTCAATGGTCTTAAGGAGAACCTTCTCATGGGAAATCTTATACCAGCTGGTACAGGTTCAAAGATTTTTAAGAATCTACGTGTAAAGGATACAGAATCTGATACATTACCGGTTGAAGAACATGAGGCGATTGAAGATTTTGTTGATATTGGTGAACAATTTTAAATAAAATAGTTTGAATAAGTATTGATTACTGTAAAACAAATTATTATATTTAGGGACTGTCTTTTTTTTGGAGGATGATAAGTGCCTACGATCAGTCAACTTATACGTAAAGGGCGAGTGAGCCAGGCAAACCGGAGCAAGTCACCGGCTTTGCATTCATGTCCACAGCGTCGTGGAGTATGTACGCGTGTGTTTACAACTACGCCGAAGAAACCTAACTCAGCATTGAGAAAGGTTGCCCGCGTGCGTTTAACAAATCATATGGAAGTAAATGCTTACATACCTGGAGAAGGTCACAATTTACAGGAACACTCAATTGTTTTAATTAGAGGTGGTCGTGTTAAGGACGTTCCCGGAGTTCGTTATCATATTATTCGTGGTGCGCTCGATACACAGGGCGTTCAGAATCGTAAGCGTAGTCGTTCTAAATACGGTGTAAAGCGGCCAAAGAAATAAGGGAATAATATGTCAAGAAGAAGAAAAGCAATAAAGAAAGATCTCGTTCCAGATCCAAAGTTCAACAGTACACTTGTTACGCAATTTGTAAATAATGTCGTGCGTGGTGGTAAGAAGCGTCTTGCAGAGAAGATTTTCTACGATGCAGTGGCGCTTGCTGGTGAGCGTGCCGGTATGGACGGGTTGAGCGTTTTTAAGAAGGCGATTGAGAACGTAAAGCCTATGCTTGAAGTTAAATCTCGTCGTATTGGTGGTGCGAACTATCAGGTTCCTATTGAAGTACCTACAGAGAGGCGTACATCACTTGCGATTCGGTGGTTGATAACTTATTCTAGAAGCAGGTCTGAAAAGTGCATGTCTGAGAAGCTTGCAAATGAATTTGTTCAGGCGTCAAAGAATGAAGGTGGCGCGGTCAGAAAGAAAATTGATACTCATAAAATGGCAGAAGCAAACAGGGCGTTTGCACACTTCCGTTTCTAATGAGTGTTCTTTGAATCTCCTGCCAGGAGTCAGCCAATAGCGTTGATTAACCCGGGGCACGGTTTACCACAGCCGATAATGGTGGGGATACTTGTCCAGGCTGCGCGAATGAAAGTTTTTTTGTTACAAGTAGGTGGATAGGTAAAGGTTACTGAATATGAGTGATAATGCTCTGGAGAAAATTCGCAATATTGGCATCATGGCTCACATTGATGCAGGGAAAACAACCACTACGGAGAGAATGCTGTTTTATAGCGGGATTCTGCATCGTATGGGTGAGGTTCATAATGGTAATGCTACTATGGACTGGATGATTCAGGAACGCGAACGGGGTATTACAATTACCTCTGCAGCGACAACATGTACATGGCATGAGTATCATATAAACATTATTGATACTCCGGGCCATGTAGACTTCACAATTGAAGTCGAAAGATCTTTGAGAGTTTTGGATGGCGCAGTTGCCGTGTTCGATTCGGTTGGAGGCGTGGAACCTCAGTCAGAAACTGTTTGGCGTCAAGCTAATAAGTATTGCGTTCCCCGGATCGTGTTTGTGAATAAGATGGACCGTGTTGGTGCTGATTTTTACAATTGTGTGGATGAGATAATTCACAAATTGGCAGCAAAACCGGTAGCAGTACAAATGCCGATTGGTAAAGAAGATCAGTTTGAAGGTGTTATTGATCTGATTGCAATGAAAGCGTATCGATATGATGAAGAAACGCTTGGAGTAAATGTAATTGAATCAGAAATTGATAGTGTGGTGCTTGAGGAAGCTAAAGAAAGAAGATGTGCAATGATTGAGCAGATTCTTGACTATAGCGACGAGCTAATGCAGTTGGCAATTGAAGATAAAGAGATTGGTGTTGATGATATTAAGAAAGCTGTAAGAAACGGAGTACTTACTAATCAAATAGTGCCTGTGCTTTGTGGGTCAGCCTTTAAAAATAAAGGTATACAGCAGTTGATGAATGCAGTGGTTGACTTTCTGCCCTCACCTCAGGATAGAGGTGTTGTTCATGGTACAGATCCTGTATCAGGAGAGGAAAAAGAACGTCGTCCTGAAGAAAAACAGCCATTTTCAGCGTTGGTTTTTAAGATTTCATCAGATCCTCATATAGGAAGACTTGCCTATGCCCGTGTTTATTCTGGTAAAGCAGGTTTTAAAGATGTATATTACAACCCTCGCACAAAGGCTAAAGAAAAAGTTACCAGGATTTTCAGGATGCATTCTAATAAAAGGCATGCTGAACAATTTTTACGGGTCGGTGATATTTTAGCTATAGTCGGCTTAAAGGATACAACGACCGGAGATACGATTTGCGATCCTGCGTTTCCGATAGTTTTTGAAAAAATGATTTTTCCTGAACCGGTACTTGAACGGGCGATTGAACCGAAGAGTACTGTAGATGAGGAAAAGCTTGTTACAGCGTTGAAAAGTTTATCGGATGAAGATCCGACATGTAGAGTGAGTATTAATAGTGAAACAGGTCAGAGGTTGCTCTATGGGATGGGGGAGCTTCACCTGGAAATACTTATTGATCGATTGATAAGAGAATTTAACGTTGGGGTACACGTTGGTAAACCCCAGGTTTCATATAAAGAGACAGTTACAAAGAGTATTAATGATGATTATGAACTGTCGCAGCTTATTGGTGGAAAGAGCCAGTATGCACGGGTATCATTGAAACTTGAACCCGTTGAAGCATCTATAGGAATTGATTTTAAGCATACCATTAAAGATACAGAGTTTCCAGTAGAATTTATTAATGCTGTGAAAAATGGTGTAGTTGAATCCTCAAGTGGGGGACAACTGTCTGGATATCCACTGGCAGGAATTCTTGTTACTTTAAAAGACGCCTCTTTTCGGGAAGAGGATTCTTCTGAAATGGGATTTAAAATTGCTGCAACAATGGCGTTTAAGCAAGCGTGTTTAAAGGCAAATCCTTCGATTTTAGAACCACTGATGAAAATAGAGGTAGTAGTACCTCCTGAATACATAGGGTCAGTTATTAATGAGCTGAACAGCCGCAGGGGTAAAGTGCTTGGAATAGCAGCACGAAAAGATGTTCAGGTAATTGATGCTGAGGCACCGTTGTCAGAAATGTTTGGATACGCAACTGCATTACGATCCCTGACTCAGGGGCGGGCTGTATACACAATGCAGCTCGACCGCTATGAAGTTACTACCAGGACGGTACAGGATGATATCCTGCGTCGAATTGGAAGAATGTGAATAGAACGTTAAGTAGTAGATAAAAAGGAGCATTTTTTCATGCCAAGTGAAAGAATTAGAATCAGGTTGAAGTCTTTTGACCACAACATTCTTGATAAGTCGGCTTCGGATATCGTCCGTACAGCTAAGGGTACTGGTGCAAGGATCTCTGGTCCGATACCATTGCCGACCGAAAAAACAATTTACACGGTTCTTCGTTCACCACACGTAAACAAGAAGTCCCGTGAGCAGTTTGAGACAAGAGTACATAAGCGTCTTATTGACATCCTCGAATCGACTCCACAGACGGTCGATTCCCTGATGAAGCTGGATTTGCCGGCAGGCGTTGATGTAGAGATTAAGGTTTGATAATTATTTTTTGGAACTACCAGCATACTGAAAGAACGGGTACGATATGCAGGGCTTGATAGGTAAAAAAGTTGGAATGACAAGAATGTTTAGTGACAGCGGTAAATCCGTGGCAGTTACTATCATTCAGGCAGCTAATAACATCATTCATCAGGTAAAAACTGAGGATAAAGATGGATATGCTGCAGTTCAGCTCGGTTTTGATGACGTTGCTGAAAAGAAGGTTACAAAGGCAGTTGCCGGACATTGCAAAAAGAACTCATCTGTTCCTACATATATTGTAAAGGAATTTGAACTTGACAATAAAGAAGAGCAGCTGAAGTCCGGAGATCGTGTAGGTCTTGAGGTTCTTGAAAATGTGAAGTTTGTAAATGTTGTCGGAATCTCAAAGGGACGTGGTCATGCAGGTACTGTAAAAAAGTACAGTTTCAAAACTGGTCGTAAGACTCATGGTAATACAAACTATCGTGAACGCGGATCATCAGGTGCGAATTCATACCCTGCACGCGTTATGCCAGGTTTGAAAATGTCAGGGCATATGGGTGACGAACAGGTGACTGTTCGTAATCTTGAAGTAGTCGGTCTTGACAAAGAAGCCGGTTTGCTTTTCGTAAAGGGAGCAGTTCCGGGCCGTAATAAAGGTTATTTGTACATTAAGAAAACAAAGTAAGTAGTACGTTTCTACCAGGATGAACACTACAATGAAGGCTAAATTATATCAGCAGAACGGATCAGTTAAAGGAGATTACGATCTTCCTGATTCTGTGTTTGGTGCAGAGGTGAATGATCATCTGATGCATCAGGTGATCACAATGTTACAGGCGAATATGCGCCAGGGTACTTCGAAGACCAAAGGTCGTTCTGAAGTGAGTGGTGGTGGAAGAAAGCCATGGAGACAGAAGGGTACAGGACGTGCACGCGCAGGTTCCAATACATCTCCTATCTGGGTACGTGGTGGTAAGGCACATGGACCTGATCCTCGTGATTACTATTCAACTATTCCTCAGAAAATGAAGAAGGGTGCGCTGGCATCTGCGTTGTCATCACGTGCAAAAGATGAAAAAGTGATGGTTGTTGAAAGTATTTCTTGCGAAACACCGAAAACAAAAGTTATATTGGCGATGCTCGAAGCATTAAAGGTGTCCGGCAAAAGAAACCTTCTGATTCTCGACAACGTAAATTCTGACAATTCAATATATCTGTCAGGCAGAAATATCAGAGATCTTGATATAATTCGTGTATGCGAAATCAATGCCCTTGATATTCTGAGTAACGAGAATATTATCTTCGGTGACGAAAAACTTATTGACAAAGTTAAAGAGGCGGTGGCACTGTGAGTAAATATCATTCTATTATCAGATATCCGTCTATTACCGAGAAAAATTCAAGTATGCGTGAAACACAGAATAAGTATGTGTTCGAAGTTATGCGTACTGCGACAAAGCCTGAGATTAAAGAAGCCGTAGAAAAGCTTTTTGCGGTTACAGTTCTTTCTGTCAATACTATCCTTGTAAAGGGTAAACTTAAAAGAATGGGACGTAACGTAGGGTATCGCTCAGACTGGAAAAAAGCAATTATCAGAATACAGGATGGCCAGACTATTTCTAAGTTCGGTGAAGTCTAACAACCGGTAGAAATAATCAAGAGGAATTGGAGCAACGTTATGCCAATGAAATCGTATAGACCGACTACGCCGACAAATCGTTTCAAGACAACGAATATGTTCGAGCAGATAACTACTGATGAGCCTTATAAACCTCTTACTGAGATCAAGGCTAAGATCAACGGTCGTAATAATCGTGGAGTAATAACTGTTCGTCATCGCGGTGGTGCACACAAAAAGTTTTACCGTATTGTTGACTTTAAGAGAAATAAGTTTGACATTCCGGGAACTGTTGAAACGATCGAATACGATCCGAACAGAACTTGTTTTATTGCACTTGTCAGATACATCGATGGTGAAAGAAGATATCACCTCGCAAGTGTTAATATGAAAGTCGGACAGAAGCTTCTCAGTGGTGAGAATATTGAAATTGCTGAAGGTAACTGCATGCCGCTTAAGAGCATCCCACTTGGATCACAAGTTCACAATATTGAACTCAGAGACAAGAAGGGTGGACAGATCGCCCGTAGTGCCGGAGCATACGCTGAGATTATTGCAAAAGAAAATGGAATTGTTCAGCTCAAGTTTCCGTCATCGGAAATTCGTATTGTACGCGATAGTCTTTATGCGACAATTGGACAGGTAAGTAATCATGAACATATGAATATGGTTATTGGTTCTGCAGGTCGTAAAAGACATATGGGAATCAGGCCGACTGTTCGCGGTGTTGCGATGAACCCGATTGACCATCCAATGGGTGGAGGAGAGGGAAAATCAGCCGGTGGTGGACATCCGGTATCACCTTGGGGTCAGAAAGCCAAGGGTCTCAAGACCAGAAATCGCAAAAAGCCTTCTGGTAAATTTATCGTACGCCGTCGTTCGAAGTAAACAAGAAGAGGTATATATACTATGGCACGTTCAATAAAAAAAGGTCCGTTCGTTGACGAGCATGTATCTAAGAAGGTAGAAGACTGCACAAAAAGCGGTCAGAAAAAGGTGATCAAGACTTGGTCAAGAAGATCAACTATCCTTCCTGAGTTTGTAGGACATACATTTGCAGTTCATAACGGAAAAGCGTTTATTCCTGTTTATGTTTCTGAAAATATGGTCGGACACAAGCTTGGAGAATTCGCACCATCACGCAACTTTCGTGGTCATGCGGGTGCAAAAACAGCTGCGGTAAAGAAGTAAGGACCTGGGAGGAACAAAGTGGAATCTACAGCAACAATTAAAAATCTTCGGTCCACCTCCAGAAAAGCGTGTCTGGTAGCTGATGTTGTCCGGGGAAAAAATGTGGGAGAAGCGTTATGTCTTCTCGAATTCAGTGTAAATAAAAAGATCGCGATCGATTTTGCTAAATTGCTTAAATCAGCAGTAGCGAATCTTCAGAGCAAGCATACAGATGCAACTATCGAAGTTGATGAGCTGCGTGTAAAAGAGATTCGTGTAAATGAAGGTCCGGTAATGAAAAGGTTTAGACCACGTGCTAAAGGCAGTGCGTCTGGAATTTTAAAACGCATGTGTCATATTACAGTCACGGTAGCTAATTAACAGGAGAGAGTTGTGGGTCAGAAAACGAATCCAGTAGGTTTGAGATTGGGTATTACCCGTTCCTGGTTTTCGAACTGGTACGCTGAAGGGCGCTTTCCAGATTACCTGTATGAAGACATCGTCATCAGGAAATATTTAAAGAAAAGACTTGAGCACGGTGGTATCTCAGCACTTATTATTGAAAGAACTGCAAAGAGAGTAACTGTTGGGATCAATACTTCACGTCCCGGTATTGTTATCGGTAAGAAGGGTGAAGAGGTGGAAAGACTCAAGGGTGAGTTGCAGCATCTTACACAAAAAGAGATCCAGATCAATATTAAGGAAGTCAAAAAACCTGAAATGGATTCGCAGCTTGTAGCAGACAACATTGCCCGACAGGTTGAGAAGCGTGTGTCATACAAGAAGGCAATTAAAAAAGCAATCTCTACTGCGATCAGAATGGGTGCCGAAGGTATTAAAATTCAGACCAGTGGTCGACTCAATGGTGCTGAAATTGCAAGAACAGAAACATACAAAGAGGGGCGTACTCCGCTCCATACTTTAAGAGCTGATATAGACTATTCAACATCAACTGCACATACAACCTACGGATGTATCGGTGTTAAGGTGTGGATCTGTAAAGGCGAAGTGATTAATCGTGCTGAAAAGCAGGCTGCTAAAGCTGCCGAAGCTGTGAATGCATAGGGAGGAAATTACAGATGCTGTCACCAAAGAAAGTAAAATGGAGAAAATGTCAGCGTGGTCGCATGCGCGGTCTGGCTACACGCTGTAATGAAATCTCTTTCGGTGAATTTGGTTTGCAGTCACTGCAACCGGGTTGGATAGACAATCGTCAGATTGAGGCTGCCCGTATCGCAATGACACGTTTTATTAAAAGAGGTGGAAAAATCTGGATAAGAATTTTCCCTGATAAACCTTACACAAAGCATCCTGCCGAATCCCGTATGGGTGGAGGAAAAGGATCTCCTGAAGGCTGGCTTGCAGTTGTAAGACCAGGAACAATCATGTTCGAAATGTCAGGTGTTAAGGAAGATATTGCAAAAGAGGCACTTCGTCTCGCAGCACAGAAGCTTCCAATACAGACTCGTTTCTTGGAAATTGAGAGATAAGGTTTAAAGTCATGAAAGCAAAAGAAATACGTGAGCTCTCCACAGAAGAGATGACAAGAAAGATTGATCTATACGAAGAAGAACTTTTTAATCTTCGTTTCCAGGCTAAGATTGGTCAGCTTGCTAATCCTCTGCAGTTAAGATTTATTCGCAGAGACATCGCAAGAATCAATACTATCCTGAAAGAAAAAGCAGCTGCTAAGTAAATAAGCAGATAGTTTCCTGTTTGAAAAATTGAGGAATGGCATGACTGAAAGAAATGAACGCAAAGAGCGTATCGGATTAGTCGTAAGCGACAAAATGGATAAAAGTGTTGTTGTTAAAGTTGAGCGTAGCTTTATGCACGCTACTTACAGCAGAACAGTAACTAGAAGTGTTCGCTATGTTGCTCATGATGAAAAGAATGAATGTAACATTGGTGATAAGGTAAAAATTTTCGAAACCCGTCCTTTGTCTAAGACAAAAAGATGGCGTGTTGGCGAAATAATCGAAAAAGCAAAATAATAATAAGTACTTAATATTGCTTAATAGTAAGTTGAGGAAGAAATGATCCAGGTTGAATCAAAACTTAATGTAGCTGATAATTCAGGAGCAAAAAAGGTTCAGTGTATCCGCGTTCTTGGTGGAACACGCAGAAGATATGCTTCAATCGGTGACATTATTGTCGTAGCAGTTAAGGATGCTCTCCCTAATGGAGCTGTTAAAAAGGGTACAGTAGCGAAAGCTGTTATTGTTCGTACGGCCAAGGAATATGGCCGTAAGGATGGTACATACATTCGTTTCAGTGATAATGCTGCTGTTATCATCAATGATCAGGGTGAACCGAAGGGTACACGTATTTTTGGACCAGTAGCCCGTGAGCTTCGCGAGAAGAAATTCATGCGAATTGTTTCCCTGGCACCTGAAGTACTCTAAAGAATTAAGGAGAGAGTAATGGCTTTACGTTTACGTAAGAACGACACTGTTCAGGTTATCTCCGGTGATGATAAGGGCAAAACCGGTAAAATTCTCAGGGTGATTACTGAGAAAAACAGGGCTGTAGTCGAGGGCATTAATGTTGTTAAAAGGCATACAAAGCCATCCCAGAAAAATCAGCAGGGTGGTATTATGCCGAAAGAAGCATCGGTTAACCTTTCTAATCTGATGCTCGTTTGTCCGAAAAGTGGCAAACCGACACGTCTGGGTGTTAAGATCCTTACAGATGGTAAGAGAGTAAGATTTTCAAAAAAGGCTAAGGAGTCGATAGAGTGAGTACAGGAGAAAACAAGAATCCACGCATGTTGGAGAAGTACCGCAAGGAAGCTGTGCCTGGTCTTATGAAAAGATTCGGTTACAATAATGCAATGCGGGTTCCGAAACTTGATAAAATTGTTATCAACATGGGTGTTGGAAGTGCAACACAGGATTCAAAAGCTGTGGATGAAGCAGTTGCATGTCTCAGAGATATATCCGGACAGAAACCGGTTGTTACTCGCGCAAAGAAAGCGATTTCCAACTTTAAACTCCGTGAAAATATGGCAATTGGTTGTAAAGTAACCCTTCGTAATAAACGTATGTGGGAGTTTTTCGATAGACTTGTTGCGATCACTATTCCACGTATCAGAGATTTCAGAGGTCTTCCAAGAAAGGCCTTTGACGGTCAGGGTAATTACACTATGGGTGTTAAAGAACAGATCGTGTTCCTTGAAATTGACAGAGATAAAGTCTCTAAAATTACAGGTATGGACATCTGCATCTGTACAACAGCTGAAAATAATGAAGAAGGCTTAGCGCTTCTTGAAGAAATGGGAATGCCGTTTCGCAAATAAACACAGGAGAAATTGAAGTGGCACGTAAAGCATTAATTGAGAAATGTCAAAAAAAACCAAAGTTCAGTACTCAGAAATATACTCGGTGTAGGAGATGCGGACGTCCGAGAGCGTTTCTAAGAGATTTTGGTCTTTGCAGAATATGTTTTAGAGAAATGGCACTTAAGGGTGAAATTCCTGGTGTTGTGAAAGCTTCCTGGTAGTCTCGATAAGAAAGGGTCATAGGATGTTGACTGATCAGATTGCAGATATGTTCAACAGAATTCGTAATGCGGTTCAGGCTAAAAAACGTGTGGTTGAAATTCCTGCGTCAAACCTGAAAAAAGAGATCGCTCGTCTTCTTTTTGAAAATCATTTTATCGCAAAATATGCTTATGTAAGTGACAGTAAGCAGGGTGTTATCAAAATTCTCCTTAAGTATGATGAAAGTCAGGTAAATGCCATTCAGGGGATTAAGAGAGTTTCCACTCCGGGACGTAAGCAGTATTCTAAATCTGCTGTTGTTCCAAAAGTCCTTAATGGTATGGGTATGGCGATCGTTTCTACATCGAAGGGTGTTATGAATGATCGTGACTGCCGTAAAATGAATGTCGGTGGTGAGGTTATCGGCCTGATCTGGTAAGTTTCGGCTTTTGGAAGGCCGTTAACACAGAACTATCGCAGTAAATTATAAAGGAGTATATCTTGTCTCGCATTGGTAAAATACCGGTACAAGTTCCTTCGGGGGTCCAGGTTACTATAAATGGGCAGAAGGTTGAAGTAAAGGGAGCGAAGGGAACGCTTAAAGCGGATGTTCCAGTAGAGCTCTCTGTTAAACTTGATGGCAATGAGATTGTTGTTGGCCCCGCTATGGAAAGCGAAAATGTTAAAGCTTTCTGGGGTTTATACAGAGTTCTGATTGATAATATGGTTGTTGGTGTTTCTAAAGGATACCGTAAAGAGCTTGAGATCCAGGGTGTTGGATACAAAGCTGAAATGAAGGGCAAAGATCTCAACGTTATTGTTGGTTTTTCAAGCCCGAAGTTTGTTAAGGTTCCTGCTGGTATTACTTTTACTGTTGAGAACCAGACTAAAGTTATCATCGATGGTATTGATAAGCAGGCTGTTGGTCAGATTGCTGCTGATATTAGAAGAATCCGTCCTCCTGAACCTTACAAAGGTAAAGGTATTCGATATGCTGGTGAGCAGATCAGACGTAAAGAAGGAAAAGCTGCTGGTAAATAAGACTTATTGGAGATAGCAATGGATAAAGCAAAAAAAAGACTTGTTGAGCGTTTACGTAGAGCAAGTCGTGTAAGAGAAAAAATTCATGGTACCCCTGAGCGTCCGAGATTGTGCGTTAGAAGAACTCTAAATCATATCTATGCGCAGCTTGTTGATGACATCAATGGGGTAACACTTGTTCAGGTAGGAAGTACAGGAAAAGAATTTTCTGCAAAAGCAGAAGGTAATAAATCAGCGGTTGCTACACTTGTGGGTGAAGCGCTTGCTGAAAAGGCAAAAGAAAAAGGTGTAACCAATATAGTCTTTGATAGAAAAGGGTATCTTTTCCATGGCCGTGTAAAGGCTTTGGCTGAGGCAGCCCGCGCAAAAGGGCTTGTCTACTAAGAGACGATGGAAAGGGGTCTAAAGGTTGAGTAACGAAGAAGTAATTACAACAGGTGGTGATGGCCAGTTAGTTGACAGACTGGTTGCAGTTAGTCGTTGTGCGAAAGTTGTAAAAGGCGGACGCAGATTTGGTTTCAACGCTCTTGTCGCAGTAGGTGACAACAACGGAAAAGTCGGACTCGGTATGGGAAAAGCTAACGATGTAACTGAAGCAATACGTAAAGCGGTTGAGAATGCAAAGAAAAATGTATTCTCTGTAAGTGTTGTTGATGGAACAATCCCACATGAAATTATCGGTCACTTCGGTGCCGGTAAAATTATCCTTAAGCCTGCTGCACCTGGTACAGGAGTTATTGCAGGTGGTGCTGCGCGTGCTGTTCTTGAACTTGCAGGAGTTAAAAATATCCTGACTAAGTGTCTGGGAACCACAAATGCGCACAACGTTGTTAAGGCGACTATGGATGGTCTGCTAAAGCTTAAGACTAAAGAGCAGATTCGCGCATTACGTCAAATCCCTGTTAAAGCAAGTGCATAAGAAGGGTACTCTGAAAAATGGCAAAAAAACTTAAAATTACTCTGGTTAAAAGTGTTATCGGTACACTGGTGGCACACAAGAGAACTGTTGCTGCTCTTGGTTTGAAAAAGATTCGTAGTAGTGTTGTGCAGGATGATACAGCCGTTATTCGCGGTATGGTAGATTCTATTAAGCACATCGTCAAAGTCGAAACGGTTGATGGAGAATAAAATGCTTAAATTAAATGAATTGCGACCGAATGCCGGTTCAAAGAAAACGAAAAAAAGAATTGGTCGTGGTACCGGTAGCGGTAACGGAAGTACCGCTGGCAAAGGTAACAACGGTCACAAAGCAAGAAGCGGATCATCAACGAAGTTCTATTTTGAAGGTGGACAGACTCCTCTGACAAGAAGAATTCCAAAAAGAGGTTTTATCAGTCCTTTCAAAACAGTTTTTCAGATTGTTAACGTTTCTGATTTGGAAAAAATTGATAACGGCAAAGATGTCGATATTGAATTTCTTTACGAAAATGGGATCATAAACGATGCCGGTTTACCAGTAAAAGTTCTCGGCAATGGTGAATTGACAAAAACCCTTACTGTCAAAGTACACGCATTCTCAAAATCGGCAAAAGAAAAAATTGAAAAAGCAAAAGGGAAAACCGAGGTAATCGACTGTGCTTGAATCATTCAAGAATATCTTCAAGATACCGGAGCTTCGTAAAAGAGTTCTATTTACACTTGGTATCATAGCGATTTACAGAATTGGTGGTCACGTTCCAACACCGGGTATTGATACTACGGTGTTAAGTGAGTTTTTTAAAAATTCAGGGAATTCACTTTTCGGATTGTATGATATGTTTGTTGGAGGTGCATTTACAAGAGTATCTGTTTTTGCTCTTGGTATTATGCCTTACATCAGCGCGTCAATTATCATACAGTTGCTTGGAACTGTATTTCCCTATTTCCACAAACTCCAGCGTGAGGGTGGAGAGGGAAAAAAGAAAATTACTCAGTATACAAGGTACGGAACGGTACTTCTCTCTGTGGTTCAGGCTATTGGTATAAGCATCTTTTTACAAAGTATTGTTTCGCAGGAAACCGGATTGCATGCGGTGCACCAGAGTATGCTTGGTATTAAGTTTACATTATTGACAATGGTGAGCTTGACTACTGGGACAATCCTGATCATGTGGCTTGGAGAGCAGATTACAAGTCGTGGTATTGGAAATGGTATCTCGTTGATAATCTTCATTGGTATTATTGCACGGCTTCCTCAGGCAGTGATAGGTGAAACACAGTTGGTTCTTTCCGGTAACAGAAATCCGATGATGGAAATATTGATACTTGCGATAGTTCTCGCGGTAACTGCTTTTGTAGTTATGATGACTCAGGCTATGCGTAAGATTCCTATCCAGACTCCGAAAAAGGTTGTAGGACAGAAGATGTATGCTGGCCAAAATACAGTACTTCCTCTGCGTCTGAGCATGGCTGGTGTTATACCAATTATCTTTGCATCATCAATTATGACTTTTCCAAGTATGATTCAGAGTTTCTTTCCTCAGTCTGAACTGATGGAATCACTTGGTCTTCTGTTCTCACCAACCGGATATTTATACAATATTTTAACCGGGTTACTCATTATTTTCTTTACTTATTTCTATACAGCGATTATTTTTAACCCGCTCGATATAGCAGATAATCTCAAAAGGTCTGGTGGTTTCATACCAGGGATTCGTCCCGGGAAGAAGACTGCTGAGTTTCTTGATAATGTGCTTTCAAGAATAACGTTACCTGGATCGATTTTTCTTGCATTCGTGGCAGTTGTTCCATTTCTCGTAATGAGCAAGATGAATGTCAACTTCTACTTCGGTGGTACAAGTGTTCTAATCTGTGTTGGTGTAGCGCTTGATACACTTCAGCAGCTCGAATCTCATCTTCAGATGAGGAATTACGAAGGTTTCTTGAAGAAGGGAAAACTCAAGGGTAGGAGATACTAATCTTCTATCGTTGTTCGGAAAAATATGGCGAAAAACGATTCAATTCAGGTCGAGGGAACAGTTACAGAAAATTTACCAAATGCTTCATTCAGAGTGATGCTTGAGAATAAGCATGAGATTCTTGCTCATATTTCAGGCAAAATGAGAATGAACTATATCAGAATACTTCCAGGTGATAAAGTACTTGTTGAACTTTCACCGTACGATCTGACAAGAGGAAGAATAACCTACAGATATAAATAAAAGGGGTGTTACTTTGAAAGTCCGTGCTTCTGTAAAAAGAATGTGTAAAGAGTGTAAAGTTATAAAAAGAAAAGGTATTGTTCGTGTTATTTGCGACAAAAGTCCAAAGCACAAACAGCGTCAGGGATAATAACAGTAATTTATAACAAGTTTTCGATAAATTATAAGGGGGTCCTAACGTGGCTCGTGTTGCAGGTGTAGATATTCCAAATAATAAGAGAAGCGAAATTGCGCTCACTTATATCTACGGTATTGGTAGAACTTCTGCTCAGACGATTCTTGTAAGAGCTGGAATCGATGTTAATAAGAAGGTAAAAGATCTTTCTGAAGATGAACTTGATAAAGTCCGGAAAATTATTGATACGGAATATCAGACAGAAGGTAACTTACGTACAGCTGTCAGAATGAATATTAAACGTCTTATGGATGTCGGATGTTTTCGTGGACTACGTCATCGTAGAGGTCTGCCATGCAGAGGTCAGCGTACACGTACTAATTCAAGAACACGTAAGGGTCCACGTAGAACAATCGCTGGTAAGAAAAAGGCTCCAGGTAAATAATCGCTTATAGGAGAGGTTTTAAGAAATGAATAAAGAGGCTACTAGAAAAGTAAAGAAAAAAGCTTCTGCTGAGGGTGTAGCACACGTTCGGGCGACGTTCAATAACACGCTCATTAACGTGACTGACAACCGTGGCAATGTGGTTGCATGGAATACACCTGGAAAGTCTGGTTTTAAAGGTTCAAGAAAAAGCACTCCTTATGCTGCAGGTATTGCAGCCGAAGTAGTTGGTAAGGCTGCCTTTGATGCTGGTGTACGAAAAGTTGAAGTTCATCTCAAGGGTGCAGGAAATGGTCGTGAAAGTGCTATCAGAGCACTTGCTGCAGCAGGTATCAGGGTAACTGCAATTAAAGATTTTACTGCAGTTCCTCACAATGGATGCCGTCCACCAAAGAGAAGAAGAGTGTAATTGGGTTTCTCAATTTAATTTGATTTGAGAATTATTGTTAAAGTCTGAAATATAGAGGAGAATCGACATGGCAGTTTATCATGGCCCGCGTTGCAGACAATGCCGTAGGGAAGGTGTAAAACTGATGCTTAAGGGAGAACGTTGCAAGTCGGAAAACTGTGCTTTAGAACGCAGGCCTTTTCCTCCTGGCATGAGAGTTTCCAAGAGAAGAAGATCATCCACCGAGTACAATACACAGCTAAGAGAAAAGCAGAAGATTCGTCGTATTTACGGTGTTCTTGAAAAACAGTTTGCATTATACTTTGGTGCAGCAGCGAAATCATCAGAGGTTACCGGTGAGAAACTGCTTCAAATTCTTGAGTTACGTTTCGATAATATTATTTATCGTCTCGGTTTTGCACCATCAAGATCAAGTGCTCGCCAGTTGGTACTTCACAACCATTTCAGAGTAAATGGGAAAAAGGTGAATGTCCCATCATATCTTGTAAAAGCTGGTGATATTATTTCTGTTAAAGAAAAAAGCAAAAATCTTGAACTTATTCACAGTGCTCTTAAGAATGTCAGAGATATTCCTGAGTGGCTCAGTGTTGATAAAGTGAAGCTTGAAGGATCAATTATTCGGGTTCCGGAACGTGCTGCTATTCCTACGAATGTTCAGGAACAACTTGTAGTCGAACTGTACTCCAGATAAAAGGGAGAATTATACCAATATGAAATGGAAAAGCTTGATGATGCCTAAGGGCATCCAGATCGAGAATCCAGAAAATATCCCGAATTACGGCAAAGTTACAGTTGAGCCACTCGAAAGAGGTTGGGGTCATACTATTGGGAACTCTATCAGAAGAATTCTCATGTCGTCGCTGCAGGGTGCTGCTGTAACATCAATTCGAATCGACAATGCAGTTCATGAATATTCGACAATTGATGGTGTTACTGAGGATGTTAGTGATATCATCCTAAATATTAAACAGCTCAGAATTAAGCTTTTAGCAGATCATGATGCCACGCTTAGACTTGAGGTGAGTGGTGATGGTGAGGTAAAGGCATCAGATATTGAGAAAAATCCTGATGTACAGATCCTGAATCCTGATCTACACATTGCGACTATCAATTCTGATGCAAAACTAAAGATTGAGATGAAAGTATCTGATGGTCGCGGATATGTTTCTGCTGAAAACAACAGAAGAGAAGATGATCCGATCGGGACAATTCCTATCGATGCACTCTTTTCACCAGTTGTAAAAGTGAATTATATCGTTGAAAACACACGTGTTGGTCAACGTACGGATCTTGATAAGATTATTTTTGATATATGGACTGACGGATCTCTCAGTGTTGAGGATGCTATCGGGTATGCATCAAAATTACTCTATGATCATCTTGAAGTGTTTATCAATTTCGAAGGTGAGTTTGAACCGGTTCAGGAAACAATTAGAGACGAAAAGACAGAAAAACTTCGTCAGCTGCTGAAAATGCGTGTTGATGAACTTGAACTTTCTGTCCGTTCGAATAACTGTTTACGTGCTGCGAATATTCATACACTCGCAGATCTGGTTAGAAATCAGGAATCTGATATGCTCAAATACAAGAATTTCGGAAGAAAGTCTCTTATTGAACTCAATCAGGTTTTAGCAAATCTTGGTCTTACATTCGGTATGGATGTAGACAAAATTGTTGGACCGGTGCTCGACTAAGTCTCCGGTCGTTGAATAGTAACAAAAGTATTCAGTTTTAAGAGAAGGTAAGAACAATGCGCCATCTGGTATCCGGACGTAAGCTGAACAGAACAGCAAGTCATCGTCGTGCAATGTTGTCAAATCTTGCAGTATCTATTCTTGATCACGAAAGAGTAACTACTACTCTTATGAAGGCAAAAGAGGTTCGCAGTGTGGTTGAACGTCTTATTTCCTATGGTAAAAAAGCAGATCTTCATCATATCAGGCTTGCAGCTCGCCGAATCAATAATAAAACAATCCTTAAAAAATTGTTTGATGATATCGCGCCGAGTTTTAAAGAGCGTGAAGGTGGATATACCCGTATCATTCGTATTGATAACAGAAAAGGTGATAATGCACCAATGTCAATTATCGAACTGGTCGGGAGAAAAGGTGCTGTTGCCGCAGTAAGAAAGAATAAGAAAAAGACGAAGGCTTCAGACGCTGCTCCTCAGGCTTAAGTTAAGAAAATTATAAGCTGAGTGAAAACTCAGCTTTTTTTTTGTCGTTTTTTTGAAAGGACTTATCAATGGCTGTAAGTTATAAAGATCTCGGCTTTGTTAACACCCGCGATATGTTTAAAAAAGCATTCGCTGGAAAGTATGCAATTCCAGCATACAACTTCAATAATATGGAACAGCTTCAGGCAATTATGAATGCTTGCGGCAAATCCAAATCACCGGTTATTCTTCAGGTTTCAGCCGGTGCAAGAAAATATGCAAACGCGACACTCCTCAGATACATGGGGCAGGGTGCAATTGCTATGGCAAAAGATATGGGGTATAATTTCCCTGTTGCTTTACATCTTGACCATGGTGATACCTACGAACAGTGTGTATCATGTATCGATAGCGGTTTCTCATCCGTTATGATTGACGGTTCACATCACGATTATGAGAAAAATATCGAGATTACATCAAAAGTTGTTGAGTACGCTCATAAGCATGATGTCACTGTTGAAGGTGAACTTGGTGTTCTCAGCGGTATCGAAGATGATGTCGTTGCTGCAAAGTCAATTTACACACAGCCCGAACAGGTTGAAGATTTCGTAAAGAAAACAGGTGTTGATTCACTTGCAATCTCTATCGGAACATCACATGGTGCTTACAAGTTCAAGCCTGAACAGTGCACAAAAGGTGCTGATGGCATTCTTGTTCCTCCACCACTTCGTTTCGACATTCTTGAAGAGATCGAAAAGAGAATTCCAGGCTTCCCGATCGTTCTTCATGGTGCAAGCTCAGTTCTTCCGCAGTATGTTGAAATGATCAACAAATTCGGTGGTAAACTTGATGCAGCAGTTGGTATTCCTGCAAGCGAACTTCGCAAAGCAGCAACATCAGCGGTTTGTAAAATCAATATCGATTCTGATGGTCGTCTTGTGATGACTGCGATGATTCGCAAAGTATTCGCAGAGGTTCCAAAAGAATTTGATCCAAGAAAGTACCTCGGACCAGCACGTGATGAGCTCGAAAAGATGATTATGGACAAGAACCAGAATGTTCTGGGCAGCGCTGGCAATGCATAATTCGAAATAGAAATATTTTTAAAAAAAAGGCCGGATATTTATCCGGCCTTTTTTTGTATACCATTGTAGTGGACGGTCGCGACCGTCCACTACAATGGTCATGGCATCAACCGTCAATAAGCAATGTATGATCTGTACAGAATTTCTTTCGATCACAATCCGGACAATGTGCACCTATCCAGATCTGGTCAAACTGATTCATAATCTTTTCCACAAGTGAAGTATCGGTAGTAATAAAACCAGATTCAAAATTACGCCGTTTTTTACTTTTGGCACCCATGCCTGCACCGGTAAGATTTGCACTGCCGCTGTACGCAAACTTGTTGTCAATAATTACCGATTTAAAATGAACCCTTGGACAGCATACTCTCTCCATACCGTCGAGAAGTACCGGGTATCTGTCAAAATCTTTCTGAAATACTTCGCCGGGTTCTTTTGCATGAAGCAGTCGTATCGAAACGCCGTTGTTTACAAGAGTGGCAAGAATCTCAAGAAACGGTACCATTTTGCGGCCTTTTTTGACATAGAGGTCTTTAAGATCCGCAGTTGCAATCCATAGAAATGTTTTCGATTTTGGAATTCTGTCAAGAATAACAGTTTCGTAAATATCACTATCGGTAATAAATTCCATGTGTGTCATAGATAGAAAATAATTCCGGTAACATGTCTTAAATACTGAAGTTTATTGAAATCTGCTGTATATTGTAATAATGACTATTGATGGATACGATACTAATCTGAGTTTAAAAGTCTGGAGTTGCAAATGCGTTGTATCAATAATTTTCTGATAAATAAGTATTATGGAGTCGAAAAAATAACACATAAACGATTTATGTACAGAAACTGTATCTGGGCTGGTATCGTTGTGGCTATAATACTCTGTACACTAACAGATATTCGGGCTCAGAGTGATTGTGAATCATTCGGATGGGCTAACTATGATGGGCAAAAAGAAAAGGGGACTGTTACTGGTGGCGGAACAACAACTGCGATTCAGGTAACAACATTTACCGCGTTAAAATCAGCAGTGGAGTCATCAGATGCAAAAGTGATTCATGTCGTGAATGATGTCGGAAGCGGCTACAAAGGGAAGACTGGTGATGTCCTAAATTTTAAATCAAACAAAACTATTATCGGCGCTAAAGCCGGGATTACCGTGAAATGCTCTTTTCAAATCAGCAGCGACAGCAATATCATTGTCCAAAACCTGATTATCAGAGGTCCGGGAAATTCAAATTCGGAGCAGAACTGGGATGCGGTCAATATTCAGAAATCAAAACGGATATGGTTTGATCACTGTACGATAATGGAAGGTGAAGATGGTAATTTCGATGTTGTCAAAGGCTCCGATAATGTAACTGTTTCATGGTGTAAATTTACTTATATAACTGGTGGAGTGCATAACCTGTCTAATCTTATCGGGTCAAGTGATGACGAACCTGAAAGCCATGGAAAACTCAATGTTACCTATGCATATTGCTGGTGGGAAAATGTCAATTCCCGCTGTCCGCGAACCAGGTATGGAAAAATTCATGTGCTTAATTGTTATTATAATAAAATCGGTGATGGTGCGTTTGCAGGAAAAATGTCCAATGTCCGTGTTGAGGGCTGCTATTTTGAAAGTAATGTCACCAATCCGACAGGATTGATAAGTACTGGAGGTCAGTCGGGTGTTTTTACCATCGATTGTAATAAAAATAGTACAAAAACAGATGGATATACATCAGCGTTTGTGCCCCCGTACCAGTATAAAAAGTACAATAATTCTGAAGTAAAAAGTCTGGTAACAACTAAAGCCGGACCTACCCTTACAAGTCTGCCAGATTGTGGTGGTTCTGTTTCTGTCAATGAATTACCAGCTCCAGGACAACAATGCAGGTTAAACCTGGTAATGGAGGCTGAAAAAATCAGAGTAACCTGTGATGCTCAGCAGGGTGACAATATTGGTATGAGTGTTGTAAATTTGACAGGAAAAAAGATTACTGATGTACACTACATTTGTGAATGTACCGGTAGGACTACAAAAAAAATAAATCTTCACAGTATTAAATCAGGTGTATATATACTGCGGTTACACTTAAATGGCCATAAGATTGCGCAGCATGTTTTTAAAAAGTAGTACCGATATCATCCTAACAATAAGACAACGTGCGATTGATATTATGGGATTTTAATTATTGTTCAGAACGAAACAAGTTGTTGCGTTTTTAACAATAATAGATTGTATTTTATTAATTGTAACGTGAAGGTCATCTGATTGGATTGATATGTGTATTAATCTTTTTTTTTGAAAAGAAATAATTTTACGCCACTATAAAAAGGATTATAAGAATGTTTTTACGGGTTCTTTGTGTATTTGCAATGATTGTAGGATCATCAACAACAGCATTTGCAGTTGGAAAAACGGCGGTTATGACACTTGACTTTCCTCATGGGGCAGAAAACTGTGGAATGGGTGAGGTTGGTGTTTCACTTGCGGAAAATATAAACAGCGTTTTCTGGAATCCGGCATCACTGCCGGCAATTGGTCAAAACCTTTCTGTTCAATATTTGTATTCATATTTCCATGAAGATCTTCTACCATCATTGCGAATAAAAGATTTATACCATAACGATACAATTCATGCTTTTTTTATGCAGGATATTTGGAGAAATATTGATTTGGGAATGTCTTACAGTATCAATTATATGAGCATGGGCTATAACGATCGTATTGACTTTTTGGGCAATTTTACAGACAGTATACATTGTAGTGAGACTGTTCGTAGCTACGCACTGGGATTACGATTCTATGATGTCGCATCTATCGGATTTACAATAAAAAACTTTAAGTCGAGGATTGCTCCCGGTTTTAATGGAAATCAACAGGATGGTATTGCGCAGGGGCAGGTGTTTGATCTTGGTTTCCGACTTGAAAAAAAGTTTACAATTGCACAAATGCTTGATATTCAGCCGGTAATTGGCTTTGCTGTGCATTCATTTCCTCATGATTCAGTATTATACATACATTCTGATACACTTCCGAGAGCAGACCCGTTGCCTCTAACTCGATGGTATGGGGCATCATTAAAACTAAATCTTCTTGATCTGTTTGGTTTTGTCTATTCACAGGAGAAACAATATGCGGCTATTGATCAGGAGTTTGTTGATCATCAGGGATACAAGATCCAACTGACACCCTTTTTTGCTCTTGTAAACGGGTCCATGGATGATATCGATGGGATGTGTTTTGAAGAAAATAAAGGGTGGGTTCTTACCTTTAACTATCAGCAAACAATGAATGCCCTTGTCAGATGTACTGATTTGTTTAATCCGGTATTAAGTGAAAAACTTAAGGTGCCATCACGGTGGGCAGAAAAATATCATATAAATCCCAATATTCACTTTCAATATGCAATAAGTAAAATCCATTCTAAAGGAGATAATAATTTCCGGGAAGATCAGGAACGTAAGGATTTCTCGTTTGGTTTTTCAATCATTGGTGACCTGAGCTCTTTGTCACTAAAGAATAAGCATAAAGATAGAAATGTGAAAGATGCCGGTAATGAAACTAAATCACAACTGATTACAGAATCGGCAAGCGGTTCATCAAATACTCAGATTGTACCAGTGAATGAGAATTCTTTACAGGATACAAGTGTGGTTCCATCGACAACCCGTGAGCCGGTAAAGTAATTTTTTTTGCAAATAGTATAAACCCGGTCAGTTGACCGGGTTTGAATGATTGATAGTATCACTGTTGATACTATTATCTATTATCTATTATCAATTAATTACTTCACTTCTGCATAAACAGCCTAACCATTTTTTCTTCATGAATCTTGTTGTATGTCTGGACATATGCAATAAATGGTACAAAAAGAATTATTCCGGTGAGGAGGCCAAGGGCTATGGCTCTGTACTCTTTGTATTTCAGCAATACAAAAAATACCCAGGCGATATTCAGTGTCATTATGATATGTCTAATGTGAGCGACAACATAATTTCCATCCCAGGGAAGAACAAACATTGACATTGTACCAAGATAATAGAGCGGGAGCGCTGTAATAATTAAAAGAGCCCCCTTTTTGTTTATCAGAAAGATGATAAAAAAGATCAAGTATAAAAAGCTTGACGGAGAGCAGGAATTGAATGCAATCCATTCAATCATACTGACTCTGAGCTTTCCAAGGAAGAAACATGTACTTGCAAGTGTTATCAGAAGTAAAAGCGAAGCAAGGATAATGCCGGTAGTTTTTTCAGATTTAGATAAATTCATAGTTAATCATTTCTATTTTAAGTAAATAATACCCGATAGTGTAATGTGTAAACATTCACCAACAACGACTGAGACAACAGCAATATGGTAGAATTATTTAGTTAAAGGCACAATAGACCCCGAATTCATCATCGTTCATGATACTCAACAGGTATTTGGCTATCAAAATGTAACCTGTTTATCATGGCCGATAATTTATTGTGATAGAAACTCATTATGAAAATACTGTTGTGTTTAATTAGTGTCAATTATCATTCCGGAATTATCAAAATTGTGATGTTAAGCGTTTAAGAAACAGGTAAAAATAAAAATCATTTTAGTCTTCCATTTTTGCTAAAATTAGAATAGAATTTAATTAGGCGGAAATGAACTTTATAAGTTGCTGGTAATGTAGGATAGTGTTTCCATTCACTCAATGAGTTACCATAATAAATAACATAGTAGTAGCAGAGTCTACTGTTGTCAATCGTGAGTTATAGTTACTTTTTATTTAATAAAGTAGGTGTAACATGTTTGACATTAGAAAATGCAAGATTGAAAGTTACATCTTTCTGCTTATTTCAGTGCTTTTCCTTTTCTACTGCTCTCCTCCAACGGATCCAGGTACGCTTCCACCATCAAATCTGAAATTTGATAAAACCGATTTCTTCGCATACGTTGGTGATGATGTCATGATTAAACCAACGGTATCTAACAGGGTTGACGAGTTTACAATTGTTCCGGCATTACCTGCCGGTTTGGCAATAGATCCAATTACAGGTGTTATCAGCGGAATTGCCTCGGAAGTTATTGATTCCACAACATACACAATGTTTGCAACTAACAAGAATGGTTCTGTAAAGGAAGAGTTTTCACTCACAGTTTCTGCCTATCCCTCTTTTGTTATTCAACCTCAGACACAAACTGCAACAATTGGCGGTTCGGTTACATTTGCAGTATCAGCAAAAGGAAATGAACCACTTACCTATAACTGGACAAAGGATGATATCGCATTACCTGATACAGGGAAAACCCTTACGCTTGTTGATATAAAAGAAGCTTCTGCAGGGTTGTATCGCTGTGTTGTTAAAGATCGTCGTGGTAAAACAGTATCCAGTGATCCTGCATATTGTCGAATTGAAGAAATTGAATCTGCTCCAAAAATCATCCTTGCCCCCGGATCCCGATCTGCAATTGAAGGCGAATCGGTTATTCTTGTCAGTAGTGCGACGGGATCAAATCTTGAATTTAAATGGCTCTTTAATGGCGTTGTGATCCCTGGCGTTGCAACATCATATTTGCCGATCGATTCGGTAAATATGGCTGATACTGGAAATTATGTTGTGATTGTATCAAACAAATTTGGCGCTGATACATCAAAACCTGCAGCACATTTGTCCGTTATTGCGAAAACCAGCATTTATTTCAGCTTTGATATCGCCATAATTGGAAATGGTTCTGTTGTTATCAACGAACAGAAATTTGTCAAGGACACTACATTAGAGTTTCCTGAAGGTACTACGTTCACGGCTGCATTGCTTGCTGATAGTGCCTATATCCTGTCATCGGTAATTGTTGACAATAGTTTAGATATTGATGCAGTTTCAAACAAGCAGTATCAGGTTTCGTCTATTAATCAGAATCACTCAATCAACGTTTCATTTACAAAAGAAACTGGAACCACTCCAGACAGTTTGTTCCTTTTACAGTGTATGGTGAGCCCATCTGGTTCCGGCAGTGTTTCCAAATCGGACACTATACTAAATGTGACTGATTCTTTACCACTCACTGCGGTACCGAATGTTACTAACGGGTATGAGTTTAAAACATGGAGGCAAACCGGAGGTACTGGATTACTTTACATATCAGACTCAACATCGGCAATTGCGAACGTTTCAGTTTCAAAAGGTCCTGTTACACTGACTGCTGTTTTTACATTACGGGAATATTCAGTATCTGTTAACTGTGATTCAACTAAAGGTTCAATAACAATTCGCCCTGACACGCTGGTGTATTTTTATGGTGATTCAATCACTGTTACTGCCCAGCCGAATTTTGGATACACGTTTACATCCTGGACAGGTGATCTGACTGGTACTGCAACTACTCAAACTGTTGTTATCACAAAATCAATGACATTTAATGCGGAATTTGTAGTGGATGATAAGATTCAGGAGGTTCCTGTTGCTGCAGGCGGCAGTTTGAATGCAGAGATTAAAAAGATAAGTGCACTTAGTATTCCGGGGGCGATACTTACACCAGCAGCTGGACTATATGATAACAATGCACTTGAAATACTTGGCAAAGTAACGATACCGATTCAACGGAGATAATATAGTAATTTATATGGAGGTTTGACGTATGAAAAAGATATTGTTAGTAACAGTGCTTGTGGAAATTTCTATTACGTCAATTTTTGCACAGAGCTCCGCTGTACAGTTCTGGGATACTACCGGAACTGCAAAAACTGCTAAAATGGGATGGTCCGGCAGTTCGGCAACCGGAGAGTTTTTTATTGAAACTCCTAACAGTAAAACAGTTATTGACAATGATGGAAGCATAAAGGTTCAAGGTTCTGTTACCGCAACTAAATTTGAAGGTGATGGTAGTGGGTTGACAAATATACCTGTAAGTCTAAAAGGGGATAAGGGGGATAAGGGGGATAAGGGGGATAAAGGGGATAAAGGGGATAAAGGGGATAAAGGAGATACCGGTAGTGTCACACGTCATGCTGCCAAAGAAGGTATTAAGTACCCTGTGGAGTTGACAGGTAGTCTTCAAGCAATTAATAGTGTAAGTATTGCAGTTCCATCAAAAGGTGTCGTATTAGTTTACATAACAGGTTTTGCGCGATGTACCTTTAAAGGTCTAGGATCACTTAATGTTCGTGGAGGACTAACAGATTCTGAAAATGCAAATATAAATGAGAATTCTGACGGGGTATGGTTATGGTATCGCGGAACTAATTCTTATGAAAATCTCGATTTACAACCTGTAAATGCACACAGAAGTTTTACTGTTAACTGGGGGGGCGTATATACATTCTACTTCCTTGCAATGAAAACAAATGTAGGTTATAGTGATCCAACGATAACTATAAGTAACTGCAATATGGATGCCATATTTATTCCTGGTGCTCCATAGGATAATTATTTGTTATCAAATCAGTTTGTTAATCAGTTTATACCACATTGATTTGATAACAATTTCAACTGTACATAGTGGTTGTTTAGCAGTTTTTTAAATACAACATTCCTCCAGAACCATAGTCATCGTTCATTTCTTCGCCAATCGCTTGAGCATCTTTTCAAGTTTGACAGCCCAGAAAACAACCGTACTTAGCCCGACCCATACGATATGAACCCCGGTTCCTCCTGCAAACAGACTTTCGCCGGGGTGTGATGGTGGTCTTGACATAATGTCACGTTCCGCTTATTCAACGACCAGGGCAAGTGCCGGGAAACCGTCAGTGACAAGGTTGATCCACAAAATCTGAAGCGGGAGTAACGCAAGCGGCATTCCAATTGATCAGAAGTCAACCCTTTGTGGATGCTGGTCGAATACGCAGTTTCAATTTCACCGGGTTGTGATGTATAAACGTATTCTTGAGGATTCAATAGTTAAACAGTTAACCTTCTTTCCGGTTGTTGCTATTTTAGGTCCACGGCAGTGTGGAAAGACTACTTTGGCTAAGAAGATACTATGATCTATTGTCTATTCCACAACGCCGTTATTTCTTATCACTGACGCGTAAAATTTCCCGCTATCTTTTACCGTTCGTTTTTGTGTTTCGAAATCGACATGAACAATGCCGAAGCGGGAATCGTATCCCATTTCCCATTCGAAATTATCAATAAGTGACCATGCGAAATAGCCCCGAAGATCAATTCCCTGATTGATTGCATCAGCCGCAGCGCTAATATATCCTTTGTAGTATGCAGCTCTCTCTTTGTCATGTACACAACCGTCAGCGGTAACGACATCCGGATAGGATGCTCCGTTTTCTGTTATGTAAATAGGCACGTTGCCGATAGTGTTCTTGACAGTGTGCAACATGTCGATCATTCCCTGCGGGTAGATGATCCAGTTACGATCAGTGACCGGTAAATCCTTTGTTACACGCTCCGGATAACCATCCTTGTTAAGTTTAAACCACATACTGAAATAATGATTAATTCCTATAAAGTCAATTTTTTGACTGATTCGTTCCATATCACCGCTGAGAATTATCGGCTTGACAGAACTGTTGACATCAGGGTACCTGCCGAAAAATACCGGTTCAAGTATTAGGCCCGGCCCATGGTTCCACATCATTTTTACAATCGGGGTGTCAGCTTCTGTTGCGGGGTAGTTTTGGGAGATCGCCGGAGCAATACCGAACTGTGCATTTGGGAGCATTGCTCTTCCGGCTGCAACAGCATCACCGTGTGAAAGCAGAATGTGATGAACAACCTGAGCAAATGTTGCATCGTCTTTGACTCCGGGAGCATGAATTCCTACTTTGTATCCAAGGTATGAACTGACATTGGGTTCGTTGTGGGTACACCAGCTGGTTATCCTGTCACCAAGGGCTTTGTACATGACCTGTGCGTATTCTGTAAACCAGTCGACAATACGCCGGTTGAGCCATCCACCGGCATTCTGCAGCGCCATTGGAAGATCCCAGTGGTATAGTGTGATAAACGGTTCTATGTTATTATCGCGTAGCTTGTCAACAAGCCGCTTGTAAAAGTCAAGCCCTTTATTGTTGACTGCACCGTATCCATCAGGGAGCACCCGTGGCCATGAAATTGAAAAACGGTACGCTTTTAATCCAAGTTCCTTCATGAGTGCAATATCGGTATCAAGTCTGTGGTAATGATCAGCTGCAATATCACCAGTTGCATTGTTTTTAACATTACCCGGAGTACGTGAAAAATAATCCCAGATTGAATCTTTACGCCCGTCCTCATTTGCAGCTCCTTCGATCTGGTAAGCTGCGGTTGCTGCACCCCATATAAAATTTGGGGGAAACTGTTTGTTTTGCATAGAGAAATCCTGTTAAAATGTACCAAGTTGACAATTAAATCAACTGGTTACTGTGACACACCGTGATTATCAGCGGTGACAAAAAAATAGTATACAAAAATTTCATAATAATCTGATTGAACTTATTTTACCATTAGTGATCAGTTTTGTGTGAATTAATGCGGTGATATACAAGTCAAATATACCGTTGTAATTTACAGGTGAGACACTGTCAAAAACGATATATCACTACGAATATCGTACTCTGGCTGAAACTTCAGCTATTCGATAGACTCGCTTTGGTTTGTTGTTGATACCATATATCTGTTGCGGTATTGTTATAACCGCATCAGATATGTGTTCCGTTAAAAACAATGTCAGTTGCTCTTACAGCAGCGTACACCACTCATTGGTTTTGCGCTGCCCCCGGTACCCGGGGATACTGTTTGACATTTTGACATAGGTCCACCCATCATGGCTGGTTGACCATCAGCTGTTGTTACCCATTCAAATATATTTCCGGTCATGTCATAGATACCAAACTTACTTGCGCAATTGATACGTGCCCCTGATATTTCAATTGAATTTGCTGTATTGCACCGGTTCTCTTCATAGGTCATTCCATAGGGATAGCTCAGATTATCAAATCCTCCACAACTCCACTGCCATTCTTCTGCAGTACAGAGACGTTTACCCTGTTGTTCACAGAGCATTTTTGCGTCGGTGAATGACAAGTTTCCCTGTGGCAACGATCCTTCTCTGTTGGGGTACTCGTATTTGTCAACGCATGTCTTAAAGAACGGCCTGATTGAGGATCCCGGGGGATAGTCGACCAGTAACATTCCCGGTGGGCAGGTGAGGGGCAGTGCATATCGCTTTATCGGGTCATTTTCCGCAGTCGTTTTTGTGTGCTTGATAACTCTCACAACATCACTACGTTTAATCTGCATTGTCGTACCGTCAGCAAGTTTCAGAGTAATACCGCTGTTGTCCTGTTTAACAATGGTTCCTTCTTGAATGATATCGGGACTTGCTCTTCCCCAGTCGTCAACAATATTACTTTTGACAATAATGGTGTCAAACGGCCCTGATGGCGCCGGGGGGGCCTGCGGTTTCACTTCTTTTTGTCTGAGAATTGAAATCGTATGAATCACCTCTTTGGAAATCGGAATCGATGATCCGTCAATATTGATTTTAAGCCCATTCTGATCTATGGTTTCCAGTTTGCCATTAAATGTTGCACCACTGTTAATTTTCACTTCAAGCAGCATGTTCGTTTCTGATCCCGAAAGCAGCTCTTCGAATTGAACCACTGATGCCTCGGTAATTATTGTATTTTCAGCGGCCGGTGACGTCGCCTGCTTCTGAAGTGTTTTGGGAAGCTCGAGCAGGTCGCTTCTTCTAATTAGTTTGTTTGAGAAAATATACGGTTTCCCGTCAATCGTTTCAAATATTACCGATGTGTCATCTTTGGATTCAATAAAACCTACGAACTCATCACCGGTTGTAAGGCTCATTCTGTATTTGGCCTTTACAATCAAATCCTTGAATTTCTGACCGGACGCAATGGCTTTTTGTGAAGCTGAACCGGAGACTGTACCAAACCTTGATTCAATTGCATTACCACCACTCTGTGTCCACCAGATCCGCCAGTCATTCTGGTTATTACCAATTGTCATACCGGTGATTCGTGACAATGCGCATGTACCAAAATATACAGTAAATGTTATTGTCAGGTTAACCGTTGCATTTCTGATGACGTTACTGTTGGCTGGTTGTTGTTCGATAATAGTACTTTGTGGAACCGCTTCGATATATTGCTCGCAGAGAGAGATGTTGTTGTAATCGATAAACGGTGATGAAAGCATGAATTTGTTTTTCTCGTTCATTACATATGTGCTCATCCAGTCCTCGAAGGTTCCCTCACCGGAATACTTTACCGCTTTTATTTCTGTTACATGGACTGCTCTTGGAAATTGTTCAATAATCGTACCAACTGCAGAAAAGCCGCCAACGCCAAGATCACCAAGTTTAATCAGCGCCCGGTAGCCTCTGAGCGCCTCATTCTTGTTGCTTGAAAAGACCGGTTGCGATGTACTCTGGAAGTACGATACAGCTTGCGGTGTCATATATATTGATGGACAGTTTTTTACATCACCTATAAGTAATGCATTTTGATCCTGAGCCAAAACCTGAACTGAATAAAACATCACAAAAAACAGGAGGCCATAAAAGCGCCGGCACATCAAAAGGAGACCGTTTTTAGAATTATTGGTTTTATTAAACATATCGTCAGCTCCTGAGAAAAATTGATACACACGTACCTGAAGGGTGACAAACCTTTGCATTAGCAAGAAAACGAACCAATTTATAAAATAAGTATGGTTGGTTGAGATTGCAACAAAACAATAAACGGGGAGATAAATACGAAATTATTATAAAGTGTAATTTAAGTGTTTAACTTCGAATGTTTTTACAATATAATTATGAGTAGGGATGGTTATTAAGGTGTTTTTCCAAATAAATACCAGGGAGGAATTTTTATGTATGATCAAGGTGTAGAGCCGAATGTTTCTTTAGATGACAGACCTGTCAGAGAAACAGTAATTGAAAAAGATGAAATTATCAGTCTGATTATAGACATTGAAACGATGGATTCAAGGGAGTTTTACAAAAAGTACTTTGTATAACGAACCGTGATTAGATTCTGATGGCTGAATGGAGATCTGTTCAGTAGAAAAATGTACCCTGGTTATAATCGGGGTATTTTTTTTATCTTCACCTGGCACTGCACCTGATGATTTCTCTGTTGCATGTGTATTGAGTTGTTTTTGAGTCGGGAAAATTACGTTGCCGTTAAAGGTCCATTGAACGTTTTAAATGAAAGTGAGTTGTTGATACTACTCCACAAGCCGCACGTTCTTTACTTCCCATACTTCCTACATTAGAAAACCCGTGCTTTATCCAGTACTTCATTAGCGAATGTTTCGTATGTTTTGTAAAGATAACCGTCGAAGACTACGTCAAATTTGAGTGTTTCGAAGATATAATTGATATAGTCATTACTTGATATGATATAAATTGCGCCACCCATTTTACGGACTTTATTTAAATTGTAAACGAGTGCTCCGATACCACCACTGCATATAAAAGATACTTCATCAAGGTTGAATGCGATGTGGTAGAATCCATTTTCGATAATCTGCTGTACTTCTTTATCAAGTGATCGGGCGCTTTCCCAATCGATGCGTCCTGATGGTTTCACAACTTTGAAATTCATGATCTCAGTAACCGACAGTTCCATGATACCTCCTGGTAATCAATTGAAAATTATACCATTACCGGATCTCCTTATAGTCTGCGTCACTAATGTCGCACCCTGATTCGTCAAAACGTTTAGCCTGACCTTTAGTGGTGTGCGGTGAGGACCGTTTGTTATTTCCCCTAAAAAAGCTGCCTATAAGCAACTTTAGAAAGAAAAACAAAAGCAAAAAATCTGCAACATAAATAAGAAGTTTCATATCCGGTTTTGGAAAACCCTTTGTAATATGGTATATTTTCTACCTGATTGTTTCAAGAAGAATCATATAAAATTCGATTATCGATAAAAATAATTGTAATGTGTGTCTCGTAATAGAAAATTGTTGGATCAAATGTCCGGTTCGTACTGAATTATTGCACCGGTTGATTTGGTCTGCACACTTAACTGATTAATAAAACAGATAATGGACATTTGATTGTCACTGTTTTTGTGAGCAGCTTTTTCAGGTAAATACATTAACTTATAATACATGACGGAGGTTTTTTAATGAGCGTTGATATCAATCAACTCAATGAAAAAATCAAAGAAGAGAGCAGCTTTGTTGCGGTTCTCAGAAGTGAAATGTCAAAGGTAATTATCGGTCAGGGCAAAATGATTGACCGGCTTTTGATAGGGCTTCTTACAAAGGGACATATTCTTCTTGAAGGTGTGCCGGGTCTTGCAAAAACGCTGGCGATCTCAACACTTGCAAAAGCGATTGACACCGGATTCAAGCGAATTCAGTTCACGCCGGATCTGCTTCCTGCCGATCTGATTGGTACAATGATTTACAATCAAAAAACGGGTGAGTTTGTGGCAAAAAAAGGACCTGTTTTTTCTAACCTTATCCTTGCCGACGAGATCAATCGTGCTCCGGCCAAGGTGCAGAGTGCACTGCTTGAAGCAATGCAGGAACGTCAGGTTACCATTGGTGATACCACCTACATGCTTGATGATCCGTTTCTGGTACTTGCCACTCAGAACCCTATCGAGCAGGAGGGTACCTATCCGCTGCCTGAAGCTCAGGTTGACCGTTTTATGCTGAAACTGAAGATCACCTATCCAAGCCGCGAAGAGGAAAAACAGATTCTTACCAGAATGGGAAAAGGGGACATTCCTGAAGTGTCAAAGGTGGTAAGTGTTGATAAAATCAAATCAGCACGTGCGGTTGTCAATGAAATCTATATGGATCCCAAGGTTGAGGACTATATTGTCAATCTCGTGTATGCAAGCCGCGAACCGCAGGCCGCAGGTCTTGCAAACTACAGACAACTGATCGCCTACGGTGCATCACCGCGTGCAACACTTTTTCTGACCAGGGCAGCACGGGCGCATGCGTTTATAAAAGGACGTGGCTACGTAACTCCCGAAGATGTAAAATCAATTGGTATGGATGTGTTGCGTCACAGGGTTGCGGTTACATACGAGGCAGAAGCAGAAAATATTACATCCGAGGATGTCGTACAGAAAATTTTCGATTCAGTCGAAGTGCCTTGAGTTAAGGCTTAAAAAGCCTCACCCCCTAACCCCCTCTCCGCAAGCGGTAGAGGGGGGATCGGAATTTTCCTGCTCCCCCTCTATCACTTGTGGAGAGGGGGCCGGGGGGTGAGGCGCTTTTGAGGCTGTTTTATCAATTTACCAAAGGGTAATAAATGATACCAAAAGAAGTACTTCAGAAAGTACGGCGCATCGAGATAAAAACCAAGCGGGTGGTTGATTCCATTCTGAGCGGGTCGTATCATAGTGCGTTTAAAGGCAAAGGTATGGAGTTTGCCGAGGTGCGCGGGTATGTTGAAGGTGACGATATTCGTCATATCGACTGGAACGTTACCGCACGTATCGGTGAACCGTTTGTAAAGAAACATCAGGAGGAACGCGAACTTACCGTCATGCTTATGGTTGATGCATCCGCGTCGGGAAGCTTCGGTACGGTTAATAAATTCAAGGGTGAAACAGGCGTTGAATTGTGTGCGTTGCTTGCTTTTTCGGCAATAAAGAATAACGATCGTGTTGGATTGATCATTTTTACCGATGAGATTGAACTGTATATTCCTCCGAAAAAAGGTAAGAATCACGTACTTTACGTAATAAGAGAATTGCTCTATTTTAAGCCGAAAGGCAAAAAGACTGACGTTGCTGCAGCGCTGCGGTTTCTTAATGGTGTGCAGACCCGGCGTGCTGTTGTATTTCTCGTTTCCGATTTCTTTACCGGTCAGTTTGATGCTGCCCTGAGAATCAGTGCGAAACGTCATGATCTTATCGCTGTAACAATCAATGATCCCCGCGAGAGCACATTCCCTGATGTCGGTCTGGTTGAACTTGAGGATGCCGAGCATGGTGGAACAATTCTTGTTGACAGTGGCAGCAGGGAATTTCGCGATCTTTACAAAAAGAAGATGCTGGCGAAGTGGGATGAATTAAGTACACTTTTCAGGCGTCAGGGTGTGGATGAAATCTGTGTCTCGACGGAAACCGAGTATGTCGAACCGCTTGTAAAATTTTTCAAGAAACGTGAACGGATGCTTTCCAGATAGAGAATTGTTATGAGTAAAACAGCAGAACTTAATAAGCTTGTGTGGGATACGGTTCATTCTGTCTATGATGAAACTGTAGCGATACGTCGTCATATTCATCAGAATCCTGAAGTGAGCGGTAATGAGTATAAAACCGCTGCGTTTATTGCGTCGAAATTAACCGTTCTGAATATCCCGCATAAAAAATATATTGACAAAACAGCTATAGTGGCGACTATTAAAAACGGGGTTGGACCGCTTGTGGTACTGCGGGCGGATATTGATGCTCTGCCGATTGAAGAGGATACCGGTCTGGCATACTCATCAGTAAATACCGGAGTGATGCACGCGTGCGGTCATGATATGCACACCGCGTGTCTGCTTGGCGCTGCCGATGTACTGAGCAGGTTAAAGTCAAAATGGCGGGGAACGCTTGTACTGCTCTTTCAGCCGATGGAGGAGATTGAACCGGGTGGGGCATGGGAACTCATCCAATGCGGAGCGTATCCCAAAAACGCCGATGCGGTTTTTGGTCTGCATGTCAATGCTGATCATGAAACCGGTACCGTCGGAGTCAAACGTGGCATTGACTATGCGGGAGTGCTTGCGTTTGATATCCTTGTCGAAGGAAAGGGCGGACACGGGGGAACACCCGAAGCAACAATCGACCCGATAATCTGTGCATCGTCGCTTGTTTTACAGATGCAGTCCCTGATCAGCCGGGAGAAATCACCGTTTTTTCCTGCTGTACTCACCATTGGAAGTCTCAATGCAGGAACACGTCGTAATATTATTCCCGAGACCGCTACATTAAGCGGAACGATCAGATGTCATTCATCAGAGTATCTTCAGCAGATACAGGGGAGGCTTACCGAACTTGTCGTAAGCGGTGGACATTCGTTCCGGTGTGATGCAACGGTGACATTCGAGAAACCGTATCCTCCTGTCAACAATGATCTGCAGCTGAGTGAACGTTTTGTCAATGTTTTTGTAAATCTTGCAGGTAAAGAACGTTTTGTGGAACGTCCGCTTCCGACGATGTATGCTGAAGACTTCTCCTACTATCAGGAGAAAACGCCGGGATTGTATGTGCATCTTGGTGTGCGCCCGAAAAAGAAAAAAATGGTACCTGCACTTCACTCACCTCATTTCTCGCCTGATGAAAGTGCACTATCAACAGGTATTGCATGTCACGTCTGTTTCGCACTTGATATGATGAAAGCAGCGTCGTGAGCCGATACAGATCAGAATTTATCTTTGCGCTCTGCAACAGCGGTGCCGAAAAAGCTCTGAAACTCGAAGTTGTGTCAATGGGGCTGCCGTGGCGTTTCAGTTATCAGAAAAAAGGATTTGTCGCGTTCAAAGCTGATACGTCGATTGGTACCTTTGATGAAGTATCACTGAATGAACCGGTAGCTTTTGCACGGCGAATCTGTCTCTCTCTTGGTAAAGCATCAACGGCTGAAGCTGCTGAGGATCTGATCCGTCAGGCTGTTGGTAAAACACCGCTGATACACCGTGCCCGCTATTTTGATCATACAATGGAAGGGCTGAATACTGTTCCTGGAGTATTACCGGAACAACCGGAATTAGGGGTGTGTATCGGAACCATCGTAGAACTTGGACCAGATGAGTTCTTTGCCGGATTACATATTCATACTTCTGACATCAGCCCCTATCCGGCGGGTGATTCCGGAATTATTATGCCTGAAAGGTCTCCATCAAGGGCATGGCTGAAACTTGAAGAGGCGGTACGTTTTTTTAATCTGTCTTTGACAAAGAGAGATATTGTCGTGGAGGTCGGTTGTGCTCCGGGCGGAGTGGTACTTGCGCTGCTTGAACGGGGCATTCCTGTAATTGGTGTTGATCCGGCAAGAATGGCTGATGTCGTTACTCCATATCAGATTTCTGATCGATATGAAACACCTGCTGGAAAACCATGGTTGTATCACTGTCGAAAACCTGCCGCACTTGTCGGAAAAAAAGATCTCGGTCAGGGGGTAACATGGTTTATGTCGGATATGAACCAATCGCCTGAGATTATCATTAAAGAGTGTATCCGTTTTGCATCAATGTCTTCGGGTATCCGCAATGCCCTTATGACACTTAAACTTACCGATTTGTCTCAAGTTGTTGAAAAGAGTGCATGGTTTGAAATGCTTAAATCCGGTGGCTTTAAAAAAATGCGTCTTCAGTCGCTTAGTGTAAATCACCGGGAACTTGCGCTTTTTGCATGCAAATAAATGCGACCTGCAGTTGTCAGTATAATCATTGTATCGTGTTGGAAATAGATCGATTGTAGAAGTGTTAGCAACGGGTAAAAAACGAATGGCGATGTTGTTAATGTTATAGCGGAATACCTGCAGGTGATATAAGCTGAATTTCTTGTAAACAAATTATACACGATGATTGATTAGACCTTTTCCTTGATTTTTTCTCATTCGGCACCTATTTTGATTAATCGGTAAATAATGTGGATATATGGAAAAACAATATCTGGATTAATTCTACATAGATTAATCACTACGCGTGTTTTCAATTTTATCCATAAATAAACAAATAGCAGGATAACGTAGTAGCATGAAGCAATTAATGTTAGGTAATGAGGCGATAGCCCGTGGAGCCTGGGAAGCGGGAGTGACTGTTTCGGCAGCATATCCGGGTACACCCAGTACAGAAATTTCGGAATTTATCAGTAATTATAAGGAAATTGATGCCGAGTGGTCGGTAAATGAAAAGGTTGCATTTGAAATTGCGATAGGAGCATCAATAGCCGGCGCCCGGGCACTGGTCGCGATGAAACACGTTGGTCTTAACGTGGCAATGGATCCGCTTATGTCAATCTCGTATCCGGGAGTAACCGGCGGACTTGTTGCGATAGTCGCAGATGATCCCGGACAGCATAGTTCACAAAATGAGCAGGACACACGATGGCTTGCGATTGCTGCAAAAGTACCGGTCCTGGAACCATCAGATAGCGCAGAATGTAAAGAGTTCGTAAAACGTGCATTTGAACTAAGTGAAACGTTTGACACTCCGGTAATTATTCGATTGACTACACGCGTGGCTCATTCACAAAGTCTGGTAACACTTGGAGATCGTAATGATATCCCCTTGAAACCATTTGATAAACAGCATGGCAAGTATATCGTCGCTCCTGCATACGCCCGCCGCCGTCGTGTCGTTGCCGAGGAACGTCTTGGTAAACTAAAACAGTTTACAGAAACCACCGATCTCAACAGTGTTGAAATGAACGATACTTCAATAGGCATTATTGCCAGCGGTATCTGTTACCAATATGCAAAAGAGGTGTTTCCTGATGCGTCTTTTGTAAAACTCGGTATGGTATATCCGCTCCCTCAGAAAAAAATTACAGAATTTGTAAAAGCATGCAAAAAAGTATATGTTATTGAAGAAGTGGAATCAATTTTTGAACTTCAGATAAAATCCTGGGGGCTATCGGTTACCGGTAGTGATCTGTTCCCCCGCATTGGAGAGTTGTCAAGCAGAATTATTCGTCAGAAAATTACCGGAACAGCTCCAGAACTATTAACGCTCGGCAGTGATGTTACAATTCCTATTCGTCCGCCGGTAATGTGTCCCGGGTGTCATCACCGCGGACCATTTTACATTTTGCGAAAGCTTAAGCTTCGTGTCTCCGGCGATATCGGTTGTTACACGCTGGCAGCATCGCCACCGCTTGAGGCCATGCATACGTCAATATGTATGGGTGCATCAATAGGTATGGCATTCGGCTTTGAAAAAGCCCGTGGTAAAGAGTTTGCAAGCCAGTCGGTTGCAGTTATCGGCGATTCGACATTCTGGCATTCGGGGCTTACCGGGCTTGTTGATATTGTTTACAATAAAGGATATACCACTGTCATTATCCTCGATAATTCCATAACAGCCATGACCGGACATCAGAATAATCCGTCAACAGGCATGAGACTCAATGGATCACCAGCTCCGGCGCTTGATATTAAGAAAGTGGTTGAAGCAATCGGGATCAGGCGCGTGGTTGAAGTCGACGCGTATGATTTAAAGGAACTTGAACGGGTAATCAAAGAAGAAGTCAGTGCTCCTGAACCATCAGTTATTATCACAAAGCAGCCGTGTCTTCTTATTAAAGGAATTGACCGTCCGGGAAATGCGTTCAGCGTTGATCCGCAAAAGTGTACCGGATGCCGGGCATGCCGGGTAATCGGATGTCCTGCGATATCCTTTGTAAATAAGAAGGCTGTCATTGAAAGCAGTTTGTGTGTCGGATGCGGAATTTGCGCTGATATCTGCAGTTTCGGTGCGATCAGTGAAAATGATGAAGGGATGGATGCGTAATGAATATAGTGATTTCAGCAGTAGGTGGCCAGGGCGCACTTTTTGCAGCCCGTGTGATCGGGCGTGTGGCACTGAACAATAATTATGATGTCAAGGTGTCTGAAGTGCATGGCATGTCCCAGAGGGGTGGAAGTGTTATCACCTATGTACGGTTCGGTAAACAGATCGCATCACCGATTGTCGAGGAAGGATATGCGGATGTACTGCTTGCATTTGAAATGCTTGAGGCAGCACGGTATGTTCCTTATGTAAAAAAGCAGGGTGTTATTATTATCAATGATCAGAAAATCAAGCCGCAACCGGTCGTTGCGGGGGATTGTGCGTATCCTGATACGATTGTTGATACGATACGTACGCTTGATGTCAAGGTTGAACTTATTGATGCAACAGCGCGGGCACTTGAAGCCGGGAGCAGCAGAGCCGTGAACGCGGTAATGCTTGGTGCATTTGCAAAGCATACATTATTTTCCCGTGATAGTTGGATTCAGGGAATCACGGATGCATCACCGGCGAAGTTCGTTCAGAGCAATATTGATGCATTTGACAATGGATACGGTAAGTAAGTGAAAATGAATAATCGTTGTATGAATCCTGTAAAGCAGAGGAGTATATACTGATGATCTGGAATAAGGCAATGGAGTGCATGAGCAGAGATGATATGCGCGCATATCAGTCCGAAAAACTGCGGGATGTCGTTGAACGGGTTTATCATAATGTACCGGCATACCGGTCGAAAATGCAGGCGGCTAAATTAGGGCCTGAAGATATCCGGACTATTGATGATATTATCAAACTGCCCTTTACCGTTAAAACCGATCTGCGGGATAATTATCCATTCGGACTTTTCGCAGTGCCGCAAAGAGAAATAGTCCGGATTCATGCATCATCGGGTACTACCGGAAAAGCAACCGTTGTTGGATACACCCGTAAAGACATTGCGATATGGGCGGAAGTTGTAGCCCGTTCACTGGGATGTGCCGATGTCGGTCCGGATGATATTATCCAGGTTGCATATGGTTACGGACTCTTTACGGGTGGTCTTGGTCTTCATTACGGTGCAGAAAAAATGGGTGCATCAGTGGTGCCGGCATCATCGGGAAATACAAAACGACAATTGCAGTTGATGGAGGATTTTGGAGTAACAGCGCTTGCCTGTACGCCATCATATTCACTGTTTCTTGCAGAATCAATGAAAGAGTACGGTGTTAAGCGAAGTAATCTGAAATTGAAAGTTGGAATCTTTGGTGCGGAACCATGGTCTGAGCATATGCGTACTGCAATAGAAGAAAGTCTCGGGATTAACGCAATTGACATATACGGACTCAGTGAAATTATGGGGCCCGGTGTTTCGTGTGACTGTATGTTCAAATGTGGCATGCATGTCTTTGAGGATCATTTTATTCCTGAAATCATTGATCCCGAAACACTGCAGCCGGTAAAGCCTGGTGATAAGGGTGAACTCGTCTTTACAACAATCACCAAGGAAGGGTTACCGCTGATCCGTTATCGTACACGGGATCTTACTCGTCTTCTCTATGAGCCATGCCGCTGCGGACGTACGCTGGTTCGTATGGAAAAATGTCTTGGCAGAAGTGATGACATGCTGATTATCCGTGGAGTCAATGTGTTTCCGTCACAGATCGAAACCGTGCTGCTTAACATGAGCGAGACAAAGCCACATTATCAGCTTATTGTGGAACGTGAACATCTGCTTGACACGTTAACACTCGTTGTTGAAGTCGATGAGCAATTCTTCTCGGATGAGATCAGGAAACTTGAAGCATTGTCGGAAAAAATTCGCAAAAATGTTGAAAGTACGCTTGGTGTTGCTGTCAAGGTGAAACTGGCTGAACCGAAAAGTCTGGAACGCAGTGAGGGCAAAGCAAAACGGATAATTGACAAAAGAAATATATGAGTACAGTGGTAAACGACAGTTGCAGCCATTAAATGCTATGGTGACAAAATAACACTACACATTCTGCCCGGGTCCCGCTATAATCGATAGGGCAGGGGTTATGTCAAAAGGAGATCGATATGATTATTCAGCAGCTTTCAATATTTCTTGAAAATAAATCAGGCCGATTAACCGAGGTGACCCAGGAACTGGCGTGCAAGAAGATTAATATCTCAGCACTCACCGTTGCCGAAACATCTGACTACGGAATCCTGCGTTGCATTGTTAGCGACCCGGCTCAGGCAGTGAGTGCTCTTAAAGAAAAAGGTTTTTCTGTAGGGCTTACCGATGTTATTTGTTTGTCAATTCCCGATATTCCCGGATCAATTGCAAATATATTACAGATTCTTTCCGATGCCGATATCAGTGTTGAGTATATGTATGCATTTTCTGTTCAGAAAAAGGCAAACGCGATTATCCGGTGCGAAAAAATCAGGGATGCAATTGATATTCTTAAAAAGAAAAATGTCGAGCTTCTTCACGCATCGGATATTTGATAAATACAGCGCCCCTTTGGGAATACCGACGAGGTAGGATTTAGGGGCGCGTCTTTATGTATCATTACCAGATTGTACAGAAATTTGAGCCGTTCTGGTATGTGTTTAAGTTGCGGGAACAGAATAATACCGCTGGTACTGCCGGAGTTTAACAAACAATATAGTTCAACAGGAAAAAGGTCACTGTGCGAAGTCGAAGTGATACGTTTTCTGTATTGTATCACTTCGTAATACCGGTATCCATGACTGTCCGGGACAACGTTTCTGCTAGATAGCATCGAAGTCCCCTTGGGACGGGAACCTGATTGCGAGGAAGAGTTCCTCCGAACAGTCCTGCAATTGGGTGAGATGTTCGTTCCAGACCGTTTAGCATCTTGTAAACGGTACATGTATTATGGTCAACATATGCTGATGTGTGTAACTATCACATACGGTTCTGAGGGGAAAAGAGGCTGCAAAGCCTCTGATTTACCTATTGCCAAAATTCTCGCGGCAATGCATAATACAAAAGAATCGGTGTATGAGAACTGTACATCGTGGGTAGATGGAGAGAAAAATCATGAATAATAAAACTCCTTGTAATCAAAGTACACAAAAGTTCTTTATTGAGTTGAAGTATATACATACTTATGCAAAATATTTTTTCAGAATCTTAACAGTAATTATTTTGATAGGCTGTGAAAAAACAGACGCACGCACAATACGGGTTGGGGTATACGATAATCCGCCAAAGATTGAGATGAGTAATACCGGCACACCAAAAGGCATATTCATTGATATTATTGAATACATTGCCAAGTGTGAGAAATTGGACATCAAATACATATTTGGAACCTGGGATGAATGTTTGACACGCCTTGATGACGGTAGCATTGATCTTATGCCCGACATGGCATTTTCAGATGTAAGAAACCAACGTTTTGACTTCAACCAACTCGTCGTTCTTAGTTCATGGCTCCAAGTATTTTGCAGGAAAGACATTTTTATCGGTTCGGTTGCCGATCTCGAAGGAAAGACAATAGCAGTTCTGGAAGGTTCGATACAACAGCAGGTGAGCGGTGAGATTCGAAAACGGTTCGGTATTTCTTATAATCAGGTTGTGCTGCATGACTATGCCACCACTATCAAGCAGGTGGAATCCGGCAAAGCGGATGCTGCAATCGTCAGCCGATTTTTTGGTCTTCACATGAACAAAGAATATGCATTGGTACCTACGCCGGTGATTTTAGATCCAACGAATCTTCATTTTGCCACGTCGAAGGGGCGCAACGGGGATTTGCTTGCAGCCATCGACAAACACCTTGCATTGATGGAGAATGACCCGCATTCGATGTATTATCGGTCACTGGCATTTTGGATTCAAGAAAAGCCCCGTACGTTTATTCCACCCTTTATAGTATGGTTGATTGCGTCGATCATCACCATGCTTTTGATTTTTTTTGTCTTTATTCTGTTACTCAGGTTGAAAGTTTCAACGCGCACAAAATCTCTGAAATCCGCCGCCGACCAGCTCTTGGAAAGTAGGGAATATCTGAAAACCGTATTAGATTCTGTGGGCGATGCGATTTTTGTGGAAGATTCCGAGACTGGACGGTTTATTGATGTCAACCGCCGGGCATGCGAAATGTATGGTTACACATACGATGAACTGCTCCGGATTGATATAGAAAACCTTAGTATCGGAGAATCACCATTTTCCCAAAATGATGTACTTACATGGTTTAAAGATGCAATCGAAACCGGTCCTCAATCGCGCGAATGGCTGACGAAGCATAAAGATGGTCGTACATTTTGGGCTGAAGTACAAATCCGTTTTGCTGTTATCGGCGGTAAAAAACGGTTCGTGGTTGTTGTACGTGATATTTCCGTGCGTAAAAAATCCGAAGAAGAATTATTGAAGGTGCAGAAACTGGAATCATTGGGCATTCTCGCTGGAGGTATCGCCCACGATTTTAATAATCTCATGAGTGGCTTTTTTGGATATGTTGACATGGCTCGTGAGAATGCAAAGGACGAAAACGTATCACAGTATCTTCAAAAAGCCATGGAAGCAATTGACAGGGTGCGCGCTCTTACACACCAGTTGCTGACCTTTGCAAAGGGTGGAGCTCCGATACAAAAAATCGGCCATCTGTTTCCCTTCGTGCAGGAGACTGTAAAATTTTCACTTAGCGGGTCAAATGTTGCATGTCTTTTTACCGTTCAGGAAGACCTATGGGCATGCAATTTTGATAAAAACCAGATAGGGCAGGTAATTGACAATCTTGTGATTAATGCGCAACAGGCGATGCCGGAAGGCGGAACTATTGAGGTCAACGCGCGGAACATTATACTTGCAGAAAAAGAGCATCCACTGCTTGTAAAAGGTAATTATATCAAACTATCAGTAAAAGACAGCGGCATTGGAATTTCAAAAGAAATAATCACAAAAATATTTGACCCGTTTTTTACAACAAAACCTAAAGGACACGGCCTTGGCTTGGCTTCCTGCTATTCCATTGTAGGTCAACATGGTGGGTGTATCGATGTTGAATCGGAGCTCGGCAAGGGCAGTACATTTATAGTTTATTTGCCTGCGATAGTCGGCTACATTCAAGGCGAAGAAGGTACAAATGTAAAAACACACAAAGGCAGTGGCACATTTTTAATCATGGATGACGAGAAAATAGTACGTGGCGCCATTGAGGCAATGCTTAACTCGTTAGGATACAATGTTATACACAAAGAAAACGGAATTAAAACAATCGAATTCTTTAAAGAGAACAGCAACATTACTGGTATGATATTTGACCTTACTATTCCGGGGGGTATGGGAGGAAAAGAAACTGTCGCTGAAATACGAAAGCTGAACAGAGATATACCGGTATTTGTGGTAAGTGGCTATGCTGAAGATCCTATCATGAAAAACCCTGCTGATTATGGCTTCACTGCGAGTATATGTAAACCTTTCGTGCTGGCAGAGCTTATAGAAATGCTTGAAAAGCACATGAAAAAGCAGGAATAAAAAAACGTGCTGCTCGCCGTCCTGTCGAGCAGCACGAAGAGGCACCGTCTCAAGATAAAAATGAAATACCGCGAGAACTATCGGCCAATACAGAATATTCAATCGGAAATGCCACTTGAAAATAAACAAAAAAGCCCGGTTCATTTCTGATTGAATCTGTATACTACACCGTAAATCATCAGTAGAACGTAAAGAAAATATCATTAGAGAATGTTATGAAACCTGAAATAATTGGAAAAAAATATAATAAGGTTGCCGAATGGTGGCACGAACACCATCATAATTCAAGCTATGGAATGAAACAGATTGAACAACCTGTTATAAGAAAATTCCAGTACTGTAAAAAGTGTCTTGATCACTATTCATTATCTTCTACTCACTCCGCGATACACCTAAAACATCACTCGTCCTTCCCTTAACCTCTTGTATTTCAATTACAATTAAAGTACAATCAACGTTCGGACAATTTTACTATTCCTAGCGGTGAGGTACTATGATTGACTACGTGATACTTGCTGTGATTTGTGTAATTTCCTACATAATGAAAATTCCCTATTTTAATCTGCCGCTTGACAGGGATTATGGTGCTCACGGGTACATTGCCTACAGATGGCTAAAGGGCACAGGTCTTATGTATCGTGATATCTATGAGAGTAAAACTCCGGGATTGAAAATCATATACATGATCATAATAAAATTCATGGGTATCAGCAGGAAATCGTTTCGTCAGTTTTTTGCCTTTTACAATGTTATTACAACCATTGCAGTGTACGTTCTCGGGACATTACTGGGTGGTCCGGTTGCAGGGTATTGTGCAGCGTTACTGTATGCACTTTTTTCAAGCCTTCCATCATTATGGTGGCATTTCTCGAATATGGAGTCATATTATACGCTTCCCATGGTACTCTCCTTTCTGTTTATTGTTCTTGCTGTACAGTCGGGCGGTATGCTCGTTATGACAGCCATTTTTTTGTGCGGATTTTTTTGTGGTATTACGTTTATGTTCAAGCAGCCATCATTGGTTAATACCACTGCACCAATACTTATAAGTCTTCCTTTTCTGTTTACAAAAACAATCGTGAGTACTTTAGTATGTTACACGGCAGGGTATAGTATTCCGGTTGCTGTTTTCTTTGTTTACTTTATGGTGATAAAAAAAACGCCATGGAATAAAATGCCTTTCAGTAAAGAAATCACGAAGATGCTTGTCAGTTATCTCAAGACGCCGCTCAGTCATGTTAACAAAACGGCAACAGAAACGACGCGGCGGCGTTTCAGAATTATTTTTTCTGATCAATTATTACTGATTGCCGCCGGTTTTGGCGGTGTAGTGTACCTTCTGGTTTCAGGTTCACCATATGCACTGTTACTTAGTGGGTGGATCGGGTTTGCTTTTATCTCTGCGATATTGTCAAGAACATATCTGCCGTATCATTTTATTCCAGCCGTCGCACCGATGTGTGTTACCGGTTCAGTAATGATGTACAAATTGGCAGATCTATTGATTGTAAAAGGGTTGTTAAACTGGAGTGTCAGTGATTGCGCAGCAGTGGCTGCAGTTAGTACAATGTTTTTATTTACGCTGTACCAGTTGATCAAAGATCTTCTGGTGGGTGATGAGCTCTTGGGGGCGTTTTACAGTGGTGAGGATAAAGTGTATGCAATTTGTGAAGAGGTTGGGAAATATATTAAGCGTACAACTGCTGAGACCGATTATGTGTACTCATGGGGACATGAACCTGATATCTATTTATGGTCTGAGCGCCGGGCTCCGGTATACTGCATCTATCCGCCAATAACAAATCCGCTTGTTTTCAGTAAGGAGCAGGTAGCGGAGGAACTGGAACAATTAAAAACAAATAAGCCGGTTTATTTCGTATTGACATCAGAGTTTGGGCCATTCAGGGAATATGAAGAGTTTCTGGTTGCCAATTATCAGATTGTACAGAAATTCGAGCCGGTTTGCTATGTGTTTAAACTAAGGGAACAAAATGTAGCGGCTGGCGTTTAACAAACAAAATGCAATAAAACAGCAATATAATTATCTTTTCAAAGATAAAAACATTACAGAAGTTAAAAAGAAGTTGAATTAAGATCACCATCTTTGTTTTATTTGGCTAATTTATATAATAGTAAAGATTTACGAATTATTAATCTGTTACCAGCAGGCATATTAATCGCTTTGATTAATATGCGCAGAGTTTTACCCAAAATAGATTACAAAAATTGGATAAAATGATTCAAAATAGAATGCGACAACTCTACGATCCGACAACAGCGTAGCCAGGTTCCGCTATCGCTCCCCCCAAATTTTCATTCGCTATCGCTACAGAAAATAGGAATATTTAAAAAACAATGTGCTCAAATTTAGAAATACTGACCTATTTAATATGAACAAGTAAAAAAAAAGAAGCTAATTCATGAAGAAGAAAATAGTAATAAGTAATGGATCAAATTGCTGCTGGTACAGCGAACGAGTCGCGCGACCCGTTATACTACCTTGTAAAGAAAACACAAAATGAATAAAAATCAAACGATGGAACAAATTGTTGAAGAATACGGACGGTCTGTAATTGAGAATGACTATAAAAAAACAGTAGCACTCATCTATCCAAAATTGATTGACTTCATTCCAAAGAAAACTATGTATATAATTGTGTCAAGCCAAAATGCCTGTCGCAGGTGCAACACAGGTACTAGGTTGTTTAACCGTCCGATAGATACGTTTGGCGTAATGCAAATAAAGTGGCTGATAAAAAAGTTTAATAAAAGAGACCTAAAAGAAATTTAAATGGAAGGTATGGAAACTATGAAGATGATAATAAATGTAGGATCTTTTATTGTAATGATAGCTCTTGATGCGCTTACTTCCGTAACACGACAATAATATTCATCGAAAAAAGTTTTCCCCTGTCACACACAGTGTCAAGTAGTGATGACACCCAGGATAACAATAGCGTTAACGGTTTAATGCAGCAGCGCAGCTTCACCGCAAACAGAAGCGTTGACAAAATAACCGAAGGTATATTCATCATAAACTGAACAATCCCACCGCTTGGGACAAGTTTCTCAACAGTAAAGCCGGCCTTTTCCGCAAGCTGAACGACTCCATATTTAGTAAATCTGAAAAAATCATATGGAGCACCATGAATATAAAAAATAAACGGTACTGACAGAATAAGAATGCCATCATTGTTTAATATCCTGTAGAATTCATCAAATGCTTTCCAGGGCTCCGGAGTATGTTCAAGCACCGAGTGACAAAAAAGCGAATCGAAGGAATTGCTGGCAACCGGAAATGGTTTAGTGACATCAAAGATCAGATCAAGGTCTTTGTGGGTTCGTGAAAAATCAGAACTGATGTACGTTGTTGTGGCTGTACCAAGCAGGTTTTTCCATGCGAGAGATCCTGCTCCTATGTCAAGGAGTTTTCCTTTAATGTACTTTTTAATAAGCTTTTCGGTATCACGGTAAAGTGAATAATTCTGAACTGCAATTGTCCAGTATGATTGAGAACCGATAGTACAGTCGTTAAGTTGTTGCCAGTGTCGTTGCAGCATAATGTATCACGATCCCTGTAGATTTTTATTTAATTATTTACATAATAAGAAGGTTGGGTTTTTTCATCCATTTGGACGTTGCTTCTTTACTGTTAGGATGATTGGTTCAAATGATCCGGCTGCTGCCATTAAAAAGGTGACAAAACGAAGGATTCGAAGTTTCTTGATGATAACAAGCAGCCTCTTGATTTTCCCTAATCCTGCCCAATCCTTAATGTCAATTGACAACATACGTTTTATAAATACTTCTTTACCATATGTAATCACGTCAACATCAGAAAACTTCTGCATCCATGTTTTAATCTGCCGGTAAGTAAGTAATTGCAGCGTTTTTATAAAAGCAGGATCCCGATTCCAAAGCCGTACCCATAAACTACCAAGTTTTGTTCCCATATATGGAATCCAGGGGATTGCATAGTGGCCTTCAAAAAAAGATGCGTAATTCGGGAATACAAACTGCATACCCCCCCCCGGTTTAAGAACACGATGTGCTTCCCTTAACACTAATTCCGGATTATTCGTATGCTCCAGCACCGTTGATGAAAAAATGAAATCAAAGGATTCATTGTTGAATGGAAGGTTTTCCCCGGTTGCATTTTTAATCGCATCCTCAGGTATGTTATATTCCCTCAATACTTCGTGTGCCAGGATGTATGATGAATCAAATCCTTCTCCTGCAGGTTCTATACCAATAGTGTTCCACCCGTAGTCACGTCGTGTCACTGCTACAAAAAGTCCAAAACCGGAACCAATCTCCAATACCATTTTGCCCTTCAGGGCATCAGGCGTATATCCCAATAGTGAGCATAACAGATGGACTTGATCATGAACTTTATCTTCGTCAACAACATCGTGTGCGCATTTCTCTGCAGGCAGCTTTGAAATGTTATTAAAAAAACTGCCATAATTGATGATAATTTTCTCTAGAAGTTCATTAGAAATTCTTACCATGATCAGGTTACCTTAGTTCTTTTAAAAATAAACTCATTGCAACCAGTAGGAACAGTAGCTAGTTTCTTATAAATGCAATCAAATCCCAAAGTATTTAAAAAGGAAATAAGTTCATCAATTGACGCATATTCATATGGATATCCACCAATCCAATCGACAACATTATAAAAAAAATCCATACCACGTTCCTGTTTAAACGGATTTTTACCGGTAACTATAAATTTGGCAAGGAAAATAAGCGGATACATTGTGCAAATCATGAATAGTTTAATAATTGATGGTGAGACACAATATAGTTTCTTTATTATGCGCCATGTTCTACTACTCCAATGCTTATTGTAAATTGCTGTATCAAAATATCCTTTTTCTGCAACCAGTGATGTCGCGTTGCGTAGTGCCAGATGCATATCTCCTGTATGATGCTGGACTCCCCAAGAATGTACAATATCAAATTTCCCATCACCATCCTTAGCTATATATGCTGAGAATTGATCGGTGAAGTCTTGATCATTCATTGTTACGGCGGAACTAGAAAAAAAAGTATGGTCATTGATCAGGTGCTGGTACATGGCAAGAATATAATCATGGTCAGATCCCTTTTCATGCGCGAATGCATCAACTGCATGTACTTTACGTGCACCGCAAAGAACAGCAAGAAAGAGAACTCCTATACTGAATCCGGGTCCTATTTCAAGAATCGTCTTGTTAGTGGCTGAAAATTCAGTTTCGTTTAATAAAGTACCGAATACACTGTCATACACCTTGATTGCATAGGGTGGAAATTTTTTAACATAATCTTCAAAAGTAAATTGAATCTTACTACAGACAATTTCCTGTTCAAAGAAGGGTAATCGGGCAATTTCATTCATTATTACTGTAAATTGGTTAAGAATAGAGTTCATAGTTTATTCTCGTATTGGTTTTGCAAGAACAATGATAAGATCTCCTTTTTGTGGAACATTACACGAAAGGAGTGCATAGACTACATATGTCATTAATAGGCGAAGCATGGTAATTGGTTTATGATGTGCATCGATAGTCTGAGAGAGATTTCTGTATAACGGAGAGTACATCGGCCAACCCCAGTTAATTGATCGAATGATTGTGTATCCGCATCGAACGAGTTTTTCATGCAATTCACCTTTTTTATAATTTCTGACATGGCCTACTTCCGGTTCAAATGCCCGCATCATTCCTTCGAGTGTGACTATCAAAAGGTAGTCTTTACAAAAAGAACGGATGTTGATAAACGCGCTTTCATCATTTTCAATATGTTCGGCTACATCAATCATGGTAACAAGATCCCATTCGCCTTTAATGGTCTCTTTGGAAATATCAATTTCAAAAAATGATGAATCCGGGAATTTCTGACGAGCCAGTTCAATGGCTGTTGATGATATATCAGTTCCGGAAACAGAAATATGCGGGAACCGTTTTTTTAGTATGTCAAGAAATACACCTGGGCCGCATCCAACATCCAGTACTGATGAGAATGATAACGTACTGCAAATGTTTTTAACAATTCGCTGGGTATGACGTGACATCGGGCCGTATCGTTTAATATCTTCCCACTGTTTCCAGTTTTCATTGTAAATCGCTTTGTTATCAGGCATTATCATCTGCACCTTTTAGAATTTTAGCTGCTGTTTCTGACCATGAATAATTATTCCTGGCATAATTACAGGAAAAAAACGACATCTGATTGTAGTCTTGCGAGGTCATCATAGAAATTATACAATTACAGAGAGCATCGGGTTCACTTAAATTAAACAAAAAACCGTTTTTCCCGTGCCGGACTAATTCGTTGTTTCCACCAATATTACTTGCAATAACCGGTAAACCGCACGCCATGGCTTCAAGTACTGTATTTGGCATACCTTCATCAGTTGATGGATTAATAAAACAGTGTGCAGATTGATACAATGTGAGCAGATCACATTTGGGTACCCAGTGTCTGATTTCAACATGATGCATCAGTCGTGGTGATAATTTACAGATCAAAACAAGTGTCTCCTTCATTGGGCCATCACCGGCAAGAATCAACCGGGCTTCACATTGTTGCAATGCCTTATCAAACTGTTGAAGCAGCAGTTCAACATTCTTTTGCCGTACAAAACGACCGGTAAACAGGAACGTAAAGAACGATTGATGTTTTGATAGATCAGGGAAAAATTGTGTTGTGTCAACACCGTTGGGGATTATTTCAACCTTGCGGGCAAGTTGGACGGCTGTTTTATCTGCAAGATCAGCAAGTTGGCGGCTGTTTGCAATAATTCGTGTTGCATGTTTCCAGACCAACTTTGTAATAGGCATAATAAGTGAGTGCATACGCTCAAGCTCTTTACCAAGAAATCCGGGAACATCTCCGCCGCGTAAAAGAACATAGTAGGGAATTTTGAACCTTGTATGCAAACGATATGAGATAATGCCGGATGGAATTGAAAAAAAAGCAATTGACAAATCATACTTGTTTGCGACCAATAATTCTTTTGCCTTTTTGTACGCCTTGAGTATGTAGCTGATCATTTCCCGCGGGTTGGATTGTGATACTTTCTGGCGCCGTGATTTAACACGATACACAGTTACATTATTAGATTCGTGGGTGATTTCATCAAGGCCGGTAAACCAGGTTGTTATAATATCAGTAACAATGCCCATGCATCCCCATTCCCGGGAAAGAAAATACGTTGCGTTCCCGGCACCGCCACCAAGGGGAGGATATTCATAGTTTAAGACAAGAATTCGCATATTGTAAGCCTTCAGTTGACACTAAGAAAGAGGCCTCACCCCCTGGCCCCCTCTGCATAAGGAAATGGAGAGGGGGCCAGGGGGTGAGGCCTTCTCTCTTAGTTCCATCGTTCCTTCCATTTCGAAAACATCAAAAGCGTCCACAGCTGTTTCCTATTATCTTTGTACCCATTAAAATGCTCCTGCAACAATTGCTGAACATAATGGTAATTAAACAATCCATCCTGCCTGATCCGTTCCTCGCTGAAAGTCTCTTCCAGTACTGGTCGTAAATCCTCCCGTAACCATTTAGTAAGAGGTATGCCAAACCCCTTCTTCTTTCTGTAAATTATTTCTTTTGGCAGTTTCTGCTCAAGTGCTTTTTTAAGAATATATTTACGGGTTAATCCGTGGAGCTTAAGTGAACTTTGCAGGCTGTTGACATATTCAGAAAATTCAGTATCAAGAAAAGGCGTACGTACTTCAAGCGATACTGCCATGCTTGCTCTGTCAACCTTTGTGAGAATATCTTCACCCATGTAAAAATGCTCATACATAAAAGTGATTTCATCAATCCAGTCCCTGAAATTGCAGCTATTGCGTGTGTCAGTAATGAGATGGTAAACATCGTAAGAGCCAAGTTCATCACGTACACCGTCGGAGAAAAGCTGCTGCTGCTGTTCCGGGGGGAACGCGCCAAGCCATGCTTGATTACGAATCGAAAGAGGGTAATGCATGCCCTTGACAAACTGTTTAAGTTTAAAATCAAGGCTCATATTATTTGTTGATACCGGAAGCAGTGCGATCAGTGGTTCAAATACTTTTTTTGTTACGAGTGATGGCATTTTTTCGCACATGCGTGCCAGTTTATGAGCAAGAAATGGATCATATCCCGCAAAGAGCTCATCACCGCCATCACCGCCAAGAGCCACCGTCACAGTCTCACGTGTAAACTGTGAAAGCATATAAGTCGGGAGTATCGACGCATCGGCAAATGGTTCATCAAGAAAATTCCACACATCCGGCAGTATGTCAAGCATAGCCTGTGCAGTAAAAATTTTTTCATGATGATCGGTGTTGAAGTGCTTTGCAACACTGCGGGCATAAGATGATTCATCAAAGGATTTATCTTCAAAACCAATCGAAAATGTTTTTACCTGACGTGAATCGACTGTGTCACACATGAGTGCAACCACTGCACTTGAATCTATTCCGCCGCTTAGAAATGCACCCAAAGCAACATCGCTCATAAGACGTTTTCTGACAGCACTACCAAGCATATCAAGCAATGTAGCACAGATCTCTTTTTCAGTATGTTTTTTTGATGTGCTATTTATAAATGAAATATTCCAGTATTGATTAATTGAAGGTTCGTTACCGCCGTTGTAGATCAGGTATGTACCCGGCGGAAGTTTTTGTACGTTTTTGTAAATTGATAACGGAACAGGGACATATTCATATGCAAGATAGAGGCTTAAGCTGCTCATGTCAAGTGAAAGAGACATGTCGGGACATTGACGTAGTGCTTTTAATTCTGATGCAAAAACGAGGCTGTTTTCTGTCATGCTGTAATAGAGCGGTTTTTTTCCAAACCGGTCTCTTGCAAGAAGTAATGAGCCTTTATTACAATCCCACAATGCAAATACGAACATACCTTTTATTTTGCTGCAGATATCTGCGCCATAGGTTTCGTATCCGTGAATGATTACTTCAGTATCGGTTTCTGATGTAAAGTGGTGCCCCTTACGTATAAGGTCTGTTCTCAATTCCCTGAAATTATAGATCTCACCATTAAAACTTATCCAGATCGTGCGGTCCTCATTGGTCATCGGTTGATGTCCCAACGCGGATAAATCAATAATACTGAGACGACGGTGGCCAAGCCCCGCGTGTAAACCACTGGAGTCAGGACCGCTTAAACACTGTACACCACGGTCATCCGGACCACGATGCACAAGACTGTCAGTCATGGCTGCAAGTACTGTTATGTCAACAGGTCTGTTGCTGTTTGTTACTATTCCGGTAATTCCGCACATCAGGGATGCTCCGTGTCATTCAGAATACGCTCGACAACAAAGGAATCCTTATGCTGCATTTCGAAGTAAAATCGTATCAAAATCTCACCGATCAGTCCCATTGTGAGAAGCTGCAGTGACGAAAACAGTAGCAGCGCAATAAGAATAAGGACTGTGTTAAGTGATATTGGAAGAAAGTGAAATAATCCTGCTGTTGACAATGCTGCAATTATCAGAAAACCGTATCCGGTGATTTTCTTGGCGATTTTACCAAAGAACTGAATCGGCCGTGTCATATAATCACTGAAAAAACGAACGACGATAAGATCAAAGATCACTCTTGACACACGCGATAAATTGTATTTTGCAGTTCCATGAATACGTGGCCGGTGATTAACCGGAATTTCTGTTACCTTTACACCGATCCAGGCTGCAAACACAGGTATGAAACGGTGCATCTCGCCATATAAATGAATATTCTTTACAATACCGTGTTTATAGGCTTTAAGTGTACAGCCGAAATCACGAAGCTGAACGTTAGTGCCTTCTATCAATTTATTAATAATACGATTGGCGATCATTGATGGAATCTTGCGGGTAAGTACCTTATCCTGACGTTTCTGACGCCATCCATTAACAAGATCGTATCCTTCTGACATTTTCTGTAAAAGCTTTGGAATATCGGCAGGATCATTCTGTAAATCAGCATCAAGTGTCACGATGACATCTCCGTGAGCATATTTAAAACCGGCACTGATTGCAGCAGTCTGACCATAATTACGTCTAAAAAAAATAACGTTCACTTTTTTGTCATCTTTTGAAAGTGCGGTTAGTACATCGCGACTCTTATCCCTGCTTCCATCATCAATGAAAATAATCTCATAGTCCTGCTTGAGATTATTTAACATATCGTTAAGTTCCTTGTACAGAATGGGAATGTTTTCCTCTTCATTGTAAACTGGTACTACTATCGAAAGACCGATTGTCGATGATGCTGCAGTGCCGAATTTATCGATAATCTCCATAGGAGCAATCTGGAATGACTGATCGGAGAAACGCAGTTCCTTTTTTGAGACTGTACTTTTATCGGCCGGTTGACGAGCCTGCATGATTGCCTGTTTAAAATCCTTTATTTCAGCACTGGTGGGATCTTTTCTCATACATAGTGTAAGAATATCATCCGCTTTACTGATGTCACCGGTCTGCAGATACAGGTATCCAAGATTTATCATGGGAACAAGATAGTCTGAGTTGAGTTTAAACGATCTGGTAAGGTGATCAATTGCTTTGGGATAATTGTGTAGCGCGTTGTAAAGTATACCGAGGTCGTTATGCAACTGCGCATTATCAGGATGTAATCGGATACATCGTTGCATGATTTCGATTGCATCATTAAGACGGGAACAATCAACAAGATGCATTGCATAATCGTAAAGATATTCAATATGATCAGGTTTTAATGCAAGCGAATATTTGTAGTAACTGTCGCTCCTATCTGTTTCTTTAAGTAACTGATAGAGCTTAGCCAGAACAAATGAGAGCTCTGATTCGGTACTTTTGATAGTAAATGCATTTTCAAAACTTTGGACTGCCAGTTCAATCTGATTATTCTTTAATTGTAAACGGCCATCATTGATATACCGGTCGAAATCATCAAGCGCTTTGACACCTAGCTCGCTCATCATACCGAATCCTTTGAATTTTAAGCATATTACAAAAGGTTCCCGTTGTTAAAAGTATAGTATAGAATGATGGGTAGGTGTTAACAAGGTAAAAAACTATTGGATAAGTCTATTGATACATGATGTTGATGTAACACATTCACACAGACTATCACCAAAAAATTGATAATCTTTCCAGTACCCGAACGATGAATTTTCGCTGAGCTTTTATGCATTGTAACCAATTCATACACCCCCTTAATTAAATAATGTTAAACGTTAAAAAATCCGACATGTTACTATAATTTTTTACAGATATCAAAAGGTATCATGATTAACAGCCTGCATGGAAATAACTGTAGTCATAAGAATAAGGAATTGAATTTTAAGGAATTTTGTTTACTGTTGCAACTTAATTACGACATGCCGGGTAGAGGATATATTGCTTGTTCTTTTTTGGAATAGTATTTGCGTCTATTTTTAAAAGTTGGATTATTTTTTTTAAAGGAGTTTTTATGAGTCTTAAAAAATTATGCATCAGTGCGATCGCTGTAGGTATGGTCGCCGGGTTGATGAGTTCGGCGAGTGCCGCTTTAATTACATTGGGCAATGAATTGGATATCGGTACAACCTATGAGGTGTATGAAAGTGGTGCGTCATATGGTGTCTATTTGGGTTATTATAATGGTAACGTTGGCAGTAATAACGACAACATGGCAACAACAATTCTAAATGTTCTCGAAAAGAATACCGTAATATTCAATGATAAAGATGATGTCATCGAAGTATTAAAAAGTGCTTTAACTGTAAAATCTTCCGATGAGCAGACCTCGGGTTTTAATGTTGCGAGTACTATTAAAAATTCTAAAGGTGAAGTCACTGGTGGTACATGGACCTCTGACTTAGGTATATCAGTATACGCTGTAAAAGGTGGAAATGGATATACTGCTTGGTATGTTGATGATGTTATTGCTCCAAAAACAGGTTCTTTTACGACATATGGACTTAAAAATGGTGATGATTACAGAAATCTTTCACACCTTGTTGGTTATGCTGGTGTACAACCAGCAGACGTTCCGGAACCATCAATTCTCTCTCTTCTCGGCCTCTCACTTCTTGGTCTCGGTTTTATCCGTAGAAAAAAGAACTAATCAGACTTCATAATATTAAGAATTAATAAAAAAACCGCAGAAATGCGGGTTTTTTATTTGTATCCTGTAGCAATTAAACTACTGTTGCATCAAATTTCATAAAAACGCATTCTGTGTAAATTGGTTGTTTTGAGTGTATTTTTGTCATCAGCTCGGGATTAACGATCTCTTCAACTTCTGGACACAAACGCCAATCATTAACCTGGTTGTAAAAATGTAATTTCAAAACTTCACGTTCGCTAAGACTTATTACTACGTAAATCAATGACCTCCGCTCCAAAAATGGCACTCAAATCGTACCCTGCAAAAAATACTACAAAAAACTGCTAAAGTTTTTTCAAAACCTGTCGATATGTTTATTAGGGTTTGAACCGTGCACAAAGACCAAACCGAATAAACGAAAATCGACAGTTACCCGGATGAATTGGGAAGCTCTGAAGGGTAACGAAGATAGGATGTCATAAATTACACAAGGGAGGATCGTATGATCGGTGGAGTTAACGTCGCAACATCTCAGATTGCCAACATTTACAATCAGGGTAACAATCAGTTATCGGATACATTGGCAAAAATCGCCTCTGGTAAAAAATTTCAGAATGCCGGCGAAGATCTGCTTTCGTTTACACGTGCTAACAACTTGACAAATCAGATCAAGGGTTACAACGATGTCGAACAAAAGCTGACTGCTGCACAAACCGCTACAAAAGCTGCAGTTGAAGTCGGTAGTAAGGTGTACGAAAACCTTACAAAAATGTCAGACCTTGCGACTAAATATAGTAATACAACAGATGCAACAGAGCAGGCTGAATATACTGCTGAGTTCAATTCGCTAAGAGATACTGTCGTTACGGCGCTTGAAAATGCAAGTGTTGATGGTAACGCAATCGCCGATGGATCATATTCTCAAGATATACAGATGGATCCAAGTGGAACAACTTTAACAGTTGCTTTAAGCACTGCACCTACAGTTGCTGCTGATCTTGCAATTACCGCTGATTTTTCACAAGCAGTTACTGACTCACTAACCTTTATGTCAGATGCAAAAAAATTTAACAGTATTATTGAAGATCAGATAAGCCTCAACAAAACAATCGTTAACAGCAAAGAAGCTGTAAGATCCCTCATAACCGACATTGATGAAGCATCGGAAATGTCAAAGATGCTCGATCAGAATGTCCGTCAACAGGCTGCCATGTCGATGCTTTCTCAGGCAAATATGTCCCGACAGGTAGTCATGAAACTCTACTAATAGAACTTTTCCGGAAATTGATAAGCGGACAACCGGTTTGTCCGTATCATTTCCTGTGTAAAGTCCTGTTTTTTATCAGGATGTCATTGCGCACATCCTGATATGGAAACGGATGGTGCGTATGATAGGTAACAATACTCAAATAATGGCCGGTTTGTCCGGTATCTACAGAGATTCAACAATCGCTCTATCAGACGCAATGGGAAAACTTGCATCCGGTAAAAAATTTCAGTCAGCACAGGAAGACATATATGCCTATATTCAAAAAGTCAATCTCGAGATTGATATAAAGGGGTATGAGGATATAAAGATTAAACTGGCTGATACCAAAACGATTACATCAGCGGCTGTTGAGCGTGGAAGTATCGTTTACCAGAACCTCCTGAAAATGAAAAAGGTGGCTGATGACTATATCAGTGAAGCTGCCGGAAACAATGATCCGGTAAAGCTGGCGGAATACAGAGCCGGATTCGAATCGCTACAGGATACTGTCGTAAGTTCTTTGCAAAATGCGAATGTTGACAGTACACCGATAATGCAGGCAGGAACAGAATTGAAAAAGGTCTCTCTTGATCCTCAAAGCCAGGGTCAATTGACAATAGAATTTTCGGTTGTTGCAAACGAATCGTTGATTGACACGTTCAACGTCACAACGATGACTGATACAAACGGAATTGATATCGAGATCGGTAACGCACTGACCTATCTGTCGGAATCAAAAAGCTTCAATGCGATAATTGATCGTCAAACGGAACTGCTGGGACTGATTGTTAACAATAAGGAAGCAGTGAAATCACTGATTACCGACATTGACGAAGCAAAGGTAACAGCAGAAGTGATTGACAGGTCGATTCGGCTTGAAGCTGCCGGTGCCATGATCGCTCAGGCAAATATCATGCAGGGAAATATGATTTCACTTTACGGATTGCAGGTGGGTAATATGTAAAGATAGAAATTTCATTTGAAATATACCAGTGACACGTTTTCCTTAAAGCGGCTTGGGGAAGCTCTGCAATAGGGTCAGCACGTGCCAGGGATGGTTATCGGTTACACAAGGGAGGTGTTTATGTTGACCAGTACACCAATGACGGTGCTTACGGGGCGTCTCAGTGCTTTTTTCAAAACGGTAGAAAGCCAGCTTTCAGATTCGCTTACAAAAGTCGCATCAGGTAAAAGGGTGGAAAGCCCGCTTGACAATATCACCGATTATTTCCACGCAAATAATTACAAACGCGAATATACAGACTTTGACAGAGTACGAACTGATGTCGCAGAAACATCTGCCATGCTTGATGTCGCATCACATATCGGTGAGCAGGTGTTTGACGGCATAAGCCAAATGCGGATACTTGTTGATGAATACTATAAAGAAAATGTAACCGATGAGGATCAGGCGGCTATTATAGCAGAATTTAATGCAACAAGAGACATTGTCGCGAATGCGATAGAAAACGGCTACTATGATGGTAAAAAGCTTGTTGCAGATGGTTCCCTTAAAAAAGTAAACCTTGACCCCAAAGATCTGTCACAGGTTTTCTCAATTGATTTCAGCGCAGCGCAGGTTACTGATGCATCAAAATTGACAATTGGAAGTGGAGGTTATCAGGCAGATGCAGAAGCTGTACAGGCTGAACTTGATAAAGCTGGATCGTACCTTGCATCTGTTGCTGCATATTCCCGTGGAATAAAAGCACAGTATAATCTTGTAAATACAAAAATTACTGCAACAAAATCAGCTGAATCGAATATCGTTGATATTGATGCCGGACGGGAAATGGCGCTTGCGACAAAGAGATCTATTCAGCATCAATCGACCGCATCCATGATGGCACAGGCAAATATGGTAAGAGCATCAATTGTCAAGGTACTGAATTTTTAGCCGTTGGGGGTAGTGTAATAATATAATCCATATAATTATATGGGTATTTCAAAGGGCTGTCTGAGCGTCCTCTAAAAACCCCCGCAGGGGGACTTGAAAAAAAAGAACAATAATTGCCATTCAGGCTTTCAAAGTCCCCCTGCGGGGGTTTTAGGGGGCGTGTTTCTGTGTGGTACGTCAACCGATCCTCCTGAGAATCCTCTCCACAATTGAAGCTTCATCAAGACCGTTATTTTTGTGAAGTGATTTCAGATCTCCATGAGTAACAAATGCATCCGGTAAACCGAACCTGATAAATACCGGAGTGGGGGTGATTTCGAGCGTTTCTGCCAGTTCAAGTAACGCCGAGCCGAAACCTCCCGCAAGCGAGTTGTTCTCAAGAGTAACAATATATTGGTATTCTCTAAACAGCATCTGATAGAATGTATGGTCAAGCGGCTTTACAAACTGTGCATCAATAAGTGCGGGAGAAAACCCTTTTTCCTTAAGAATTGTCCTGACATTTTCAGCTTTGGAAAAAAAGTCACCTATGGCAACAATCGCAATTTTTTTACCTTCAGTAATAACCTGTGGTACACCGATTGGTAGCATTCGTAACTCAGTGTCAAGTGGTACTCCAACACCACCACCGCGCGGATACCGGATAACTACTGGTCCTTTAACACCTTCTACTGCTGTGTGAAACATGTGACGAAGCTCATTTTCATTGCGCGGTGCCATAATGACAACATCTGGTATGGATCTGACAAATGATAAATCAAACATCCCGTGATGTGTCGGGCCGTCATCACCAACAAGACCAGCTCTGTCAATACAGAATACAACATGGTGTTTGTCAAGCGCAACATCGTGAATCATATGATCGAAAGCTCGTTGCAGAAACGTTGAATAGAGCGCAATAACCGGTATTAAACCTTTTGTTGCCAGTCCTGCTGCAAAGGTTACTGCATGGCCTTCTGCGATTCCGACGTCAAAAAAACGATTCGGGAATTCTTTACTGAATTCAGCCATCTTTGTACCATCACGCATTGCAGCGGTGATTGCCACTATATCATCACGTTTGCGTGCTATTTCGACAAGTGTCTTTCCGAAAATATCACTGAATGTCGGGGTCTGTGATGCAATCTTGATGACATCCCCGGTCTCACGTGTAAAGCTTCCGACGCCGTGATACTTGGTTGCATCATTTTCTGCGAAGCTGTAGCCTTTTCCCTTTTTTGTAATGACGTGAACAAGCTGCGGACCGTTTGTGTTCTTGACAAATTTAAAAATGTCAATCATGCTGTTAATATTGTGACCATCAACAGGTCCAAGGTAACGCAACCCCATGTCTTCAAACAATTTTCCCGGAATAACAAGGTGCTTGACAACATCGTCAATGCTGCTGACAAGGCTTCTGATACCTTTTCCAACACCGGTTGTTCCGAGGCGGTCCCAGATCTCGGTTTTAATCTTGTTGTAACGTTTATCAGTTAATACCCGTGTGAGATATCGCGATAAGGCACCGACATTTTTTGAAATTGACATCTCATTGTCATTTAAAATAATGGTCATATTTGTTAAACTGGAACCGGTATTGTTAAGCCCCTCCAGCGCAAGGCCGCCACTTAAGGAACCATCACCAATAATTGCAACTACAGAATGATTCTCATGTTTGATATCCCGGCCCATTGCCATACCCAGCGCACCGCTTATTGATGTTGATGCGTGACCAACCGACAACGTGTCATATTCGCTTTCAGAAACACGGGGAAATCCACTGATGCCACCGTACTGACGCAAGGTATGAAATACATCTTTTCGTCCGGTCAGGATTTTGTGAGTATATGCCTGATGTCCAACATCCCATACAAGTTTATCGGTTGGTGTGTTGAACACATAGTGTAATGCAAGTGTAAGCTCTACGGTACCAAGACTTGGAGCAAGGTGACCACCGCATTTGCTGACAACATCTATCATCAGTTCACGGATTTCGGATGCAACTTTCGGCAGTTTATCCGGAGATAATGCCCGCAGATCAACAGGACTCTGTATTGAATCCAGAAGGTTTTTTGTCACTACAATTCCTTGTTCGCTGAGAGAGTACAATAAGTGGGCAGTATGTCCAATTTATTGATTTGCATAGATGTGTCACTGAATATACCACTATTCGTTTACCATTGCACTGATCTCATCATTCCAAAATACACACATATATAATTATCTAAAATAGCTTTGTACTATAGTAATAACATAAAAATTCGTTAAAATCATCAAAATTTGTATCAATTCACAACAAATATGGCTGTTTACGATCTATTTTTACATCAGGCAGATAATAATCTATTCTGTTGTCTACAATTCCTGGGTTAAGCAATGCATAGCGACTCAATTGTGGATTTAGGATAATCGAAACGTGAGATTATTCAGAAATAAGCGATATGTTTATCACCTGAAAGGATAAGCCATGTTTAAGGTGTATGTTGATGGTCAGGAGGGAACAACCGGGCTTCAGATTAATGAACGGTTAGAAAAACATTCCAATATCGAGATCCTAAAGATTGATCCTGATAAACGGAAAGACTCATCAGAGCGGCAACGCATTCTTAATGAAGCAGATGTGGCATTCCTGTGTCTTCCTGACGTTGCATCAAAAGAGGCTGCTGCAATGACCACAAATCCAAATACACGGCTGATTGATGCAAGTACGGCATTTAGAACCGATCCGGACTGGGTGTACGGGTTACCGGAAATGTGCAAGGGGCAGCGGGAAAAAATCCGCAATGCCAAGCGGGTATCAAATCCGGGATGTTATCCGACTGGATTTGTGCTGCTTGTAAGGCCGCTTGTTGAAAAAAGCATTGTCAGTTCAAATTATCCGTTCACCTGTCATGCTGTCAGCGGATATAGTGGGGGGGGTAAAAAACTCATTGCAACCTATGAAGCACCCGGGGCACCACATAACCATCTGATGGCCAGACCGTATGCATTTGGATTAAAACACAAACACGCTCCAGAGATGAAAATTCACGGACTGCTCGACAGACCACCAGTATTTTCTCCATCAGTTGGCAATTATTACAAGGGAATGATCGTGATGGTTCCGTTACTGCCATATCTTTGCAACGTAAAGAATGTTACACCTGCGTATCTGGGTGATCTTTACAATGAGTATTATGCCGGTGAACGTTTTGTAACGGTGATGCAGGTTAATGATGAGGCGTTGCTTGATGGTGGCTTTCTTGATCCGCAGGGTGTCAATGGTACAAACCTGAACCAGATATTTGTGTATGGTCACGATGATCAGATTATGCTCGTGTCAAGGCTTGACAATCTCGGAAAAGGTGCATCTGGTGCTGCAGTTCAGAATATGAACCTTATGCTTGGCTTCGATGAGGGGCTCGGGCTTGAATGATAGTTGATTATCCGAGTTTCGGAATCAATTGTTTGTATTGAATATCCGGTATCGTTTGATCCGGTAGAGACGAGGCTTGCCTTGTCCCTACCTATCAGTCAATTATGTCAGCAACGTGGCCAGAATACCATTCTGTGCATGACGTCTGTTTTCCGCCTGCTGAAGAATTACATCAATGTTTTTCTCGACAACATCACGGGTAATCTCGTAGGTCGGATGAATCGGCATGTCGTGCATGACGATTGCTTTGCTTCCTTCAAGAAGATCACTGTTGATCTGGAACGGCATCATGCGTGAGATACGTTCGTTTTTCAATGATTCAAACGATTTATCATTAAAGAATTCCATATCTACCCAGCTATCAACGTAGACTATATCAACACTTGCAACAAGTTTTTTAAGCTCAGTACGTGATATTGAACTGTCAATATCAGTAAAGTTTCCGGTAGCGTTTGCCATGTCAAGAAGTTCCTGGTCATGTGAAGGGCCGTTGATTATTGGAGTCAGTGCATAAAGATGTCCTCCGACCCTCGGTAGTGATTCCATCAGCGAATTGAGAACGTTGTTACGGACACCGATATAGAGCATTTTTACTTTCAATGTACCGAACAGTTCCTTAGCAGTAAGTAAATCAGCAAGCGCCTGGCACGGATGGTACTTGTTGCAGCATCCGTTAATAACCGGTACCGTCGAGTATTTTGCCATTGTGTTAATGTCTTCATTGAGCTTGAGACGCGCAACGATTATGTCAACGTTTCTTCCGACATACCGGACTTCATCCTGAATTTCACCGATTGCAAAATTGCTGTCACACCAGTTTTGGTAGAAATAAACACCGCCGAGTTCAACCATGCCTAAACCAAAAGAAAGCGCAGTTCGCGTGGATGTCTTTTGAAAAAGCATATACATACGTTTTGATTTAAGGACCTCTGCGTATTTTGATGGATCACGTTTAATCTCTGATGCTTTGTCAAGAATCTGGTTGATAAATGAACTGTCGTGGTCTTTAAGGTTTAGTAAATGAATCATGTTGATACCCCCATAGCTTCAGGGAAAAGAAAAAGCCAAAGCGCTGCCCGAAAGCAGTACTTGAACATCCTGAAGTCGGTTTATTTAATTTCTGATCAGATTTTCCCTTGAATTATCAGCTGATTCCGGAGCCTGTAGGCGGGATGATTAATCAATCCGGAAGTAACTTTTTTTATCAAAGGTAATAAAAATCTTGAAGTTACTTAATTTATTAATATACTTATTTTTTGTTGCTTCCGCCAGTGGACAATTAAAATAGATTCTAACTTGTTTAAATACAGAAACATACATGGCTTTTCTCATTGTGATTACAGCGTCGTTTAGGGCAATGGGCCCGTATAGCGGTTATTCATAAACTTACAATTATTCAGTAATTTTTCAGTAGAACAGGCATAAAGGTGATTCATTGTGAAAAAATCAACATGAATAATGATTCGAATCGGGAATAGGGGATCCAAAAAGTATATTATCTGAAAGTTCTAAATATAATGTATTAATTTTTCAAGGTGTTTGCAGATAAACATGACAAATGAATTTTCGTTTTCGCTGTTAAAAAAAGATGAACATACAAAAGCACGTGCCGGAGTGCTTACTACACCACACCAGGTGATTGAAACGCCCATTTTTATGCCGGTTGGAACCCAAGCAACAGTAAAGGCTCTTTCTCCGGCAGAGCTTGAGGAGTGTGGCGCGCAGATTATTCTTGCAAACACCTACCATCTTCACCTGCGTCCCACCGATGAACTGATCAGGGACGCCGGAGGGCTTCACAAATTTGAAAATTGGAACCGCGCGATGCTTACCGATAGCGGCGGGTTTCAGGTGTTTAGTCTTCGTGATATATCAAAAATCACAGAAGAGGGAGTCTGGTTTCAGTCACATATTGATGGCTCACGTCACTTTTTCTCTCCTGAAAGGGTGATGGAGATTGAGCATAATCTTGGCGCTGACATAATTATGATTTTTGATGAATGCCCGCCATCGGATGCCGATCCAAAA
>JAAZBG010000306.1 GCA_012513915.1 Fibrobacter sp.
AAAGGTGATGAGCTTCTTACCAGTTCAACGACATCACCGTTAACCTACACATTTACAAACTCAGAATCTGAAGATATTACATTATATGCCAAAGCATCAGATGATTCTTCACATACCACAAAGTCTCAATCAGTCACGGTGCATTTCTCTGCACCGGATGCTCCCGGCAGCATGATTAAGCGTGATGGATGGATGGCGACTGGATCGACAGTATCCCCAAATGCACCGGAAGGTGGCAGCAGCGCTCTCGATGATGATCCGGCCACACGCTGGGCATCTGGTGCAGCAATGTCACCTGGTATGTGGTTCCTTCTTGATATGGGCTACCCTCGATCATTTGATCAGATAACTGTTGACGGAACTGGTTCTGGTTCAGATTTTCCTTTAAAGCTAAAAGTATTTGCAGGTAATGACACTGCAAACATGAAGACTCCCATAGTGGACAGCGACTCAGGTTCTTTACTCAATGTAATCGAGCTGCCGGAAGCTGTTACTGCCCAATATATCAAGTTGGTAGTTGAAGAAGGACAGGGTGGCAGCTGGTGGTCTATTCATGAGATCAATGTCAGAAGCGCTGCTTCAACACCAGTCCTAAGATCTGTTGCGCAAAGCAATCCATCAGGATTTGGAATCAATGCGATTATTCAGGATAAATCGGTCCGACTTGGATATCATATTCCTAAGAGCGGTCGCGTCACCATTGAAGAATACACGCTGGATGGCGTTCGTACCAATGTAGTATTCGACGGCATATGTAATACAGGTAATTTTTCAATTACCCGGAATACCGTGACTTCTGGATCGAAAATGGTTTTTTACAAAATGAGTTACGATGGTAAATCTGTAATGACAAAAGCAGTTCTGTTGCGTTAAGTTTCAGGCTTTGTAAACTACCTAATCAAACTTAGCTAATCTACAATTTAAACCCCTGTCCCGGATTTTTCTGAGACTGGGGTTTTTATATATAATATGTCTCGTGCCATCGTAACCCTACCCATCTTTCCACCTGAATAAATGCCAAAAGGCTTTAAAACTTATGCCTCTAATATACGACCGGTCTAATATTTTCAGACCATCAACTGGAGGTAATTTATAAAATTCAAAGACCCCATTATTTGAAGACCTTGGAACCAATGGGGTAATTAAAAAAACGATATCCTTCATTGCAGGTATTATGAAAAAAGGAGTATCCAACAATAAAACACTTTATCTTAAAAGAAGTAGCTTTTATACAAACCGATTGGAATATGACATTCAATGAATTGATATTGAAATTGCATGTGTGATTTTGAACTTACGGCAAGAGAGATTGGACTCAGTGTAGAATGGATCGTTAGTAAACCGGATGTTGAAACCGGGAATAGTAGTATTGAATATATCATCACATGGAAATATTAGGTGACTATTCAGGAAACAAAATACACATAGTATTAAAGCACTTCCCTACTGTCAGAATACTTCCGAATAAAAAGCATTCTCTGATAGGTGTGAAGTGTTTCATGCTTTTAATTGCCTGAATAAAAAAATACCGAAGCCACCATTAATGACTCCGGTATTCATAAGTGCAAAGAATAGTAAAGCTTATCGATTAACTACAAATTGATGCACTGCTTTGTTGCCATTACGCAGGATGTATGAACCTGATGGCAGATTTGATGTTGGCAGTGTCATTGAAGAACCATTCTGAACAACATTCTGGAGTTGGAAAACTTTACCCATTGGATTGACAATTGACAATTTCGACATATCATGATTGAGCAATGTATTACCTGAAATGTTAAGAGCATTATCAGTACGATGGATTACCAATCCGTTACTCTTACTTGTACTCATGAAATTATTAACTGCAGTACCATTCCCAATAGTAAGAACATTTTTCTTGACATTAGCACTACCACTGCTCTGATATCCTTCAATGCAAAGAGAAACCTCATTCATCTTACCCATTGAGAATCCTTTGCTTTCCCAAATTTCAAAATGTTTACTAATAGTAATCTTTCCACTGGTTCTTTTCTGGGTACGAACACTAAAGAACTGATCAAATGTTGCAGTGCCATCGATTGAAGGCTGATTAACTCTTGTTGACTTTTGAATTTTGTAAGACCCTTCGTCATTAACAGCTACGGTAGCAATCGCACCACCTCCACCGCTTGGTGGTTCCCAGGTTCCAAAGCTTTCAATAATATAAAATTCCCTTAGAGGATTTCTTGTCCATCCATAAACACACATATATGAGTTGCCCGATGGCCTATAGTCAACATCGTACTCAACAGTCATAGCACCAAGTTCTTTGTATGACTTGGTATCATCAAATTTTCTCCCTTTGCGTGCAAGGTAGTTCTCAGCATTTTGCCAGTTGCAGTTAAATGTCCCCCCACTGTTAAGGGTCATGCTTCCTGTACCCTGATTGTTACGATTATCAAACCACAATTCATAGTAATAACCATCATGTTGACCAGTCGCATTTTTGTTACTAATAACAGTTTGTGCCGTTACCCCCCCGATACCCATAAGTAGTAGAACGGTAAGGCCTCCTAATAATGATGCCTTGTTTCGTACCATCTGCTTCTCCTTTTTCTGAAACGTAAATATATATCAATTATGCACATTTAAAATTTATTATAAATCAAAACCAACCATTGGATTGTTAACCACATTTTGAATAGAGAGAATAACAATCTATTGTTAATATAAGCAAAATATTTTAAAATGAATGCTTTTTTTACTGATCCCCCAATCAGTTTTATTGTGGCAAATAGGAAAAGTAAGTAAACTATAGTACCTTCCTATATATGCTTATCAATATATAGAGAATTTATTAAAACGCTTCATTTTTTTTAGGAGATTTCAATTATATGTACACAACTTGTGTACATATTGCAGTATGTAGAATGTTTTCAGGTAAATTCTTTCAAAACAATATCTTATAATATAGATTGATATTGTTATTTACTGGTTTTTTGAGGTGCAACAACTGATGTAATGTCTATAGAAAATATTATCATGCTATAACTCGCCCCTTGTATTTTCAGTTGGCAGACTTGAAGATAAATATCAATATTTACCATTTACAATTTCAAAGTTCCCAGCAGGAAACTACAAAGGGCGAGTAAACTGTCAAATCAATTACTTCGCATTTTTAGTAGCGTTAATAAGACTTCCAGCAAGTACCATTTCAATCTCTCTTGGTGTCAACTCAAGTTTCAATGTGGCTTTTTTTCCGTTTTTCCTGTTTACAAGTACTGGTGATATACCGCTTGTAATGCACTGACGGATATCTGAAACCTCAATCTGATCATTGAGTTCAAACAAATCATAGTCAGCCGGATTTTCAAAAAAAGCAGGTATTATTCCGAAGTTGACAAGATTTGCTTTATGAATACGCTCCATCGATTTAGCAACCACAAGTTTTACACCAAGATACATCGGGCAGATAGCAGCATGTTCACGGGATGATCCCTGACCATACGACTCTCCGGCGATAATCACATTGTGTATTCCCTGCTTGCGATTTTCCAATGCACGTGATGCAAAACCGGGATCCTCTCGTTCGAAAACAAACTCTGCGTACTTTGGAATATTTGAACGGTATTTCAATCGAGACCCCGCAGGCATAATATGATCCGTGGTGATCTTATCCCCCACCCTGATTGCGACAACGCCCTTTATTGCATTGTCAAGCGGTGTGTTTGATGGCGGATCACCGATATTAGGTCCGCGGACAATCGATATCGACTTCGGCTCCTTTGATGGCTCCTGGATCATGCTGTCATCAATAATGAAACTTGACGGAATCTCAATTGACGGATAAGTGGAAGCACAGAAGTACTCTGATGGTACGGTGAAAGTACCGGTAAGCGCTGCTGCAACTGCCGTCTCCGGTGATACAAGGTAAACGTTCGCAGTAGGTGTACCGCTGCGTCCGAAAAAGTTTCTATTTGATGTTCTGAGCGATACTGCGTCAGTTTTTGGAGCAACCGAGTTACCAATACAGAATCCGCATGCAGATTCAAGAATTCTCGCACCTGCAGAAACAATATCAGCAAGCGCACCATTTCTACTTACCATCTCAAGTACCTGACGCGATCCGCACGCAACACCAAGCGCAACACCCGGCGCAACTTTCTTACCCTTAAGTGCAGATGCAACAATCATGATATCTCTATAAGATGAATTAGTACAGGAACCAACAAGCACCTGATCAACGGCAATACCAGCAAGTTCTTTAACGGTTTTAATATTTCCCGGTGAGTGAGGACATGCTGCAAGCGGTTCAAGAGTTGATAAATCGATCGAGATCACTTTATCATACGAAGCATCAGGATCGGCTTTAAGTTCAATCCACGATTGTTCACGTCCCTGCGCTGCGAGGAACTTCTTTGTTGTTCCATCAGATGGAAAAACTGATGTTGTCACTCCAAGCTCCGCACCCATATTGGTGATCGTTGCACGCTCAGGAACACTAAGTGTTGAGACACCCTCACCGGCATACTCGATCATTGTACCGACATTACCTTTCGTTGTCAGAATCTCAAGCACTTTGAGAATGACATCTTTTGCAGCAACCCATGGACGCAGTTTACCGGTCAGCTCTACTTTTACCACTTTCGGATAGGTGAGATAAAACGCACCGCCACCCATTGCTACTGCCACATCCAGACCGCCGGCACCAATCGCAATCATACCGATACCACCATTGTTTGGCGTATGCGAATCACTTCCTAAAAGAGTTTTTCCGGGAACACCAAAACGTTCAAGATGTACCTGATGACAAATTCCGTTTCCGGGCTTGGAGTACAGAATACCATATTTTGCCGCGACAGTTTCCAAATACTTGTGATCATCAGCGTTCTCGAATCCCTCCTGAATCGTATTGTGATCGACATAGCTCACTGACAGTTCGGTCTTAACGCGGTCAAATCCGAGCGCTTCAAACTGAAGATACGCCATTGTGCCGGTTGCATCCTGGGTAAGCGTCTGGTCGATCCGTATACCGACCTCCTGCCCCGCAACCGGTTTCCCCTCAACAATATGTGCATCAAGAATCTTCTGAACAATATTTTTTCCCATCAAACACCCTTTCGATCAAATACTTTTATTATTAGTAATAGATTTCATGCAGTAAGAAACAACGATTGGGGAGTTATATCACTCCCCTCAGAAACACTCCGTAAAATACATATGGAATCCAGGGTGATGGTACTACTTTTGTGGATGCATTTCTAAAAGTAAAGTATACGTTTTCCACCTTTGAAAACACTGGCCCGACGGGTAGATTCTGACAGGGCTACGGCAATGACACCTGTTAATTGACTAATATTGGCTGCTGCATTATGACGGGCTCCATACCCTTTGAGAAGTGACTCCTGATTAGTTTCAGCTTTCAGAAATACTCCCGAACTGAGGATAACACCATCACCTCTGATAATAAATGCACCATCTAATTTTGAAAACTCCTTGATAGTTGCCTCAAGACCGGGGTCAAGAATATTGCGGTTCTCTTCACGGTACCCGCCAAAAGGGTTCACTACCATCTGTTGACTGGACTTTAAGACTGCTTCAGAGTTACCAAGTACAAAAAGCGTACCAACCGGTTTTCCTTCCCTCCCCTCAGCTGCCAGTTCTCCGGCAATCTGAATAATACGGGCAAGGACATGATGTTCAATGTCAAGAGGGCGAATTTTAGTACCGGCTTGAAAAAAAAGTTCAAATCCAGATGTGTTGGATATCAATAAAGCATCAATTTTCCCGGAACCTGGTTCTCCCAGAACACTGATAATACTGCTGTTTTCTTTAATAGTCCACGGGAAATAAGATTGATAAGAACCAACCCAGCTTGACTAGTGCGATTGACATTACCAAATGGAAGCTGAAGAATTTCGGTAACACCTGGTAACTTTTCAGGATAAAGGTTCTGGTCAGGACATACAAGATAGAATGCACACCGGATTTTGCTGAGACTGACTGGCGGCAAACCATCAGTGACATCATGGTACACGATAGCTGCTACATTAAGCTCTGATGCAAGTTCACAGGCTTTTTGAAGTACACGTGCTGCGGTACGCTGTGCAATACTCAGTTTGCCTGACCTTGCAGTAACGTTAACTCCGCTCAGAATATTGTAGACTTTCCTTATACTTTTGGCTTTCAGTAATTCTTCAACTCTTTCTGGTTCATTGAGCCGTTCAGCTACCTGAGCCAGCACTTTGAGATGTTCAATACCATCACCAACAATGAGAATAATCAGTCGCACTTTTGTTGTATCATAGTCAATACCCTGCGGACAAAATCCGACTGCCGCCTGCGTTGTCTTAAATCCTGGAATAAGTGCATGTGGAATTGCAATTTCCGGAAGCAATCGTGTTGAAATTGTTGCTTCACGTTCCTGAACCAGCTTGAAAATCTGCTCTCTATCAACTCCGTGGGCTTCCGCATCAACAAGCGATATCAATTCTTTGAAAGCATCGTCCCGTGTTTTGGATTTTAGAAGCCGGGTACGACTAATGCTGAAGTAATTCTTTGACAACATATCCCTCCGGAAACATAACAGACGCTAAGCCGTGTAAAAAAATGATTTAACTTTATTAAATTGTTATAACCTGATGCTAAAAGCTGAATCATACCAGATAAGTTACTTTGAGAACTATTTTCTGTATAACATTATGCATCAATATTATACATCATTATACATCCCGGTATGAATACTAAGATAGTGTTAACTCATTATATTATCAAAGAGGAAAGTATCATGGAATAGACTTTGGTAAAATAGTGCGGCTTATAAATTTAATTTGTTTAGAATGATTGCGTTGTATCCGCTTAGGCGGGTTAACATTACCGAAATTATCTTACGCAAGAATGATGATAAAGACGCATCAAAGAGGCATGACCAACCAAATTAAAACGCACTATTATCATTGTATGCGAAATTGGTTTGCTGAATTAATTTAATAGCAATTAGAATCTCACATACATTTTCATTCTGTCACATGAAAACAACAATAATCCAGATGGTAGATTCAACCGGAATTAGTCACCTGTTTGCAATTAACAGGTGACTAAAGAAATTACATCACCAGGACTTATTTACATTCAGTTCCTCTGTAATAGATCCAAAATCCGATTCAAGCTTGACTAAATAGGTTCCATAGGGTAACGCTCTGTCTACCCGTATAAAAGACGTTCCCGCGGGTTGAAAAGTATTCTGTGTATTAACGATTGTTTTACCTGCAAGATCAAAAATTCCCACTTTTACATCACCAGCCTGAGGTAAATTCACATAAATAGATTGGTTGTCGTTAAACATCGCTGTCGATATTGATGGAATCTTAGAGTTACTGTTATGTAAACTATTATTATACACAGCAGTTCTTTGTTCAAAAACTGCAGATACGTTCAGGTTTTTGGTGATAGTGATTTTCTTTACTGAATCGGTACCGTTTATATCACCGTTCCAGTTAACAAATTTATAATTCTGCGTACCTTTCGCGGTAAGAGTTATCTCTGTTCCGCTTTTAAACGATGTTCCGGATGGAGAAATTGTTACCGTACCTGACGCCTGCGGCTGAACTGTAACAGTACATGTAAATTTCTCAGGCTGCGGCTGAGTTGTCCAGAAATCAGGCATGTTGCCGCTTAACAATAAAAGGTATATTAATTTTAGTGTTGAATTAAAATATGATTCATCCTTATTGATTAGAGACACCTGAAACGCATAGGTACTGTCAAGCCATTCCTGATGAGTGGCATCAACCAGTCCCGCACAGGCGAATGCACCGACAAAGGCTGAAGTGGGCCCTTGTCCTTTATTTCTGCCGTCAAGTTCGTACCCGTCAATGATAGCGCTGGCTTTACCGCCTGTTTTGGTTGTGATCCATGATGCAAGTTTTGAACAGAAACTTTTTGCTTCACTATGGCCATACCACACATATCCCCATCCAATACGCCAGGGAGTACGCGTTGCATCATAATAGTAGGATCCCTGAGGAGAACCATCCTCCCCACACCAGTCAGGAACTAATCCGGTGGTTGCGTTTGCACACTTCTTAAGTAAATTGTATGAATTATTCTTTACTCTGTCCCAATCCTGTGAACCGACTTTTTTGAATAGTTCAAGTGCAGCGGTGCTGAAATATGATGGGTTTTTCTTGGTATCCCATGAATCACCCGGCTTAAGGTATCCATTTGCATTAACCTCAAACTGGTAGATTTTCTGTACAATCGCTTTTGCATCATTAAGATATTTCTCATCACCCCATTGTTTGTAGGCTTCAATCAGTGCAACTGCGACATCAACTTCGGCATCAGTTGCAGCATTCCTTCCATCTGATGCAACATTACTGAATCCATTAATCTTCCAGTGCATCAAACCATTATTATTTAAAAAACTATTATAATATTTCCAGAGCTTGTCGAATTTAGCTTGTGTATTATTTGTTGCATTATCCATGTAAACCATGATCAGCATCCCATACCCGATACCCTCACTTACTGTAAATGATGGTGTATCAAATTTAATACGCGCCCTGTCACCACTCTCCTCATAGTAACTCTGTAGCCACTTCTGGTAAAAACTCTGAAGGACATCACTATTAATTGATGACGGCTGAATTCCATAAGGATACTTTACATTTTGAGGAAAAGGGTATTTGGGTGCAGAAAATAGTGTAACAGGTACTATCAACGCGAGTAATATACACAACTTTTTCATGGGTAATCCTTGTAAAAAATCTTAGATTAGTAAAATCAGAATGATTTGTGATCAAATAATTAGTGACTAATTACTAACGAATGGATCACTACTTCAACATGAGGATTTTCCGCTATAAATCTTAATAAAAAAAAGCATTGTTATACAGTCGAATAAACTGTATAACAATGCATAAAAGCAAATAATCAAACGTTCAGATTGATTACATTAAAACTTCTCACTACCGAAAATTTTCCAATTTCCTGTTGCATGAAGCATACCAAGTGTATAAAGCAATCCATCATAATAGATGTACTGATCATCTGTCGGAGGTTGTATATCCCAGAGATCCTTAGCAAACTTTTCGGCCAGTGGTGTACCATCAGACGCTTTAGCAGTGGCGTAGTTCGCTGCATACGCATTCATTGCTGCGAGACCAGGACGCAAGCCGGTTTTATTCTGATTGTTGTCACCGTATTTTGAATTGCCATCAAGTGACCATAGCGGCCAGTAACCTTTGGCATCGCGTTTTTTCTCCCAAAATCCAAGGAATGTATTGCACCAGTTTGTAATGAAAGATTTGTCAGTACCGGAAGATGATCCACGCCAATCACCATAATCTGCGCGGGCTGCACCATTAAAGTAGAGATCTGACAACCATATATCCTGAACGATGTTCTGAGCAGTTCTCCATGCATCCCAGTCAAACGGAATGTTTGTGGTCGGACTTCCCACCATAAGACCTGTTGATGTGTTTACACAGCCAGCAAGATGTCTGCGGCCCGCTTTAGCCATGTTTGCCCAGTCAGATTGATGGTTTCCACTCCATTTTGAGAGTAATGTATAGAAAGCAGGTAAAATATACGATGGATCAACAGTAGGATTGCCACGGACGAACACCGGCAAGTTGTTGTTGAATGCGCCGTTAGAAAACATTGCATTAGAAACAGCATCAGCGTCGGATTTGTACTTGCTGTCACCCCATCGTTGGTGTGCGAAATGGAGACACATAATGAACCACTCTTCACCATCGGTTGCATAATCATTACCTTTAACCTGGCCGCTTGGTGTACACTGCCAGTTGAACATCCCATCACCTCTTCTCATATGATTCTTTGTCCAGGCCCAAATCTTATCAAATTCACTCTGCATATTCATCTGTACTGCAATCATCATACCATAAGACTGTCCTTCTGATCGCACATCATCGAACTCAACGTCTTCGATATATGCTTCATTACCATTTTCATTATATAGTTTACTTCCATTAGGTTTATTGGCACCGTTTTTAAAATAAAGATTTATTATACTCTGGATCTTTGTATCACATTCCGTTTTGGTTTTTCCAAGTGCTTTTGCAAATAGAAAATCACCATCGGCAGTTGAGGTTGAATCCATTTTTATTTCGATATTGTCAAGTTCGTAGGAGCTAAGTGGATATTTTACAGTTGTATATCCGGTTTTGGTGACCTCCAGCGTATCAACTACTTCATCCACTACTGAACCATACGTAATAAATGAACCTGAAGTTTTTATTTTAGGGTCACTTACAAACATTTTATTACCGGCTGCAGCAATCAGTCTATAGCTTGCTGTCGTTTTATCAATCGTGATATTGAGCGCATAAAATCCCGGTGCGAGTGCAGGCAATATGTATGACTGCATACCTGGATTCATTGTAGCAAGAGAACTCTCGACAACTCTTTTTCCATTACTTGAAAAAAGAGCAATTGTCCCTTTCTGAGCCTGTGCAGGAATGAAAAAACGAAGTTGATTTCCCTGTATAGCGACATTGCCTATCCGCTGTGCCGGTGCCTTGTATACATAATCGGTGTTGATCGAAGTGGTACTGTTCAGTGTAAACGCACCACTTTCATTGGTGGTAGCTTTCATAGCAGGATTAGAAACCAGCGATACGATTGCTTGTGGAACTGAAGCTCCCTTGCTGTTTTTTACCGTTCCGCTTAAGTTAATCGTCGGGGCAGCCTGTGCTAACGCCGTGGCGGTCAGTACTGCTGCAGGAAACAGTGCAGTTAAACGCATTTAATACTCCCTTGTTACTGAAATAGTTACTTAATGAAAACATTTAGCCGATAAGCAATTTAATCATTTTTGCTTACAGATTGGTCTACTCACATATCTAATATAAAGCTTTAATTGCACTTATACCATTTTTTGTTATCAAGTATACGGGAAAGTCTACAGATGATTTAAAATATCACAATTTGAAGCCACTTGGCAAAGAGATATCTGAACCCAGTCTCCAAATGAGTTGAATAATCCGTAAAATCCTGTTTAAACGATTGGTTCAACATAACATAAATTTGTTGTAACTATATGTAAAACAAGAATATTAAAGTGATTATCACAGTCAGGAAATTGAAGTGTAATCTTGACAATATACATATGTTAAACATCTGCCACATCTCAAATCATATAGACAGATTTCACCTTAAACCTTCTATAGAACCATCGGCAAGTAAGACTGTTCCTGTGAAATTTCTTTTAGTCTTTACACTATTTTCCATTTTCTAAACACAACTCTTGATATGACACTTATTTATATTATCGTTCAGAATAATTTTTTGATACTTTTTCCCATGGAAACGTTGAAGATGAGCATAAAAAAAGCTGTTATTACTGCTGCGGCACGAGGAGAAAGACTGTACCCTGTATCCGATACCGTTCAGAAATCAATGCTGCCAATCATTGATACCGACGGAATTAATAAGCCAATAATTCAAATCATTGCTGAAGAGGCCTTTTCAAGTGGAATAGAGGAAATTTGTATTATCTGTGCTCCGGGTGATGAAACAAAATATGTTGATAGCTTTAAATCACTTCACAATTCCCTTACTAAAGCATACAGGCACAAGGAGTGGGCACATGTTCAGGCTGCTAACATTCAGAACCTGCTTGAACGTTGTAGTTTTAAAGTTCAGGAACAGCCACATGGGTACGGCCATGCAGTTTATCAGGCAAAAGATTTTGTAAAGGATGACTCATTTCTTCTTCTACTGGGTGATTATCTGTATGTTTCGCATTGTATTGGAAAGCGCTGTGCAAAGCAGCTCGTTGAAATTGCAGAAAAAGAGGATTGCTCTGTTTCTGCAGTAAACCCTACAATTGAACATCTGATTCATAGATATGGAACACTTACCGGAAAAACTATTGCAAATTACAATGGCGTTTACGAGATCGAAAAAATACTCGAAAAACCATCGGTAAGTCAGGCAGAGCTTGAACTTCAAACCGCAGGACTTCGTTGCGGGTACTACCTCTGTTTTTTCGGAATGCATATTTTTAAACCGGTAATATTTGACTATCTTCAGGATGCAATTGGCACTGGAAATGACAAGGTTCTTCTTACTCCTTCACAGCAGACACTTGCGCAAAATGAAAAGTATCTCGCACTTGAAATGTCAGGCACACGATACGACACAAGTAAGCGATTGGGTCTTTTGCAGGCGCAGATTGCACTTGGAATGTCAGGGGATATAAAAAGCGAAATGCTCAGCTCAATTGTTCAGATCCTTGCTGAAACTGAGAAATCGCACTGAAATTCACCATTTCATATGAAATGTTACCATTGAAATAAAACACAATCACACAGGCATGTGGAAGCTTGAATATCAGAAATCAATCCGTGTGCCGAATCATGAGTAAGTAATTTTTATGAATCAGTTTATTGATACAATAATTTCCACAGATCCACTTGTCCGCAACAGACCGTTTCACGAACTATGCAGCAACAAGTCAACATCGGATCTGCTTAAAAGTTTTCAGGAACTTGACACATTTCGTAAATCGACACCAAATCTTTACGAAAGAGTCAGAGCATGTATTTTTCTCTATGCAGGCTATAGATTTTTTCTTCAGATGTCAAAGGATATCTGTCAGACTGGTAAAATTCCTGTTGATGGTTATAATGGTATTCTTAAAAGAAATTATGAGAAATCAATTGACATATTCAATAACGAGCTTCGTTTAAAAGGCCCTAATTCCAACATTTTCAGCTGTCTGGCAGAAAGTTATCATCACCTGACATTTCAGATTCTTGCAGATCAGGTCAGAAAAAGTGTCAGATCAAGTAAAGGAAACCAATGGATGTTTCGTGTGGGCCACTATGAGGAACACCCGTTACGAATTCATCCCCGGATGCTTGATCGTTCCAGCAAAAACGATCTTTTCCCGCTACTTCAGGAAAAAACCCCGGTTCGTATGGATCTTACACATAGTGCATGGTCGGATATTTTCTTCCTCGGAATGGACTATCCTGAAGGTGCACGAGTAATAAATGTGTCAATAGATCTCGGTGTATACGGACGCGACAAAGAGGTAAAAGCACCTCTTGAAACCTATTTCAGAGTGATAACAGAGCCGGTTATTCGACTCACATCACTTGATCTCAAAGCAACAAAAGATATTACTGAACTCCCGGACCTTTTCAATTTCGGCAACGATTATCTAAGCCTGATAAAAGCAGCTATAATCGCATCCGGTTTTATTCCACCATCGTTTGAAGGCACAAATAACCAGATCAGGGACATACTTGGCAAAATAGTATCTCCTGGTTTTGGAATTGAACTTATAACAAAAGTTAATGATATTCCGAAAGGTTCACGGCTTGCAGTGTCGACAAATCTTCTCGGCTCCATGATAAGCCTTCTGATGCGTGTCACACGTCAGACACAGTCTCTTGAGGGTCTATTGACTGAGCAGGAGAGAAGATTAATTGCATCACGGGCGATTCTCGGAGAGTGGCTCGGTGGATCAGGAGGAGGCTGGCAGGATAGTGGTGGTGTATGGAACGGTGTCAAGGCAATTGAGGGTACGCTTGCACAAAAGGGTGATCTTGAGTATGGAGTAAGCCGCGGATGCCTTCTTCCGCGACATCACGTTCTTGATAGTTCAGGATTGCACGAAAAATTCGAAGAGAAACTCAGTTCATCACTTGTCCTGATGCACGGCGGGATGGCATCAAACGTGGGTCCCATACTTGAAATGGTAACCGAAAAATATCTATTAAGATCTGTCAATGAATGGGCAGGCCGGCAGGAAACCAATTCAATTTATGAAGAGATGCTTGATATTCTCAAAAAAGGTGATATCAAAAGACTTGCCTCGCTTACAACACGAAATTTCAACGGACCCATAAAATCAATAATCCCCGCCGCCACAAACCATTTCACAGAAACGATTATTGCAAGAGCGCAGGAAGCTTTAGGTGATGACTACTGGGGTTTTCTCATGCTTGGAGGAATGTCCGGTGGAGGAATGGGATTGTTTGTCAATCCGGCAGTTTACAGTGCAGCAAAAGAGAAGATCCTGCACATTCTCAGGGAAACAAAGGAATCAATGGATGAATATCTGCCGTTTGCCATGCAGCCTGTAGTTTATGACTTCAAGATCAATCACAACGGCTCTGCTGCAAGATTATTCACAAAGAACGAAGCTATACTTTCTGATGCATACTATTCGCTGCATATACCTCTTCTTGTAAATGGCAATCCGAAAAAAATTCCTGAGACCAGGAAGAAAGAGATTGACATCGCAACTGCAACATGCTCTGGAGGCGGCGCTGCATTCCAGATGCTTAGATCCATGGTATGCAATTTTTTTACATTTACGACCGAAAACGGTACCGATACCAATTTGCATAATGAAGAAACGGAACGAATTAAGAAAGAAAATGGTTTTGACTATATTCAGCACGAACAAATACGGCAGGATCTTATCAAGGGGCGTATTGGACTCGCCCGCAACAGGTTGCCGGCAGAAACGATCATAGAAGATGTTGACAAGTCCGATATTACCATACTTTCTGAATTGAAAAATGCAGAAAAGTCCGGTTCAGACCAGATTTCATCCGGTAAGGTTGGTATATTTTGTCTAGCTGCGGGTGTCGGAAGCCGCTGGACAAAAGGGGCTGGTGTTATAAAGGCACTGAATCCATGTATTGAGATTAACGGACGACACCGGTCATTTCTTGAAATTCATCTTGCAAAAGCCAGGGAAACCGGACAATCCTGCAATTGCAGTATTCCTTTTGTCGTTGCTACAAGCTACCTTACTCATAAACCGATAGAACGGATGCTTTCATCAAACGGTAACTATGGCTACAACGGGAATGTGTACTTGTCACCGGGCAGATCAATTGGCCAAAGATTCATTCCGATGGAACGTGATTTAAGATTCCTCTGGGAAGAGATGGCACAGGAACAGCTTGACGAAAATAAACAAAAGGTCAGGGATGCCCTTCGTGAAGCACTCATTGACTGGGCAAGGAAAAACGGTGAAGGCAGCGATTACATCGAAAACATTCCACAGCAGAGACTTAGTCCGCTTGGACACTGGTATGAAATTCCCAACATGTTAAGAAACGGTATTCTGGCGAAAATGCTAAAAGAAAACCCTGACCTTGAGCATATCATGCTCCATAACATTGACACGTTAGGAACAGACCTTTCTCCCGACGCGCTCAGTCACCATGTACAAAGCGGTAATGCTCTTACCTTTGAGGTAATTCCGCGCCATGTTGATGACCGGGGTGGTGGTCTTGCACGCATTAACGGCAAAGTCCGCCTGCTTGAGGGGCTTGCGCAGCCTCACGATGATGATGAACTTGCGCTGAGCTATTACAATACACTTACCACATGGATAAATATCGACAAACTGCTTTCACTTTTTGGAATCGGAAGATCTGATCTTTACACATTGGAAGACAGGGACATTGCCGAGGCTGTAAGGCGAATCGCCCGGCGTATGCCGTCGTATGTCACGGTAAAAGATGTAAAATACCGCTGGGGTCATGGTCAGGAGGATATTTATCCTGTTGCCCAGATCGAAAAGCTGTGGGGTGACATGAGTGCCCTGCCGGATCTTAAATGCGGATATCTTGCAGTCTCCCGCATTCGTGGTCAGCAGCTCAAAGATCCATCACAGCTTGATGCCTGGATTACTGACGGCAGCAGGGATTTTGTCGCATCACTTTGCAAATTTTAATACGTGCATCACAATTGCAATTTGATCGTAGGTAATCGTGCCCGGAAGAAAACTAAATCCCCAATGGTGATATCGGGGATTTAGTTTTAAAAGTTACGAAGCGTATACACCAAGTGTCTGATCTGCGATCAGATCCCATGAAAATGATTTCTCAACAGCCTGACGACCGTTGCCACCCATCCAGCGGGCATGGTCAAAGTTTGCAAAGGTTGACCCGATTCCCCATGCAATTGATTCAGGGTTAGCATGGACTTTAAACCCGTTTACATTGTGCCAGACAAATTCAGTTCCATTGTGCGTTGCTACAACCGGTTTTCCGGCAGCCCACGCTTCAAGCACAACAATCCCGAAAGGCTCGTTTCTGCTTGGAACCACAACAACATCACAAGCCTTATATATATCAACAAGCTCTCCGCGAGAAAATACGCCATAGAATCTGCATGCATGCGCTACCCCAAGATTTCTTGCAGTCTGCTCGATCTGTCTTTTCATATCACCTTCACCGGAAATAATAAATTTCGCATTCGGGTGAAACTTAAGAATGTATGGAATCGCTGAAACAAGAAGATCGGGTCCCTTTTGTGTACTGAGTCTGCCTACAAATAACGCTGTCGGGTCCATTGGTCCAATACCATACCGGGCTTTAATCTGACCTGGATCAATAAAGCCGTTGAACTGCTGGTAGGAAATACCATTTGCAATGACATTCGCTTTCCAGTCAGGAACATTGTAAATCCATTGTATTTCGTTTTTCAGGAGCTGAGAAACGGTAATGACTTTATCGGCACAAAATGTTCCATGACGTTCATGATCCATAATCCGCTGAGCACGACCTTTATAAAAGTTATTGCCGCAGCGTCCATATTCTGTTGAGTGCATTGTGATAACACCTTTACGCCCCCGCCCCTGCTTGATCCAGACCATTGCATTTGATGCCATCCAGTCATGGGCGTGAACAATATCAAAATGACCACCCATGTAATGTTCCTGATGATACACTGCATCAACAAACGCCCTGCACATGTTATTTACATCATCAACAATGTCAGCACTTCCGGTATATGGAACGCGATGGTAATGAACACCATGAATGTTGTCATATTGCCAGTCCCCATTCCACCTCATTCTGGTAAAAACATGGACTTCATTTCCCTTTCGTTCAAGTGCAGCGGCAAGTTCTGTCACATGAACTGCAACTCCACCAAGAGAAACCGAATGAAGCGATTCCCAGGCAAGCATAGCAATACGCATAGTACAACTCCCTTCACAAATTCATAATGTAGAAAAACGATCCTGCGGGATAAATGACGAGCAGGAGATTAACCAGAGAGGACGGATTCAAATTCAAGGAAGTACAGCAATTATCCAGTCTGTGTATTTCCAAGATAATTAATGTATTGGGGGGTTGTCAAATCGGGGATGGAAGAAGAATTCAGAATTCAGAATTCAGAATTCAGTAGCAAGTAGCAAGTAGCAAGTAGAAAGTAGAAAGTAGAAAATGTCAAAGTGTACCAAATCAGAAGTAAAAAATGATCTTATAAAAAAAAATATAATAACGAGCACACTCTTTTCTTCCCACTTCTCTCTTCTCACACTGGTCACTCGTCACCTGTCACTCGTTACCTGTCACTTGTCACTTCCTCCTCCCCCAGTCCAGTGCAATCGCTGCAAAAAGTACAGCTATTGATACAAATAATGGAAACCATCCCCACTGCGTCGAATATACTGATTTGAAACTTGCTTTAAAAAAATCGTTTCCTAACGTGAAATCATCTATCTGTCCATTTAGTATGAATAGGTGATAGAACAGAATAAGTGTAGCAAGGATTGCAGGTAACCAGAGTAGTTTGACTTTTCTAAAAAAAGTTATAATTCCTGTTGAGAATCCAAGCATTAAGAGAAAAACACCGGCACTACTCCATTTTTCGATAAACGACATATCACCGCCAAAAGGTTTGTTCACTACCGGTGCGAATACTGAAATTATTAAAAGGATAGACCCGATAAATCCGACCAGACTATTTCTTTTTGAGATATCCATTTTATTATTCCTGTTATGATCAGTTGAACGTTTCAAGTTTTAAGTGAAAATAATTAAACGGAGTGAATGCTGAAGAGAAAAACAGCAAGTGGTTTTTGTTTCTGATATAATTCCGAGGCCTGACCGTAAGGGATGTTTTTTTCAAATGCAAAAAAGAACACCCTCCTTTACAATTGTGCTTCGGTTTCACTCCCCCTCTCCATCAAAATTGAGAGGGGGCCGGGGGGGTGAGGCATCTCCCGCCAGCAATCCGGACAACTCTCTTGTGAGCATCATATCCAGATAGTATCTTACTAAAAAATCACCTGATCACATTAAAATGTAGGTTTTGGAATGAATAAAAGCGTATATGCTGATCTACTTAATGAAGTTATACAAGCTCACAGCGATAAAGATTGTTTCCATATCAAACGTAACGACAGGTATACGACCTGGAAATATCGCGACTTCAACAATGACCTTAATTCACTTACAGATAATCTTAAAAAACATGGTCTTAAAAAAGGTACCAATGGTATCGTTATCGGGGAGAACTCTCCTGAATGGGTTATCGCCTATCATGCTATTCTCCTTACCGGTGCATGTACAGTACCAATAGACCCGAATATTCCTCCGACAGAAATTGAATCAATTCTTTCTATCACGGAAGCAAAGGTGGTTTTTTGTTCCAGGATTTTTATCAACCTGTTCCGGACTTTAAAAGACCAGTATTCATTCCTTGAAAAGATCATTGTGCTTGAACCTGACTACAATGATAAAGAACCGACCTTTAAAAAAATTGTCAGTCAGGGTAATGCCAATAAAAGTGCATTTACAGTAAATTTTGCCCCTGATGATCCCGTGGTGATCATTTTCACCTCCGGTACAACCGGTAAAGCAAAAGGTGTCGTCCTTTGTCAGAAAAACTTCACGGTGGTAACCCGCTATGGCATTCCCCGTATGAAATTGTCATCAGTTGATACTGTTTGTGCAGTACTCCCGCTGCATCATGTTTTTGGTTTTGCAGCGTGTATTGCCGGCCCGATTCTTGCGGGAATGGATGTGGTGTTTGTCCCGCAGCTAAAGGGACCGCTTATCCTTGAGGCACTTCAGGATAAGGGCGTGACAATGCTTCCTGCTGTTCCGAAAATGATCGCGCTTTTTTATGATAGTATTATGCATAATATCAAGAAAAAAGGGCCGATGGTGCAATCGATGTTTGCGGGAATGAAAACAATTTCAGCAACTGTTGGTGAGACACTAGGCGGCGGATTCAGACGGAAGCTTTTCACAACAGTTCATAGTAGTTTCGGTGGAAAACTTAAGGTAATCGTCTCCGGTGGTGCGGCACTCAACAAAAAATACTGGAACGGATTTCGTCAGCTTGGTTTTAATATCGTCGAAGGCTACGGACTTACCGAGACGTTTGGTCCCATAGCTCTCTGCCCTCTCAATAATCAAAAACTTGGATCTGTCGGCCCCATACTTGGCGAGAATGAGATAAAAATTGCCGATCCGGATGCAAGCGGCCGGGGCGAAATCCTTCTACGGGGAAATTGCGTTTTCAAAGGTTATTATAAAAATCAGACACTCACCGATGAGGTACTTGATAGAAACGGATGGTTTCGTACAGGAGATCTTGGATATCTTGATAAAGAGGGTTTTCTCTTTATCAATGGTCGAAAAAAGGATGTCATTGTTCTTGACACTGGGAAAAATGTCTACCCCGATGAACTTGAGGATTATTACGGGACATCACCGATGATCGAAGAGATAGGAATTTTTGGCATTAAGCAGGATGAAGGTGAAATTGTAGCAGCAGCCATCGTTCCATCACCGGAAGTCCGCAAGAACAGTTCTCTCATGCAGGCATCAGATATGCTTTTTGAGGAACTGAACAGGCTTGGAAAAGGACAGCCGATACATAGAAAAGTCTCCGATTTCGTTACTGTGTTTACTCCTCTGCCACGAACGACAACAAAAAAACTCAAGAAACCAGAACTGATAAAACTTTACAATTCAATAAAACGAAAGACAAATGTCAAAGGTGTACCGGAGCAGCTTTCTGTCGTTGAAGTAGTCCTGATGCAGACTGATGAGTTTGCAAAAGTTGTAGACTGTATTCTGCACGTAGCACCAAAACTGGATCGGAATATCATTACACCGCGGTCACATCTTGAAATGGATCTGGGCCTTGAATCATTCGATAAAATCGACCTTCTGAGCTGCACTGAGAAACAGTTTAAAGTCAATATTCCTGAATCGATTTTCAGTCGTCTGGAAACAGTAAATGATCTTGTTTCATTTATGCGCGATCAGAAATTCTATGGTATTCAACCTGCAATGGATCGCGTGCTCAGCCTACGGGACAGGATTCTTGGTGAACAAATTGATTTTCCTATATTACCGAAAAGCACTATACTTAAGCAGGTCGCATTACCGGTGATTCGCGGATTTGTTTCCGGCGCCAATAAATTCTCTGCGCAAAACGTTGATATCCTCCACAACATCTCGTCTCCTCTCATTTTTATCTCGAATCACAGTAATATTCTTGATGCATTCTGGATACTGCACTCAATCCCTGAAACGCTAAGAAGAGAGACTTATTTTATTGCAGAAACAAATGAAAAATACCCTGGAATTCCCTACTCATTCCTTGGTGAGCACATTATCAATGTCGAACCACCTAATGACCCGATTCAGGTAGTAAAAGTGTCACTGTCAATTATTCGTAACAAGCGTAATCTCATAGTATTTCCTGAAGGGCATATTTCAAAAAATTCTGTTAGCGGACCTTTTAAATCGGCTGTAAGTCTTCTTGTCAGAGAAACCGGTACAACGATAGTTCCTGTTAACGTTGACAGTTTGGAAAAAAGCTGCCGGGTGATATTTGGTACTCCATTCTCAGTACCGCAGTTACTATCCCGAAATACTATCAGCAGGAATGCATCCCCGGATGAAATTTCAGATTATTTACGGTCAGTCGTTGTTGGGTTGAAGTGACTTGCCCCCTCCCTGCCCCCTCCCTGCCCCCTCCCTGACCCCTCCCTGACCCCTCCCGCGCTCAGGGTCGCGCGACCTCCCCCGAGGAGGGAGGTGTAATTGTTTTGAAATTAAAGAACTTACATTCCTTTGAGAAAGTAAGTTCTTTTTCTTTATAACGATTAATAACCATCATTCCGAGCCCCGACTGTAAAGAAGGGGGTTCCTGCTTCTCATTGGAAAGAACGCACTCCCTTACGGTCAGGCCTCGGAATGAACAATTCAACTATCATCCTAAATGGCGTAGTTGATCACGGCGCAGAACCGTAACCTATTGAGCGCTAAGCGTTTCAAACCGTTGTCACTTCGTTCTCGAAGGGTAATGAATTATGTGCTGCCGCACAAGACATTGTAACCCTTTGACTTTATCACCCTTCGATAAAGCCTGCGAGGTTTTCAAAGCTTATCATCTCAATATCTTACGGTTCTGCATTCACGCCAACTGCGCCATTTAGGATCATTTATTTTCAGCACAATTATACCTCTCCTGCGGGTGAGGTGGTGAGGTCATCCCCTTGTGATAGCACTATTGAACGTTCTGAATTATTTTATAAAGAAACTTAATTATTAATAATTTCGTGAGACGCTCCAGATCTACAAATGGCATTTAATCTTTATACCAGCAACAGAATCGAATCTCTGCTTCCAACTCTGGCAGATATTATCAGACAACCACGTAAATCTATATTTCAGGAAGAAGTGATCGTTGTACAGAGCCGCGGCATGGAACAGTGGCTCTCTCTTGAAATAGCTAAACTTTTAAAAATTAATGCTTTTTGCAAATTTCCCTTTCCTACTGCATTTTTCAACAATTTGCTTCAGGTTGACCATACATTCAAAGGTGATCTGATTCCTTTTGATCCTGGACTGCTTACCTGGCGGATTTTCAATCTGCTGCCATCAATGCTGGATGATCCTTTGTTTACTCAACTTAAGTCATATCTTGTTGACAATAACGACATTAAACGATTTCAGCTCTCAAAAAAAATCGCTGATATATTTGATCAGTACACGATGTATCGCACAGACATGATCGAACAGTGGGAAAAGAATACTGGTGACCACTCATGGCAAATGCGTCTGTGGCAGAAGCTTTCGATTGATATTCCTGCTCATCGACTTCATCTTAAAAATAAGTTTATCAATACGTTAAAGGTATCAAAGGGGCATCCGGATCTTCCAGAGCGGGTTTCGTTCTTTGGAATTTCGTCACTTCCAGTGTTCTTTACCGATATGATCGAAATACTCGCACAATTCATTGATATTAATTACTTTCTGTTAAACCCCTGTAGTGAATTCTGGGATGATATAATTTCTGAACGGGAACTTACTCAACTCAATCGCAAACGCAAACGGCTCAGGAAAAAAGCTGTCGATATCACGACTGAACACTACGAAACACTTAACCCGCTGCTCAGTTCTTTTGGCACCTACGGCCGGGATTTCCTTGCCCGTCTGCACGGTGGCAACTCTGATGAATCATATACGCTTGTGACTTCTGAGTCGCAGTCACTTTTGCAACAAATTCAAAATCAAGTTGTTATGCCAACCGAGGCGATTTCCGGAATAATTTCTCCGTCGGATACATCAATCCAGATTCATTCCTGTCACAGCAAATTGCGCGAGATTCAGGTGCTTCATGACTTCCTGCTCGACAGCCTGAATGCCAACCCTGAATTAAAACTCTCAGATATCGCCGTTATGGCACCCGAGATCGGAGAGTACTCAGTGCATGTCTCAAACGTCTTTAATGCCTCCAATGGGCCTCAAATGCAGTATACGATAACCGACAAGACACTTCAGGATTCGTCGCCGGTTTCTGCAACCTTTCTTGAGATTTTAGCGTTGGTTAATTCGCGGTTTACCTTCACATCAATAATTAACATATTGGAAAATGAGGCAGTTAGAGAGAAATTTAACTTATCAATTGATGAAATACTGCAGATCAAAAACTGGCTGATTGAAACGCAGATCAACTGGGCGCGGGATCCAAAACATAAAGAATCACTTAACCTTCCCCCTACCAGCGAAAACACCTGGAAATCCGGTATCGATCAGCTTATGCTCGGATTTGTTATGCCAAAGCTGGATTTTATTTTATATCAAGGTATTACTGGAAATGATCTCATAAGTTCCAGCACATCGGCGGAAACATTCGGAAAATTTCTTACCTTTTACAAAGCAATTGAGAACATCACTGTAACGCTTTCAAAATCATACACTTTAATTGAGTGGGTCAGGATTATCAATTCGCTGATTTCGACCTTTTTTAATGATAACGAAACCACACAATCTGAACTTTCGACACTCACCAGGACCACTGAACGACTGATCAGCTACACACAGCACATTGAATCAACGTCACAAGATGCTGATAATAAACTTGTTATATCATTTGATGTCATCCTGACATGGCTTAAAGGTGAGGTGGCATCAATACGGATCAGTCACGGCTATATGAATGGCGGTATCACCTTCTGCTCATTGCTTCCGATGCGTGGTATTCCTTTTAAAGTCATATGTTTAATCGGTATGAACGAAAACGTTTTTCCACGACGGGGAAATGTGATGTCCTGGGATCTTATCGCAAACCGTCCCCGCAAAGGTGACCGCTCAATTGAAATCGAAGACCGGTACGTATTTCTCGAAACAATCATGAGTGCACGGGAAAAGTTTTATATCAGTTATCTCGGCCAAAATGAGCATAATGAACGGGTTGCACATGCTTCGATATGTGTGGAGGAATTAGTTGGTTATGTGAGGAGGATGGTCAGAGGGAAGAATTCAGAAGCCAGAATCCAGAAGCCAGTAGTTGGGAGTGAAGAAGAAGAAGTGGATAGAATTCAGAATCCTGTAGCCAGAAGCCAGGAAGAAGAATTCAGTAGCCAGAATCCAGAAGCCAGTATCCAGGAGGTGGAAATTGGATTGGTTCGGAGACATAAGCTGCATGCTTTTAATGCGGCTTATTTTAGAGACTTACGCTATTCCCCAAAACCTCGTTCGCTAAACACTCACCCCCTAAGTCCCCCTGCAGGGGATTTAGGGGGCGTGGTATCAGGAGGCAAGGACACAACCCCCTTCAGCTATAATACCCGATCATACCAAAGCGCTGTAACGCTATTAAATTCAAAGGGTAATTATGATGTTAAACCTTTTATTATTCATGATATTCCCCTGCCTGATGATCATAAGTTTGAGATTACCATTAATGACCTGATAAAATTCTATAAAAATCCTTCCAAATATTTTCTCAACAATGTGTTACGGATGGAATTCGCATATCTTCAGGAAGCTGTGGACGATGTCGAATCGTTTCGACTTGATAATCTTGAAAGTTATGATATTCGTCAACAAATCTTTGATGCTGTCTATAATTCCAGAGGTTCAGAAAAAGAATTATACAATTATTATAAAGTATTGAATTTATTGCCTCACGGACAACCTGGCTTAATTGAATTTGATACAATTTTCAGTGATGTTCAGACTTTTTCCAGACGCGTTGCAGAATACACTACAACCGCTCAGCTTGAAAATCCTGATATCGATTATACCTTTGAAAATATCTTTGTGTATGGAACGCTTCGACCGGTATTCAAATCGAATCTGATCGTGTGCCGCAATTCTAAAGAGAAGCCACTGGATCTGATAGGTGCCTGGATTCAACACCTTTTTTTAAACGCACTAAAATCAGACGATTATCCAAAGTCGACGATCCTGCTTTCAAGTACGACATCACGCCTGTTTAAACCAGTGAACGACCCGAAGCAGTATCTTGATATATTTCTTAAGTTCTTCAAAAATGGAAATATAAGGCCACTAAGATTTTTCCCATGGACATCAGCAAAATACGTGGAACAGTTATCTTCAGGGCGGGAAAAAGCACTTTTAGATGCGACTAAGATGTGGTTAGAAGGAACATATAATTCATCAAATGCTGAATCGGAAGACCGGTATATCTCGTTGTGTTTTGATGGAGAAGCTCGGCCACTGATACCTCGCCCCCTGAACACACGCGCACTAAATCCCCCGCAGGGGGACTTTGAAAATGAAGGACAGTCTAGTAGTGTAGTCTCTTCAAGTCCCCCTGCGGGGGATTTATGGGGCGAGGTGCTAGGGGGCGAGGTATCAGGAGCCGCAATATCAGGGGGTGTTTATAACACCTTAAACACTGAGTTTGAAGCGATTGCATCACAAATCCTGCTGCCATTGTATGATCATATGACTGATGTTAGTGGAGGTGACAATGATTAACGACCTAACAAAACAACCACTTACACCATTTAACGCAATAACATCACCCCTCTCCGGCAGCAATCTTATCGAGGCAAGTGCTGGGACTGGTAAGACATTTACTATCACACGTATTTTCATGAGGTTACTCCTTGAGAAACGACTCCCGCTATCATCGATACTGGTGGTTACATTCACCGAAGCTGCTACCCATGAACTCCGCGAACGTATCTATCTCTATTTAAAAGAGGCTCTTGAGGCGTTTACGGCGGGCAGTTCTGATGACCCTCTTATCGGGAACCTGATTTCCAGAATCACCCCCACAGATGCTATCGATACTCTGAAAACCGCACTCGCATCACTGGATACCTGCCCTGTCTACACAATCCACGGTTTTTGTAAAAAACTACTGTCGGATTTTGCGTTTGAAAGCAGTTCTACATTTGATCCTGATTTTATTAAAAGTCAAAGCGAGTATGTTAGTCAGGCAGCTCAGGATTTCTGGCGGGTTAACTTTTATACTACAGCTCCCGGTTTTATTAACTACTTAAAAACCAATAAAGTATTACCGGAAACATTTGAAAGCATTTTCGATGATTACAATAATTACAATTCAGCACGCATTATACCTGACTGTACACCGGTTGATTACTCTCCTGTCGAAGCTCATTTACAATCACTTACCGGCCTGTTTTTCGATCAATGGACAACACAAAAAACAGAGATTATAGATTGCCTTAATAAATGCCAGCTTTCAAAGACCAGCTACAGTGATGCAAAAATTGTTGCGGGTGTAATTAAATTAGATCATATTGCTGCAAACGGATCTGTAACTATTAACGATAAAAAGTCACTTGAACTGTTCACACTGACAAAAATTAAAAACAGTTTCAAGAAAGGCTCTCAGCTTGTCAACCATGACTTTTTCACACTCTGTGATGACCTTCTCGAATGCGTAACATCACTTGACACTCTCTACGAAAAGCAGCTTGAATATTTTTATAGTCAATCAATTAGCTTTATTAAAACGCATGTTATTGATGCAAAAAAACGCAACAATGCGATCTCCTTTGATGACATGCTTAATAACGTCTATCTCACCCTGCAATCATCACAGGCAGAGCTGTTCAGGGCACAGGTGCTGACAAAATACCGTGCGGCGCTTATTGATGAATTTCAGGATACCGATCCGGTACAGTATGGGATTTTTAAGCAGCTTTTTGTGGAGACTGTGCCCACGACAATACAACAATCCTCGCCCCCAAAATCTCACCTCGGCAGGTATTCCCAAGAGGCTCCCGCAGGGGGAATTGGAATTGAAGTTGGGACTATTTGTACAAACTCTTCAAGTCCCCCTGCGGGGGATTTAGGGGGCGTGGTGTCCGGGGGCGTGCATCCGGAGAACGAGTACCAGAAAAACTCTACGATCACCTTTTTTATCGGAGATCCCAAACAGGCTATTTACAGTTTTCGGGGTGCAGATGTTTTTACCTATCTTAGGGCATCACATGAAGTTGAGTCACATTTTACGCTTGATACCAACTACCGCTCGGCCCCATCACTGGTAAACGCCGTAGTACAGCTTTTTACACAGGCAGCACAACCGTTTTTCATTGATGAAATTGATATCGCATCAGTCAAAGGCGGGGTCACCGATGCTGCAAAGATTATCGATAACAACCTCGAAATGCAACCGTTACAACTACGATTCATTTCAAACAAAAAAAATTCAACAGTGACGGTGATGAATGATGTTATCTGTGAAATTTGGCGGCTGATTGCCCATGGAACAATCGGGGTAGAAAAGATTCATACATCACATATCGCAATACTTGTGCGCTTTAATAAAGATGCGTTCTACTATCAGAATGCGCTTTCCGAAATCGGAATTCCGTCGGTGATTGCAAGCAGTGCAAGTGTTTTTTCAACAGCGGAAGCTACCGACTTTTTTCAACTGCTCAGTGCAATCGCAAAACCGACCGATGCACTGATTAACGCGGTGCTTACCCTCCCCTTTTTCAATTTCAACAGCAGTCAGATTTATAATCTGTCAAACAACGTAAACGAGTTCGGCAAATGGCTCGCGCTCTTTACAAATGCTCAGGCTGAATGGTACGCTGAAGGGTTCGGGGTGATGATCAACCGGTTCTTTCGGGATCTTGATATCGAACAGACAGTACTATCTCAGGTATCAGGTGAACGAAAGATCACTAACTACTACCATATTAAAGAGTTACTGGAAAAAGAAACAACAAGTGGCCACGATCGTCCCGGCGCTCTGCTCGCATTATTATCACGCAAAATCAAGATGGCTGAGTTAAAAAGCAGCCCCTCCGATGATGAGCTTATCAGGCTTGATACGGATGATGATGCCGTACAGATCATGACGGTACATAAAAGTAAAGGACTTGAATTTGATATTGTTTTCTGCCCTGATATCGGAATTGTCAAATCAGTGCGTTCAAATACCCGCAAAGGCGAACCGTGTATTGTACACGATGATCATGGAACGCCCTTATTTGTTATTGGCAAAAACGAGATAGAACAGCATGAAGAGCAATACAACAACGAACAGCTCGCCGAAAATCTGCGCCTGCTCTATGTCGCGCTGACACGTGCGAAATCACTCTGTTACCTCTATTACGAAGATTCAAAGGACGCACAGACATCATCACTCACCTGGCTGCTGTTCAGCAACCAGTGTGCGGTAAAAAGTGTCTCATCACTGAACATCATTACCAATAAACAGCCAGATGAATTTTTCCTTGATGCACTTGAAAAACAAACCTCGCTAAGTGATGCAATTGCAGTTACAAAGGTACCGGAGATCGTCACATCGGCGTACTACTCTGAAAAACGCACTGATGAACATGACGATCTTGTTGTGCGGAAATTCACCGGCAAGGTTGCATCACCCTGGAGAATCGCAAGTTACTCCCTTCTCACCCATTCCGGGACGTCGCAGCCGCAGCATTTCGAGATGCAGTTTGATGAGCGTGAGATCGCGCTGAATCTTCAAAAAAGTGCCGCGGTGGATTTTGATATTTTTTCGTTTCCAAGGGGTGCAAAATCCGGAACTCTGCTTCATGATATTATCGAGGCTACGGATCTATCAGCAGAAATAGGTTCTGACACCATGGAGCAGGTAACAGCATCACTTGAAAAAAACGGATACGAAACCACCTGGACAACAGTTATTACCGACATGCTCACGACGCTTCAAAAAGTTTCCCTTAAAACCGCTGATGCGACGATGACACTTGGTCAGATCGATAAGGAGCACTGCATCAAGGAGATGGAGTTTTATTTCCCGCTCAAACCCGTGACACACCGGGAAATACGGGCGGTTTTTGAGGATCAGCAGACGCTTTTTGGTGATATCTATACAGCGGAGGGGTTGAGTTTTGAGACGCTGAGCGGGTTTATAAAAGGTTATGTCGATATGATTTTCGAGCATGATGACAGGTTCTATATCATCGACTGGAAATCCAACTACCTCGGCAGCACATCACAGGATTACACCCCGGACAAACTCCGCAAGGTCATGAACAGCGAGCACTATGTTTTACAGTATTATCTCTATACGGTGGCACTTGATCAATATCTTCGGGTACATAAGCCGGGATATTCCTATAAGAAACATTTCGGCGGCGTTTTGTATCTGTTTTTAAGGGGATTGAGCCTGGAGGGTAATACCGGGATTTTTTATGACCGTCCGGATTTCGGGAAGGTTGAGGCTTTGAGAGGGGTGCTTTTGGGGTGATGGAAATAAAGGTACTTCCTGTTCTCTATAAAACATTTTTATAATTAATCAATGTTGGTTGCGGATTTAAACATCGTTTGTCTTGTTTACTTTTATTAATTCTTTTGCTATTTCAAGTTTATTTTCCCTTTTGATTTTTCCATATATTCTAACATTCTTTTATATCAATCCACCCTTTGTCAGAAAGCACAGCCAATGCAAGTTCAATTTGCCTCGGAGAAAATTGTTTCTTTCTTTCGTTCCATGAATACGTCTGCCGCAAAACATCCTCACCATTTTTTACTGTTTCATTTTTCACAATCCAATGTACAGTAGCCAGAAGTTCAAGCCCAAATGGAGATTCAAAACCTTCAACAAGATCAGCAACACGATCAAAATGGTACTTTGTCTTTTGATGTACTGCAAGGAATGTTGATGCCTTCTTATATGCTCCGGGTACTAACTTTAATTCTTTATCCGGTTTGTCTCCGCCATCAGCATATCCTGATAGATAATGTCCTTCAACTGCATTCAAAACGTGACGAAGGTTTTCTGCATATGGACCATAATACCCCTTAGTATAATTTAACCGTAAATTTTCACCGCTCTCCTGAAGAAAATAAAGAAGTTTGTGAACTTCAATAAGCGTAATGAATGGATCAAGTAATCCCTCGAGGTAACGGTATACTAATTCAACTAACGCTGCCCGACCAGCTGTCATTTTTGGAACCCTGGTATTTTGAATTAATTCCTTTGCAACCGGAGTCCCCAACGGTTCAAATACTACTACATTGCAATTAGGTAAATTTTGAAAAGTTCGTTCAATTAGAGGTTTTACTTCCATCCAATTCAAACCGCCAAGTCCACATCCTAGAGGGGGCAGGGCAATTGAATTTATTTGGTTATCTTTTATCACTTTTTTGAGATCATTAAGCCCCTCTTTGATATCTTCAATACGACTATCAGCGCGCCAGTGTCTTTTTGTTGGAAAATTAATTATGAATCTTGGATTAGTAAAAGATCCTGTTTCGTAAACAAACATTTTCCCAGGAACAACCTCATTCCGTTTGCAAGCAGACTCATACAGTTTAAAATTATTCGGAAATCTTTTTTTAAATTGCAGTGCGATACCGCGACCCATTACACCAACACAGTTTACAGTGTTGACAATAGCTACTACATCTTCTTTAAGTAAATCACCGCTTTTGTATTGTATCATTTTAGCCTCTTAGTAATACCAATCACGCCTCGTTTGCACCGGAGGTCGATGTGTAACTTTGTTGAGGATTTCTTTAACTTCACCAGCTTGAGCCTCAGAATAAACACCAATGTATTCGACCAGTTCCCATGGAAAATTTGCTTCTATTAAAAATTCAGCCTGCTTCTTATCTCTGCATTCCACCCAGTTCAATGCATTGACCGCATTCCAGTCTATATTTGAAAGCTGTGATAAGTTATCGTAAGCATTGAAATAATATGAACCTGCATTAGAATCAGTAAAAACCCAACGACGATGATTTTTATTTGCCCAGGAAATAGTTTGCATAAGATCCGACTGAAGATGAATTATAGGTTCCTGTCCACCATGATAATCGACTTCTTCATGATTAGCCATATAGAGCATATACAACATAATTGAACGAGGACAGAAGTAAAATGGTACACATTCTCCAACATGAAGTTCGGGATAGCAAGAAAGTGAAATATTGAGTCGCCTTTGTTTTATTTTCCCCATTCCAATTGTAGTCCCTTGTTGTGGTGTGCGAATGATTTCAGCATCACACAGTAAACCACCTTTTAGAAGAATGGATGACAACTTATCAAAGTGCACAATGTGATAAATCTTTGGATATGTAGGAACTGGTGAAGGCATATTCATTCCTCAATTTTATTAGTAAAAAAGATACTAATTATCCTCGGTTTTACCTCATCGCGTATGATATGAACTCTATCGTTAAATTAAGTAAAAGGGAACGGATGAGTCAATACGAAATAATAAGTAGGGAATTATTACTGTCCACTCCTCCTTTAATGCACACCTATGCATCCTCCCATAAAGCGAACTGATTGAAAAACTACCAATATGCTTACATTCACGCGTTTACTTAAATGCTGAAATATAAAATGTCTGAAAATTTACATCTTGATTCTTATTCCCCGCTACATCATCAGCCTTACTAAATCTAAGTTCATTCCAGGTAAATAAAGTATCAAAACAAACATTGTTATTAAGAAAAAGTTGGACGTGTAGTTTCGCATTATTATGAAAATCATAGACATATGAATCGCTGCCCACAATGTATACACTAAATGTCAGCTTGCCATTTTGATTAAAAACAGGATTTTCTGCTGAAGGGTCAAATTGAGTGGATTTAATGTCAATAATTGGTTCCAATGGCAGTAGAATCGCTGAACTATCAACTCTATTACAGTACGACCATTCAAAATTCCATTGCTTAGCGACATCACTACCACAGGAAACAAATAGAGCAAAAAAGAAAAACATAGTCAACTTTTGCGTAGATCTAATTTCTTGATATTTTATACAGTTCATCATAATAGTTCATGTCTGACCTAAAGTAAGTAGTTCTATTACATTTTGTAACTGTTAAAGGTTAAATCTCGAGTATTTCAATACCGTCTTCCGCCCAGTTTGCAACCCCAGCAGCATCATGTAGTTTATTTCGTCTTCGGTTGGTAAACCATCGGTACATGTATAGTGACAGGACAAATCCTGGACCTATTGTTTTCGTAAACCTACAGGGTAGTACCATCGGAGACATTTGGACTTGCCTTTGCATGCCTAACCCGGGGAACCTTCTTCACTGCTCTTCGACTACTATTCCATATTTTACCCGACGATCTTGAACCTGCAATTCGATTCGGTTTTTGTGAAATTGCCTTTGCAAGTTCTGTTGAAGTAGCCCCCATAACAAATAACGACCTTAGCTTATTTGAATTGGTTTTGTTTTCCAGTCATACCTATCGTCTGTCAAACTCGTGGCAATCCACACCGGAACATTTTTTTTGCATTAATTTGAATCTTGTAAACCTAAACATAAGTTTTCAGGATCAATAATCAATGTTTACGTGAATGGAATTCTGTATTGATTCAGGTTTAAATTATATTACAAAATGACATATTTGACATCCATATATCAGTACACCAGGTCGCAGTAGCAGTATAAGCGTGATATCTTCACACGAAAGGAAATGGTATGAACCTATCGAATGTTCCACTCATCCCCCGCAAGGTGTTATTCGATAATCCCAATCGATTCAAGGTAGAAATCAGCCCGGATGGTATGCACCTTGCCTGGCTGGCTCCACTGGATGGGGTACTCAATGTGTGGGTGGCACCGCGTGCCAATCCTGAAAACGCACACCCGGTTACATTCGACAAAGGTCGTGGCATTCGTTACTATGGATGGAATTATACCAACCAGCACATCTTTTATTTCCAGGATCAAAACGGCGATGAAAACAGGCACATCTTTGTCGTAGCTTTGGAAAATATTCTCTACCCTGATGAGGGCCACGGCTTCGCCCGCCCTGAAAACAACCTGTCTTTCAACGCCATCATAGAAGCATTCCTGGCACAGCACCTGGGAGGACGACACGAACCGATTGAAGATGCTCTTGATAATTCCAGCTTGCAAATAATCACCGGAAAAGGCGACATTCCCGGCCTGGAAGGAGTCCTTGCCTCATAAAAATTCACCCCCGAAAAATTGCTCCATCCCAACTTAAACGGGTATTTGTGAAATTACCTCTTTACCAATCAGCATCTTCACCATAATAGTCCCGGAGAAACCACTGATTTCTCCTTTTGTATAGCGTTTTCGCCGCTCTGTCCGCAAGTCCGCATCCTATTCAAGGTGTGGACTCATTCCAGATTGATAATGGTCAAATTGTAAATTATTCAACAGACAAAGCACTGTTAATGGTCATGAGATAGTCAAAGCGTATGAAAGTCACCCATTGAAAGTACTGAAAACTTTTTTTTAAAACCAGATAAGAGGTATGTATCACAAATAAGATATGACAACACAGGAATACAACCAACGATCAACCAACGATACCAACATAAGGTATTTTACTCAAGAGTACCGAGTTTAAAATAGATCTTTAAGCTGCCATTTGCAATCCTTCCTTTCGATTCTTATCTATTTTTGACAAAATAAAA